>NZ_CP146369.1:437500-758214 GCF_037055245.1 Brevundimonas olei
AACCGGGACCAGGCCAGTGCTCTTGTGAAATAAAGTCGAACGGAATGGAAAGTCCGGCCATAGCGGGTGACAGCCCCGTAGACGTCAAACAGCAAGAGACTCGAGTAGGGCGGGACACGTGAAATCCTGTCTGAACATGGGGGGACCACCCTCCAAGCCTAAGTACTCCTCTACGACCGATAGTGAACAAGTACCGTGAGGGAAAGGTGAAAAGCACCCCGACAAGGGGAGTGAAACAGATCCTGAAATCGGAAGCCTACAAGCAGTCGGAGCCGCCAAGCGCGGTGACGGCGTACCTTTTGTATAATGGGTCAGCGACTTCATGTGTCGAGCAAGCTTAAGCCGTTAGGTGTAGGCGCAGCGAAAGCGAGTCTGAATAGGGCGCTAAGTTCGACGTATGACGACCCGAAACCAGGTGATCTATCCATGAGCAGGATGAAGGTAAGGTAACACTTACTGGAGGTCCGAACCCGTGAATGTTGAAAAATTCTGGGATGACTTGTGGATAGGGGTGAAAGGCCAATCAAACCTGGACATAGCTGGTTCTCCGCGAAATCTATTTAGGTAGAGCGTCCGACGAATACCCTGGGGGGTAGAGCACTGGATGGTTGCGGGCTGCGCGAGCGGTACCAATACTAACCAAACTCCGAATACCCAGGAGTACTATCGGGCAGACACACGGCGGGTGCTAACGTCCGTCGTGAAAAGGGAAACAACCCTAACCATCATCTAAGGCCCCCAAGTCATGGCTAAGTGGGAAACGATGTGGGATTGCTTTGACAATCAGGAGGTTGGCTTAGAAGCAGCCATCCTTTAAAGAAAGCGTAACAGCTCACTGATCAAGCGATCCTGCGCGGAAAATGTAACGGGGCTAAAGCCATGCGCCGAAGATATGGGTTTGCAGTTTACTGCAAGCGGTAGCGGAGCGTTCCGTAAGCCTGTGAAGGTCAACCGTGAGGTTGGCTGGAGGTATCGGAAGTGAGAATGCTGACATGAGTAACGATAAACAGTGTGAGAAACACTGTCGCCGAAAGACCAAGGGTTCCTGCGTAAAGCTAATCTGCGCAGGGTTAGTCGGCCCCTAAGGCGAGGCTGAAAAGCGTAGTCGATGGGAAGCAGGTAAATATTCCTGCACCAGCTGGAAGTGACGGATGGCATAAGTCGTCGGGGCTTATTGGATTGTTCCCGGCGGTGGCGTTGTCCCTGGAAATAACTCCAGCAGAGACCGTACCCGAAACCGACACAGGTGGTCAGGTAGAGTATACCAAGGCGCTTGAGAGAACTGTGCTGAAGGAACTCGGCAAATTGCACGCGTAACTTCGGAAAAAGCGTGACTCACCCTGGGCAACCAGGAATGAGTGGCACAAGCCAGGGGGTAGCGACTGTTTAGCAAAAACATAGGGCTCTGCGAAGCATCAATGCGACGTATAGGGTCTGACGCCTGCCCGGTGCCTGAAGGTTAAAGGGAGGAGTGAAAGCTCCGAACTGAAGCCCAGGTAAACGGCGGCCGTAACTATAACGGTCCTAAGGTAGCGAAATTCCTTGTCGGGTAAGTTCCGACCTGCACGAATGGCGTAACGACTTCCCCACTGTCTCCAGCACAGGCTCAGTGAAATTGAATTCCCCGTGAAGATGCGGGGTTCCCGCGGTCAGACGGAAAGACCCTATGAACCTTTACTATAGCTTCGCCTTGGCGTTAGCGACCGTATGTGTAGGATAGGTGGGAGGCTATGAAGCCGGGGCGCCAGCTCTGGTGGAGCCATCCTTGAAATACCACCCTTACTGTCGTTGACGTCTAACCGAGGGCCGTTATCCGGTCCCGGGACATGGCGTGGTGGGTAGTTTGACTGGGGCGGTCGCCTCCCAAAGTGTAACGGAGGCGCGCGATGGTTAGCTCAGACCGGTCGGAAATCGGTCGTCGAGTGCAATGGCATAAGCTAGCCTGACTGCGAGACTGACAAGTCGAGCAGAGACGAAAGTCGGCCATAGTGATCCGGTGGTCCCGCGTGGAAGGGCCATCGCTCAACGGATAAAAGGTACTCTAGGGATAACAGGCTGATTTTGCCCAAGAGTCCATATCGACGGCAAAGTTTGGCACCTCGATGTCGGCTCATCACATCCTGGGGCTGGAGCAGGTCCCAAGGGTACGGCTGTTCGCCGTTTAAAGTGGTACGTGAGCTGGGTTCAGAACGTCGTGAGACAGTTTGGTCCCTATCTGCCGTGGGTGTTCGAAGCTTGAGAGGATCTGTCCCTAGTACGAGAGGACCGGGATGGACATACCTCTGGTGGACCTGTCGTGGCGCCAGCCGCGCAGCAGGGTAGCTAAGTATGGAATAGATAACCGCTGAAAGCATCTAAGCGGGAAACTAACCTCAAAACAAGGCTTCGCTGAGGATCGTGGAAGACTACCACGTTGATAGGCCAGGTGTGGAAGCGCGGTGACGTGTGAAGCTTACTGGTACTAATAATCCGATCGGCTTGATCGTTTCTCAGCAAAACTCATTCGGTTTTTACTTGCCGAAATCAAAAGACGATATCTTCTCATTTCATTCGTGTGTGTCGGGTTGACCTGGTGGCTCTGTCGGAGGTTCCCCACCCGATCCCATTCCGAACTCGGTCGTTAAGACCTCCAGAGCCGATGGTACTTCGTCTTAAGGCGCGGGAGAGTAGGTCGCCGCCGGGTCTACCCGACACACATGAATGATTTCTCGAACCTTTCTTCCTTTACGCACCGCCTTGCCGCGGGATGGAGCAGCCCGGTAGCTCGTCAGGCTCATAACCTGAAGGTCGCAGGTTCAAATCCTGCTCCCGCACCCAAGCATCACTAAACCCCCGTAGCTCTCGCTCCGGGGGTTGCTGCTTTTGGGGATCTGCCCAAGGGCCGGGAATGCTGAAGAAGGCGGACGACCCGTTCCATACGGCGCCGGGCGCTCCCCTATTTCTGGCGTGGGGCTTCCAGGCCTTGCTCGGAGGCGTCTGAGCCGCCGGCGCGCTGGGCCTGAACGGCGCGGGCCAGTTCTTCCGCCGCCAGTCGGACTTCGTCCTGAACGGCCTGGTCGCGATCCAGCGCGTCATGGCTGGTCGCGTAGGGCTGCCAGTAGCCGATGTAGCGGTCGATCTCGGCCTCGGGGCCGGCCGATGACAGCTTCATCGAGGCCAGCCAGTCGGACAGGGAGCGGCGCACGTTTTCGGCCCCCTCGACATCGCCGTGGACGACCAGGGCGAAGCGACGGCCCGCCAGGTGGCGGGGGTAGGGCCACCCGGCCAGTTCCAGCGTCTTGGCCAGGGCGACCGTCTTGCCGTGGGTCTTGGTCGGATCCGGGTTGCCGCCGTCGGCGCAGACCAGCCTGTCCATCATCAGTTTGAACGGGCTGGAGACGTGATACCAGTTGACCGGGGTGACGATCAGGACGCCGTGCGCCCGCACCCACATCGGATAGATGTAGTTCATCCAGTCGTGAACCTGACCCAGGCTGTAGTTGGGATAGCAGTTGCACGGCCAGTGGCAGAGCGCCGCCGCCGTGGAGAAGCAGGCCTTGCAGGGATGAATCTCTCGCCCGTACTCCGACGCCAGCCGCGACAGGTCGAGGACCTCGGTCTCCATCCCCGCGTGGCCCTCCACGACCTCCCGGGCGATCTGGACCAGGCGCCAGCTCTTGGACATCTCGCCGGGGCAGGTGTGCTCGGATCGGCTGGAGGCGTTGATGATCAGGATGCGCGCAGGGGCGGAAGCATCCTCGTGTCGGGCTTGGGCGTCGCGCACGGCCGCGTGGGCGTTCAGCCAGTCCAGCGCCAGCTCATAATCCGGCTCGGCGAAGCCGGGACCGGCGGGGCGCGTCAGCGGCGATTTGCGCCCGCCGATGTAACCGTCCCAGGCCGCAGCGGCCAGACGATCGATCTCGTCGCGCAGGGGATCGAAGACGGGGTCCGCGAACCGGCTGCGGAAGCGGGCTTCGAAGGTCGGCCGGTCCAGCTCGGGGCTGGGCATGCCCTTGCGAGGCGCCGGGGCGGCAGGCGCTTGGGGAATGGGCATGCGGCGTCTCCTGGCTCGAGTTCGCCCGAAACGCTGCATCTGATCGCGACGTTCCGTCGGATCGCGGGGACGTCCGAGGTCGCCCTTCAATGGCTAAGGAGAAGGGCCACGCCCGACCGCCTCATGCAGAAACTCGTTGGTATCCACCTGGGTCGCTTCTCGTGCCGGTCGTTGCGAGACAACGGTGGCGTAACTTGGTTCTAAGGAAACGACAGTCTGCTCGGTTGAATGTGGTGTGGAGTTGAGACGGAGATCTAATAAAACATAGACGTCCTTGAGTTGTTGTTTTGTTTTTTCTGGATCTTTGAATGGTTTGGCGTTGCGGGTTTGGTCTGCGAGTGATTCTCATTTCCTAAAAATAAGATCCCTGCACCAACGAATGTAAACACAATATGGATGAAACGGCTTCAAAACTATAACCCCGCAAGCTCGGCTATAGCGCTAGATCGGCGCCCCGAAAGACAATCGTTCTCGGGGGATGCCGAACATGACCAACACTCGCCTCAAGTCGATGCTGCTTTGCGGCGCGGCTTCAATTGGACTTGGCCTGGGTCTGACGCCCGCTGCGGCTGTTGCTGACGAAGGCGTTTCCGCCGCCGTTGCTGTCGCCGACGCGGGCCAGGTCAGCGGCGTCGTGACCGACGCCGACGGGCGGAGCTATCTGGTCGGCGCCGAGGTGCGCATCGATGGCTACAGCCAGGTCGCCGTGACCGACCGCGAAGGGCGCTTCACGCTGCAGCGGGCGCCGGTGGGGCGCCATACCCTGAGCATCGCCTATGTCGGCCGCGTCACCCATCGCATGGAGATCGACATCGCCGCCGACGCCGTCACGCCTGTGACGGCCGCCCTGGCGATCGACACCGGCGCGTCGTCGGTGGCCGACGTCGTCGTCACGGCCTCGCGCCCCATGGCTGAATCGGAAGCCGCCGCGCTGCAGATCCAGCGCTCGTCGACGTCGCTGGTGAACGTGGTGGCCGCCGACGCCATCGGCCGCTTCCCCGACCAGAACATCGCTGCGGCCCTCAGCCGCCTGCCGGGCATCGCCGTCGAGCGCGACCAGGGCCAGGAGCGCTACGTCAACCTGCGCGGCGCCCCGTCGCGCTGGACCACCATCGCCTTCGATGGGGTCAACGTCATCAGCCCCTCGGGCCGCACCGCCCGCCTCGACACCATTCCGGCCGCCATCGCCAGCTCGGTGCAGGCGCGCAAGGCCGTGACGGCCGCCATGCCGGGCGAGACCCTGGCGGGCAACATCAACATCATCACGCGCAGCGCCTTCGACTATCCGGGTCTGATGGCCGCGGCCGATCTGGGGCTGGGCTATAACGATCTGGGCGGCGGCGCCCAGTACAACGCCGGCGGCTTCATCTCGAACACCTTCGCCGACGGTCGCTTCGGCGTCCTGCTGTCGGCCTCGCGCTATGAGCGCGAGATGGTCACCGACAACTTCGAGACTGACTGGGAAACGGCGAAGGAAGACCAGGAGCCGGGCTTCGAGACCCGCACCTGGGCCGACGCGCACCAGAACAAGCTCTACCGTCTGACGCGCAGCAACACCGCCTATTCAGGTCGCCTGGACTATCGCCCGTCGGATGATCACCGCTTCTTCCTGAGCAGCATCTACACCGAGTTCACCGACGACGAGATGCGCAACGCGCATGAGTTCGACTTCGACGACGGCGCCGTGGCCACCAACAAGGCGGGGATATCCAACGGCTACGCCGATGTCCGCACCGGCAATACGGCGACGCGGGGCACGATCTACAACGTCGACCTCGACAGCACGCTGAACGTCAACCACACGACGCAGAGCATCTTCACCACCACCCTGGGCGGGGATCAGCGGTTCGGCGGCTGGAACGCCTCCTGGCGGTTGAACTACACGGACGCCAAGAGCGACGGCGGCCCGTCCTTCAACTCGACCTGGAAGAGCCCGAACAATCGCCGTCCGACCGTGGTCTATGACTTCACCGACCGCGAGAACCACAGCGTCCGGCTGTATGACACCATCGTCAATCCCGACGGCTCCTTCAGCCAGGGCGAGATCAAGCGCTCGCTTGATCCTCAGGACTACGACTTCGTCAACATGCGCGTGAACGCCAGCCTAGCTCAGACCAAGGCCTATACGGCGCGCCTGGACCTGACCCGCGACATCGACCTGTTCGGTCTGCCGACGGAACTGGCCTTCGGCTTCCAGTACGATGACCGCACCAAGGAGAATAATTCTTCGCGGCTGGAGATCACGGCTGCCGCGCTGGCGGCGGCGGGCGTCGCCCTGCCGACCACTGACGATTTCGCGCTCAACACCCCCTACAAGGGTAAGCTGCCGCTGGGCTACGCCTTCCGCTACCACTCGGAAAAGGGCGCCTGGGACCTGTGGAACCGTCTGAAGCCCAACGCGGTCGACAAGCCCGACGTCGCCAATGAGAACTACTACAAGGTCAGCGAGTCGGTCATCGCCGGCTACGCCATGGCCACCACCTATTTCAACTGGGGTAATGTGGTCGCCGGTCTGCGCGCCGAGCGTGTCGAGAACACCAGCCAGGCCCTGGTGCAGATGGAAGAGGACGGTCCCTTCGAACCACTGGAGTTCAAGGACGACAACCTTGAGGTCTTCCCCAGCCTGCACCTGAACTGGGACATCAACGACGAGATGAAGCTGCGCCTGTCGGCCAACACCGGGGCCGCGCGTCCCGACTATACCGACCTGCGCCCGAACTACAGCATCAGCGACGAGGATGGCGAGATCAGCGGCGGCAACCCCTACGCCGGTCCCGAGAAGTCGATCGGTTTCGACGCCTATTTCGAATGGTATCGTCCGGGCGGGGCCTTCCTGTCGGCCGGCGTCTACTACAAGGACCTCCGCGACGTCCTGTTCGATATCGAGCGGACGCCGTACGGCAGCGACGCCCTGAACGTGCCGGGCTATGATCGCTCGGGCTATACCTACTTCACCATCGACAACGGCGGCGACGGCTTCATCCGCGGCCTGGAGTTCTCCTACTCGCAGACGATGGAGCCCTTCGCCGAGCGTCTGGGCCTGCCGGACTGGGCTGCGGGCTTCGGCGTGCGCGCCAACCTAACGCTGAACGAGTCGGAAGCCACCACGCCGGACGGCCGCAAGGTCGGCCTGCCGGGCGCGTCGGACATGATCTACAACGCCGCCCTGTCCTATGAGCGTTACGGCTTCTCAAGCCGCATCAGCTGGCAGTACCGCACCGAGTGGCTGGACGGTCTGGGCGGCGGCGACATCGTCGGCGACAGCTATTGGGATGAAGTCGGCCGGCTCGACTTCAAGGCCAGCTACGCCTTCAACGACAACGCCGAAATCTACTTCGACGCCAACAATCTGCTGAACGAGCCGGGCGTTCGCTACCAGGGCGAAACCTGGCGCGTCTCCGAATACGAGCGTTTCGGCGCCCGCTACATGATCGGCCTGCGCCTGAACTTCTAGGACCGGCTTAGCGACCGTTCGCCGTTCCTTCTCCCTGGCGGCGGACGGTCGCGCTCTCCTTCAACAGAATCTCCCTCGGCCCGCGCGGCCGCTCATTTGAACGGGGCGTCTCATGTTCAAGCGAACCCTCTTCCTTTCGGCCGGACTGGTCATGGCGCTCGGTCTGGCTGTTCCGGCGGCGGCGCAGAACGTGGCCGGCGTCGCGCGCTCTGCGTGGGCGCCGTCGGGTCTTCCGGACCGTGTGGTCCTGAGTCCTGGCGCGGATGCTGCGCGTCAGATGGCCGTGGCCTGGCGGACCGACGCCCGTCAGGCGGACGCCGTAGCCGAGATTGTGGAAGCGATCGACGGCCCCGCCTTCGAAAGCCGGGCGCGAACCGTCGACGGTCTGTCGACGGACGGCGTCGTGCGGGGCGGGCAGGGGCGTTACCACACCGTCCGCTTCACGGACCTGAAGCCGGGTGCGGGTTATCTCTATCGGGTCAAGGGCGCCGACGGCTGGTCCGAATGGCTGAGTTTCCGGACGGCTGCAGATGAAGCGGCGCCGTTCCGCATCCTCTATTTCGGCGATACCCAGAACAGCATCCTGTCCAAGGGCGCCCGCACCATCCGTGCGGGTCTGATGCGCACGTCGCCGGACGTGGTGATCCACGCCGGCGATCTGACCGGACGATCCCATGACTGGGAGTGGGGCGAGTGGACGGCGGCCGGCGGCTACGGCTACGCCATGGTTCCGCAGATACCGGCGGCCGGCAATCATGAATACAGCGACGACGATGACGGCCGACGCCGGCTCGGGCCGCTGTGGGCCGCCCAGTTCGCCTTGCCGGAGAACGGCGCCGAGGGCGTCGTCGAGACCAGCTACTACACCGACTATCAGGGCGTGCGCTTCATCGTCCTGGACGGCACGGCGGGAACCAGTCTGGATGCGCTGGACGCCCAGACCCGCTGGCTGGACCGGACCCTGGCGTCGAGCACGGCCCGCTGGAACATCGTCATCCAGCACCAGCCGATCTACACCTGCGCCCGTCCCAACGACACCGAGGCCCTGATGGCCGCCTGGGAGCCGATCTACCGCGCGCGCAACGTCGACATGGTCCTTCAGGGCCACGATCACTGCTACAGCCGGATCACCGATGGCGACGGCAAGGCGTCGGGCGAGGCCCGGCGTGCGCAGGGCGCGGCCCAGGGACCCGTCTATGTCGTCTCTGTCGCAGGGCCGAAGATGTACGGTCTGAACGACCGCGCCCTGACCCAGCCGGACCGCGTGGCGGCCGACACCCAGATGTATCAGACCATCGACGTGGAGGCCGGACGGCTGCGCTATCGCGCCTATACGGTGTCGGGCGTGCTCTATGACGCCGTGGACGTCGTCCGGGCGGCGGATAGGACCAAGACCCTGCGCGAACCGGTCGAAAGCTTGCCGCCGCTCCGGCTTTGCGATGGCGATGTCGGGCCTGACGGGGCGCCGTGCGTGGGCAGCGCGAAGTAGCGCCACCGCCCTCAACTTCATCTCATTCAGGATTGGATTTTCCCATGACGAACCTCGCGCGCCGGCTGCTGGTTTCCGCGCTTTCGGCCTCGCTGGCCGCCACCGCTTTCGCCGCGCCGGCATGGGCGCAGGATACGGCGCAGGCTCATGCGCCTTCTCGGGATGTCGCGGCTCCGGGACGGGCAAAGAACGTCATCCTCTTCCTGGCCGATGCGGCGGGCGTCTCCTCGCTCAACGCCGCCAGCCTGGTGGCTCATGGCGAGCCGATGAAGCTGCACATCCAGCAATGGCCCCACCTGGGGCTGAGCGAAACCTCGCCGGTCGATCAGTTCGTCTCGGACTCGGCCAACGGCATGTCCTCGATCATGACGGGGGTGAAGACGCGCAACGGGGTGATCAGCCAGACCGCCGACGCCGTGCGCGGCCGTCAGGACGGCGCCTCGGCCAAGACCCTGCTGGAGTACGCCGAGGAACGCGGCCTGCGCACCGGCGTGATCTCCAGCCAGTCGATCGCCGACGCCACGCCTGCGGCGACCTACGCCCACTCGAACGATCGCGGCAAGTGGGGCGAAATCTTCCCTCAGGCCTTCTCGCCGCGCTTCGGCGACGGGGTGGACGTCCTGTTCGGCGCCGGCCGTCAGAAGATCGGCGAGCAACTGGCCGCGAGGGGGACCAGCTTCGACGCCCTGAGCCAGGCGCATGAGCGGCCCATCTACGCCCGCCTGGACGAAGCGCCCGCCTCGAACGCCCGGCCGGTGGTCGTGGCCGATCGGATGGACGTGCGCGCGGCGACCCTGAGGGCCCTGGACCTGCTGCAGGCCGCCCCCGAGGGCTATCTGCTCGTGGTCGAATGGGACGCGCATACGGATGACGTCCGCAAGGGGCTGCAGAACATCGCGGACTTCGACCGTCTGATCGCCGAGGTCGAGGGGCGCGTCGATCTCGACGACACCCTGCTGCTGTTCACCGCCGACCACTCCTTCGGCCTGCAGGTCGACGGCGGACGGCGCGGCGAGCCGGTTCTGGAGGGCTACGAAGCCTGGAAGGCCGCCGGAGGCGACGACGATGTGGTCCGGCTGAAGAACGTCCTGGTCAATCGCACCCACACGGCCGAGGAAGTCCCGGCCCTGGCCATCGGCGCCGGCGCCGACGGCGTCCGAGGCTACTTCCCCAACACCCGCCTGTTCCAGGTGATGATGGAGGCGTGGGGGTGGAGTGCGGCGGCGGCCGACTAATACCCGCCCCTTGAGTGGAATGTTGCAACGATGACGCGGCGAGGAGACCTCTACCGCCAACGGGGTTGACCGCTTCGATCGGCCTCGCCTCCCGGCTATTCTGAAGCAAGCCCTCTAGCCGGGAGGCGAGGCCGATGCATAACTCCTCTCCTGTTGTAGTCGTAAGAGGGGAGAACGGGATGCGTTTTCTGTTCGTTGGTCTGGCCGGTGCAACTGCATTGACCTTCGCGGTGGGGGCGGCGGCCATGACGCGGCAGGACGACAGGGCGGCTCCGCCATCGTCGCCTGCGCCCACGGCTTCTGGCCTGCCCGAAGGCGAAGGGCGAGCTCTGACCCAGCAGGTCTGCGGACAATGCCATTCGGTCGGCATATTCGCCTCCCAGCGGCACACCCAGGATGAGTGGAATGAAGTCATCGGCCGCATGATGGCCAAGGGCATGACGGCGGCCGAGGACGATCTCTATGACGTCTCCGACTATCTCGCAGCCAATCTGGGCAAGGGCGAAGCCACGTCGACGGGCGGTTGATCACTCGTCGCGCGTGACGCCGTAGCCGGTTGCGAAGGCGTCGCGGATCGCCATGACGCGACGGTTGTCGGCGTCGCCGCTGCGGCACACGAAGGCGATCTTGCGTGTCGGGGTATCGTCGTCGAGGCGGATCTGGCGCACCGGAGCCCGTACCCGCGAACTGGTCGGCAGGCGCGGAATGATGGAGACGCCGAGCCCGGCCGAAACCATGGCCAGGACGGCCTCGATCGACTCCAGTTCGAAGCGCGGGCGCGTTCCCGGGGACAGTCGATGCAGATAGCTGGCGGCGGTGCGGCCGCTGGTGAGCGAGGTGTCGAACTGAATCCAGTCGTAGCGGCTGATGAGCGCCTCCGCCGTGGTTTCGATGCTGTCGGGCGGCGCGACGAATACGAAGGGCTGTTGTTCGAGGTCCTGCCAGTAAAGGCGGCTTGATCCGCCGGACGTCGGGCGCACCAGGGCGGCGCCGTCCAGCCGTCCCGCCTTGAGGTGCTCCAGAAGCTCGCCCGAGTCGCCCTGGATCACGCGCACGCTGAGGCTCGGGTGCCGTCCGCCGATCTCGCGCAGCACCAGTGGGATCATCGTGGGTTGCAGCGAGCGGATGGCGCCGATGACGACCCGGCCGGTCAGGGCTGCGGCATGGCGCGTGCGCGCCTCCTCCATGGCGTCGAGAGCGCCGCGCACGTTTTCAGCCAGTTCGACCGCGAGAGGAGTGGGGCGGACAGACCGCCCCGAGCGGTCGAAGAGCGGCTGACCCAGATATTCCTCCAGCCGTTTCATCTGCAGGCTGACGGCGCTGGCGGTCAGGCCCACGTCGTCGGCGGCATTGGCGAAACTGCCGTGCCTCAGGACGGAGTTGAGGGTCATCAGGAATTCGAACTTCATCTTTCATCCGCCTCGACGCGTTCCGGGAGGGCGACGGCAGCTGCCCCATACATAAGGAAACGTTACCTATCGAAACAGCAAACGTCACTATTCCTTCAGTGTGGCGATTGTTACCACTCACAAGACGGATCGCGAGGTCGCTCGCGGTTCGGCAAGGTCCCAACGCCCGGAGAGGCGAGGGACAGGGAAGAGAGAATGCAGGATCAATACGACATCAGGATGCTGATCGACGGCCGGTGGATCGAGGGCGAAGGCCCCGTGATCCCGGTGACCGACAAGTGGACCGGCGAGGCGCTGGGGCGCGTCCGTTCGGCCGCCGCAGCTCAGGTCGACGCGGCGGTTGCGGCCGCCCGCGCCGCCTTCGCCGCCGTCCGTGTCGAGCCTTACGAGCGCAGTCGCCTGCTGCACCGTGTGGCCGACCTGATCTTGGATGATCGCGAGGCGCTGGCCGCGACGATCGTCGCCGAGTCCGGCGTGCCGTGGAAGGATTCAGACAATGAAGTCTCCCGCGCCGCCGAGACGTTCCGTGTGTCGGCCGAGGAAGGTCGGCGCCTGACCGGCGAGATCGTGCCGATCCAGGGCGCGGCCGGTCAGTCGGGGCGCATGGCCTATACCTTGCGCGCGCCGCGGGGGGTGGTCGGGGGCATCAGCTCGTTCAACTCGCCGCTGAACATGGTGGCGCACAAGGTCGCGCCCGCCCTGGCTTCGGGCAACGCCGTGGTGTTCAAGCCGCCGGTCGCCACGCCTCTGGCGGCGACGCGTCTGTTCGAGCTGATGCTCGAGGCGGGGATTCCTGGTGGGCTGATCAACCTGGTTCATGGCGGCGGCGCCGATGTGGGCGCGCCGCTGGCCGCCCATCCCGGCGTGGACTTCTTCACCTTCACCGGCAGCACGCCGGTCGGCAAGGCGATCCAGGCCGGCAGGGGCATGCGCGCCACGGCTCTGGAGCTGGGCAGCATCGCCGCCACCATCGTCTGCGCCGACGGCGATCTGGAGCGGGCGGCCGTTCGTTGCGCCCAGTCCGGCTTCCGCCGTCAGGGCCAGGCCTGCACCTCGACCCAGCGACTGTTCGTCGAGCGGTCGGTCCTGGAGCGTTTCCTGCCGATGTTCCTGGCCCAGGTCGCCGCGCTCAAGGTGGGCGACCCGCGCGACCACTCTACCGATGTCGGCCCGATGATCAGCGAGGCCGAGGCCGCGCGCGCCGAGGCCTGGGTCCGTGAGGCCGAGGCGAAGGGCGCCAGGGTGCTGGCGGGCGGCGAACGGCGCGGCGCGGTGCTGGCCCCCACCGTCCTGGCCGAGGTCGATCCTGGATCGAAGGTGCTGTGCGAGGAGATCTTCGCCCCGGTCCTGACCATCCTGCCGTTCGACACGCTGGATGAAGCGATCGAGCGTGTGAACGCCACCCCCTTCGGCCTGGCGGCGGGTTTGTTCACTCGCGACCTGAGCCGCGCCCTGAAGGCCGCAGAGCGTCTGCACGTCGGGGTGGTGCACCTGAACGAAGCCTCCAGCACCCGCGTCGATCTGATGCCTTTCGGCGGCGTCAAGGACAGCGGCGTCGGGGTCGAAGGCCCCCGCTACGCCATGCGCGAGATGACCGAAGAGCGTCTCGTCACGATCACCCTGTGATGGATTTGGATATGTCAGCAGACAGCGTAACCGCCGCCATCTTCATGGCGCAGTGCCTCAAGGAAGAAGGCGTCGAGAAGGTCTTCGGCCAGTGCGGCCATACCAACTACGCCTTGATCGACGCCTGCGACCGGCTGGGCATCGAGTATGTCTCCTTCCGCCATGAGCAGCAGGCGGTCCACGCGGCCGACGCCTACTACCGGGTTTCGCGCAAGCTGGCGGTGATCAACGTCCACCTGTCGCCCGGACTGACCAACACCGTCACCGGGGTCGCCTCGGCGGCGATGGATGGAACGCCGATGCTGGTCATCACCGGCAACACGCCGACCTATCACCACCCGCGCGAGGCGCATCAGAGCATGCGCCTGCACGCCGACGCTTCCCAGGGCGATATCTTCAGGCCGATCTGCAAGCGGGTCTGGCGCGTGGATGACGCCCGCCACCTGCCGGACGTGATGCACCGGGCCCTGAACATCGCCCAGACGGGCCGACCCGGCGCGGTGTTGCTGGACATCCCGATGGACGTCTTCGCCCAGAAGATTTCGGCCGAGGCCCAGACGCGTTCGCGCCGCCCGAACTTCGCCCGCCCCATGGGCGACGCCGAAGGCGTGGCCGAGGCCGCCGCCCTGCTGAAGGCCGCCGCCAATCCGGTGATCTTCGCCGGCAACGGCGTGGCTCTGTCGGGCGCCTATGAGGCGCTGGAGACTCTGGCTGAGCAACTGGGCGCGCCGGTGGCGACCACCCTGGTCGGCAAGGGCGTCTTTCCGGAAAGCCATCCGCTGTCGGTCGGCACGACCGGCATCTGGGGCGCGCGCGTCGCCAACGATACGGCGCGCACGGCCGACGTCATCCTGGCCGTCGGCACGGCCTTCGGCGAGGCTGACTGCAGCTCCTGGCGGCCCGAGCACACCTTCAACATTCCCGGCACGACGCTGATCCAGATCGATCTGGACCCGCAGGAGATCGGCAAGAGCTATCCGGTCGACGTCGGCATCGTCGGCGACGCGCGGGCGACCCTGACGCAACTGTCAGCCGCCCTCGGCGATCAGCCCCGCCCGCAGGCGGCCGTCGAGGCCCAGCGCGCCCTGCTGGACCAGCGCAAGGCCGCCTGGCGCGAAGAGCTGAAGGAGACGCAGGAGATCGACACCAAGCCGATCCATCCGGCGCGGCTGCTTAAGGTGCTGTCCGATGCGGCGCCCGCAGACGCCATTTTCGTGACGGATGTGGGCTGGAACAAGAACGGCGCCGGTCAGCAACTGGAGATCCAGGGCCGCAACGGCTTCCTGACCAGCGGCGGCATGGCGACCATGGGCTATTCTCCCGCCGCCGCCGTCGGCGCCGCCATGGGCGCGCCCGATCGCAAGGTGCTGGGCCTCGTCGGGGACGGTGGTCTGATGTCGGTGCTGGGCGCGTTGACCACGGCGGTCGAACTGGACATTCCCGTGCTGTGGGTCCTGTTCAACAACTTCTGCTACTCGACCATCCGCACCGTCGGTTCGACCTATTTCAACAACAAGTACGGCACGGAATTCCGGTCGCCGGACGGCGAACTCTACAATCCCGACTTCCAGCTTTTGGCCAGGTCGTTCGGCATCAAGTCGGCGCTGATCGAGGAGCCGGCCGATCTGGAAGCGGGCGTCCGCGCCGCCATGGCCGAGCGCGGCCCCTTCCTGCTGGAAGTGCGCACGCGCGGCGACGTGCCGATGCCGCGCACAGGCTATTGGGACATCGCCGACTTCCTGGCGACCGGCAATGACTGACGCGTCGTCGCTCAAACCGGGTCTGCGTCAGCGGGACTATCAGCCGGACGCCGTCGGACCGCTCGACGGGGTGCGGGTGCTGGACCTGTCCAGACTGTTCGCCGGCAACGTCCTGACCCAGATCCTGGGCGACTTCGGCGCCGAGGTGATCAAGGTCGAGCCGCCCGCCGGGGACACCCTGCGCGGCTGGAAGACCGAAGGCGTCTCCACCCACTGGAAGATCTACGCCCGCAACAAGAAGAGCCTGGGTCTGGATCTGCGCAATCCGCGCGCCGGTGAGATCTTTCGCAAGCTGGTCCCCACCGCGCACATCCTCGTCGAGAGCTTCCGGCCGGGCGTGCTCGAGAAGATGGGCCTGAGCCCCGAGGTTCTGCACGCGCTCAATCCTCGCCTGGTGATCGTTCGCGTGTCCGGCTGGGGGCAGGGCGGGCCCTACCGCAAACGGCCGGGCTTCGGCACGGTGATCGAGGGCATGTCCGGGTTCGCCGCCATCAACGGCTTCGAGGACCGCGAGCCGGTCCTGCCGCCCATGTATCTGGCGGACGGCGTTGCAGGGACCTATGGCGCCTCGGCCGCCTTGCTGGCTCTGCGCGAGGCGGAACGTCCCGACGGCAAGGGGCAGGTGATCGACCTGCCGCTCTATGATCCCCTGTTCGCCCTTCTGGGCCCGCAGGCGGCCAATTATCGCCTCAGCGGCAAGACGCGTCGCCGCGAGGGCAGCCGGTCCAGCAACTCGGCGCCGCGCAACGTCTATCGCTGTCGCGACGGCAAATACGTCAGCCTGTCGGGGTCGACCCAGAGCATGGCCATGCGGATTCTCCAGGCGATCGGTCGCGCGGATCTGGCGGCTGATCCCCGGTTCGCCGCCAACGCCGATCGGCTGAAGCACGTGGAAGAACTGGACGCCGCGATCGGCGATTTCATCGGTCGACACGACCAGGCGGCCCTGGTCGCCCTGATGGAGGAGGCCGAGGTCACCGTCGGTCCGATCTACGACGTCTCGCAGATCATGGAAGATCCGCACGTCGTGGAGCGTGAAATCCTGGCCGATTATCCGGATGCGGAGATCGAGCATCTGCCGATGCATCACGTGGTGCCGCGCCTGTCGGGCACGCCCGGCTCGATCCGTCTGCCGGCGCCGGTCCTGGGCCAGCATTCGCGCGACATCCTGGAGCAGCTCGGCTTCGACGAGGCGGAGGCCGCCCGTCTGATCTCCGAAGGCGTGGTCATCGATGCGGCCCTGCCTCTGACGGAGGATGCGGCATGACGCCCGTCTGGCGCTCCCTCCTCTATGTGCCGGCGCATCAGGAGAAGCATGTCGGCTCCGCGCGGGTGCGTGAGGCGGACGCCGTCATCCTGGACCTTGAAGACGCCGTGCCGCCGGAATTGAAAGCGACGGCTCGGGCGGCCCTGGGCGCAGCGATCAAGGCCGTCGGCCGTTGGGGCGCGGACGTTCTGGTGCGCGTCAACGCCGAGGCGGGGCTGATCGAGGAGGATGTCCGCGCGGCCGTGCGGCCCGGCGTCTGCGCCCTGGTGCTGCCGAAGGTGGAGAGCGGGGACGACATCCGCCGCATCGACCGCCTGGTCCAGGCTGCAGAAACCGAAGCTGGCGTGGCGCACGGCGCGACCCGTCTGCTGGTGCTGGTTGAAACGGCGAAGGGGCTTCTGGCCTTGCCGTCCATTCTCGAGGCCAGCGCGCGGATCATCGCGGTCAACCTGGGCAATGAGGATTTTGCGCGCGACCTGGGCGTGGAGCCGAGCGAGGAGACCTTGCGCCTGCCTCGTCAGCAGATGGTGATCGCGGCGGCGGCCAACGGGGTCGCGCCCCTGGGTCTGGTCGGCCAGGCGACGCGCTTCGACGACCTGGACGGCTATCGCGAGGTGGCGGTCCGCTCGCGCCGGCTGGGCCATGTGGGGGCGGCCTGCATCCACCCGTCGCAGATCGCGGTGCTGAACGCGGTCTTCGCGCCGAGCGAGGCGGAGGTCAGCGAGGCGCTGGCCATCGTCGACGCGGCGCGGATGGCCGGCGTCGGCGCCTTCGCGCTCAACGGACGCATGATTGACAAACCGATCCTGAGCCGGGCGCAGGCCCTGCTCGAAAGGAGGCGAATGATCGAACGCAAGATCGAAGATCGAGGGAACAACTAAGGGAAAGCAAAGGCCTGCGCAGAAAGAACAGCAGGCTTGCGGGGAGGATGACAGTGTCGATTGAAGGAATGAGCCAGGCTCCTGCAAGGAGCCGGGGACGGCGCGTGCGCGCCATTTTGATGGGAACGACGGCGGCCGGCGTCGTGCTGACGGGCCATGCGGCCTGGGCTCAGCAGACGGCCGCGCCGGCGCCCGAGGCGGTCGAGGTCGAGGCGATCGTCGTCACCGGCACGGCCATTCGCGGGGTCGCTCCCGTGGGGTCGGCCACGGTCGGCATGACGCGTGAGGATCTGGTCCAGGCGCCGGCCAAGGACGCCAGCGCCCTGGTGGCCAGCCTGCCTCAGGCCTCCAGCCAGGGCACGACCCTGGCGTCGTCGGGCGGCCGGGCGGCGGGCGTCAACCTGCGCGGTCTGGGCAACAACGCCACCCTGGTGCTGTTCGACAGCCGCCGGGTGGTGCCGCAGGGCGGCAACGCCCAGGTCTCGGACCCGAACCTCATTCCCTTCTCCGCCATCGAGCGGGTCGAGGTCGTCACGGACGGCGCCTCGGCCATCTACGGCTCGGATGCGGTGGCGGGCGTGGTCAACTACATCACGCGCCGCAACTACGACGGCGCCGAGATCACCGGCCGCTGGGTCAACTCCCTGTACGATCAGTACGTCATCGACGGCGTGATCGGCCGCACCTGGGAAGGCGGCGGGGTCATGTTCGCCGGGTCCTGGGACAAGAACGACAGCGTTCCGCGCAGCACGCGCGATTACATGAGGCAGGATCTGCGTCCCTTCGGCGGCAATGATAATCGTCTGGTCGGCACGACTGTCTATCCGGGGGCGCCTGGGGCGCTGATCATCGGCAACACGGTCTACGGCCTGCCGCAGACCAACGGCGCCATCCCCAACGCCGCCGACGTGCTGGCGCTGCAGGGAACGCCCGAGCTCTATGACTCCTCGTATCTCTACGACTTCTACACGGCGCGCGAACGCCATGCGGCCATGTTCAAGCTGCGCCAGGAAGTCGCTCCGGGCTTCGAGTTGGGCTATACTGGCATCTATAACCTGCGTGAGAACTCGTCCCGAGCGGGCGACGGTTTCGAGCGCGTCTCGATCCGGCTGACGCCCGACAGCCCCTACTATATTCCGGGCATGCCGAACCCGACGGCGAACCAGACGCTGGTCTACAACTTCTCGCTCAATAACCCGGATGTCTCGCGCAGCCAGGACAACCGCGAGGAGACGATCAACCACTCGATCGACATGACACTGGACCTGCCCAGGGACTATCGGTTCTCGGGGCTGCTGACCTACGGGAAGACGGATTCGTGCAACGTCTGCCAGCCGCAGGTGAACACGACGGTCGGCAACGTCATCGCCAGCAACGCCTCCTGGGGCTTCAATCCCTATCTCCTGGGATCACAGCCGGGCGCCGACGCCCTCGTCGGGGGCTTCATCCAGCAGTACGACACGGTTCTGTTCGACGCCGTGGCCAAGATCGACGGCCCGCTGTTCAGCCTGCCCGCCGGCGAGGTCCGTCTGGCGGCGGGAACCGAGTTCTCCCGCCACAAGCTGTATCTGAAGGCGCAGAACACGCTCAACCTGGCCGGCGACTATCAGACTTCGCGTTTCACCAAGAGCATGCGCGAGGTGAAATCCGCCTTCGCCGAGGTCTTCGTGCCGATCGTGTCGGAGGCGCAGGGCGTGCCGCTGATGCAGTCGCTCGATCTGAGCGCGGCCATTCGTTACGACAGTTATTCGGATGCGGGCGACACCACCAATCCGAAGATCGGTCTGACCTGGCGTCCGAACGAGGAGTTCCTGGTTCGCGCCAGCTGGGGCACCTCCTTCCGCGCTCCGACGCTGATCGAGGCCAACCCGGCGACGGTCGGCCAGACCAACCGCGTCTATGTCAGCAACGGCCTGAACGATCCGAACATCCCGGTGACCAATCCGGCCTCGGGCCAGAGCGCGGTCCTGTCGCGTACCGGCAACACCGCCGGCCTGCGGCCGGAGTCGGCGACCATCTGGTCTCTGGGCGGCGAATATCGCCCGAACTACCTGCCGGACCTGAAGCTCAGTCTGACCTATTACAACGTCAACTATGAGGACCGGATCGAGAACCTTCCGAACCAGACCCTGATCCTGTCGAGCCCGGAAAACCTGGCGCTCTACAAGGATTTCTTCATCGCTGCGCCTCAACCGACCAGCTGCGTCAACGGCGACTATTCGACCTACAACCCCGCCTATCGGCCGTGGTTGACGGACCCGAACGCCGTCTACTCGCCGTCGACCATCAACGACTGCTCCATGGTCGGCATCATCACCGGCGGCCGGCTGAACCTGGGCCAGGTCAAGCAGAGCGGCCTGGATTTCGGGGTCAACTATCTGCACGAGACTTCGATCGGCGACTTCGCCTTCAACGCCAGCGTCTCCAAGGTGCTGAACCTGGAGAAGAGCGTGGTGGCGGGCGGTCCGCTGTTCGACGCCCTCGACACCTATGGCTTCCAGGTGTCCGAGCGGGGGCGCTTCAACGTCAACTACCGGCGCGACGGCCTCACCGCCAATGTGACGGCCAACTATGTCGGCTCCTATCTGAACAACGCCACCATCACCGTCGGCGGGGTCAAGCTGCCGGACACGGAGATTCCGGCCTGGACGACCTGGGACGCTGGCCTGGCCTATGACTTCGACGACGGCGGGGTTCTGGACGGCGTCCGCGTGGCGGTGAATGTGCAGAACTTCACCGACGAACAGCCGCCCATCGTGCTCAGCGGCACGACGGCGGTGGATCTGGGCAATCACAACCCGTTCGGACGGGTCTGGTCGGTGGAGCTGACCAAACGGTTCTGACACCGGTCGGAAGCGGCGGGGTTTCGACCCTCGCCGCTTCCGATGCTTTCGCAGGGAGGAGCGGATGAGCAAGTTGAAGACGTGGCTGGCGGTGCTGGCGGGGGCGATCAGCCTGATGCTGGGGGCCGGGACCGTCTGCGCCCAGGCGCCGGCGCCGGGACAGGCCATGCCGGACCCCTATGCGGGCAAGAAGAAGCTGCTGGTCATCGCCGACGTGCAGACGGGCTTTCATCACGACTCGATCAATCACGCCATGGCCGTGATCGAACGGCTCGGACGCGAGAGCGGCGCCTATGTGGCCTTCCTGCGCACCGATTCCCAGTTGATCACCCGCACGCCGATCCTCGGCACGGGCAGCCGCTACGAAGGGCGGCCGATCAATGCGCGCAACCTCGACTATTTCGACGCCGTCTTCATGCTCAGCAGCGGCGCCGGAACGCTGTCGGACCAGCAGAAGGCCGACCTGCTCGCCTTCGTGAAGGAGGACGGCAAGGGCTTCATCGGCGGCCACGCGGCCACCATCGCCTTCTACGACTGGCCTGAATACGGCGAGATGATCGGCGGCTTCATGGCCGGCGAGTATCGGGTGGAGCCGACGGGGGTGATCGTCGCCGATCCGGACTTCCCAGGCGCAGCCGCCTTGCCGGACACCATCACCGATCAGTTTCCCTATCTCGGCGCCCCCTATGTGAAGGGCGGCGTCCACACCATCCTGAGGCTGGATACCTCGCGCCTGACGCCGGAACAGCTGGCGCGTCGTCCGGACGGCGACTTCCCGGTCGCCTGGGCCAAGACCTATGGCCGGGGCCGCGTCTTCGTCAGCTCCCTCGGCCACGTCGAGGCGATCTGGGACGATCCTGTCCTCAGCAACTTCCAGCTCGAAGGCATCAAATGGGCGCTCGGCCTGACCGACGCCGACGTCACGCTCGATCCCGCACAATGAACAAGCAAGAGGAACGCCCCATGACCAAGAGCGCTCTCAAAGGCGTCGGCGCCAGCCTGGCGCTGATCCTCATGGCCGCATCTCCGGCCCTGGCCCAATCCGGGGCCCAATCCGGAGGACAAGCGCCTGACGACGGAACGACCTGGCGCAGCTACGGCCAGAATCCCGGCGCGACCAACTTCTCGCCCCTGACGCAGATCACGCCGGAGAATGTCGGCGGCCTTCAGCGAGCCTGGACCTTCCGCTACGGCGGCGGAACCGATGACGAGGGCGATCGTGGTCTGGATTACCGCTGGGAGGTGACGCCCCTGGTGATCGACGGGGTCATGTATGTCTCGACGCCGACCAATCCGAACATTCCCGAGTTGAAGTCCACCATCACCGCCTTGGAGCCGGAGACCGGCAAGGTGCTGTGGAAGTGGGAGTCGGAGCGCAACATCCACGGTCGCGGCATCGCCTGGTGGCCGGGCGACGCGACCCACGGCCCGCGCATCATCTTCGCGACGGACAAGGGCTATCTGGCGGCGCTGGACGTGCGTACGCGCCAGTTGGCGGCGGATTTCGGCCAGGGCGGACAGGTCGACGCCTATGTCGGCGTGGTGTCGGACGTGGTGGGCGAAAGCCGTCGCGACACCTTCACCATCCCCAACCCGGTCGCCCTCTACGACAACCTGATCATCACCGGCTCGCGTCCCGGCGAAATGGGCCCTCCCGGTCCGCGTGGCGACGTGCGCGCCTGGGACGTGCGGACGGGTGAACTAGTCTGGGCCTTCCACACCGTGCCCCAGCCTGGCGAGGCCAACCATGAAGGCTATGTCGGCGACGAGTGGAAGGACCGCAGCGGCGCCAACGTCTGGTCCACCATCACCATCGACGAGGAGAACGGCATCGTCTTCGCGCCGGTGGGCGACCTGAACGGCCGCGCCACGGGATCCGAACTGTACGCCAACAGCCTGCTGGCGCTGGACGCCCGCACCGGCGCGCTGAAATGGCACCATCAGGTCACGCACAAGGACCTGTGGGACTGGGACATGCCCACCCCGCCGATCCTGGTGAATTTCCGCGAGGGCGACCACACCGTTCCGGCCGTGGCCCTGACCGGCAAGCAGAGCCTTCTGTTCGTCTACGATCGCCTGACCGGGCGGCCCCTGCACGAGATCGAGGAGCGGCCCACGCCGCGCAGCGACGACCCCAAGGACGAGGCCTGGCCCACGCAACCCTTCCCGGTTCGCCCCGGTCCGCTGGCGCGGGTCACGATGACGCGGGATGAAATCCCCAACATCACGCCGGAACAGCACGCCTACTGCACCGCTTTCTGGGATGAGAACAACATCCAGGTGACGGGGCTCTACGGGCGGCCGCTGATGACGCGCGGCACGCTCAGCTTCCCCTCGACCCTGGGCGGACCGAACTGGGGCGGGCCGTCCTACAATCCGAACTCGGACGTTTTCATCGTCAATGTTCAGAACATGGCGCAATTCCGCCCGGCTGGGCCGGTGACCCCGATCTTCGGCGGTCCGCGCCCTCCGCGCCGCCGCGTCGCCGCCGAGCCGGGCGCGCCGATCACCCAGTCCGGCTTCGCCTACCGCATCGACGCCGACACCATGCTGCCCTGCACCCCCACGCCGTGGGGCGAACTGGTGGCGGTCGACATCAGCAAGGGCGAGATCCTGTGGCGCGCGCCCTTGGGAACCATTCCCGGCCTGAAGACCGATGTGGCCACCGGAGCGCGCAACCTGGGCGGCAACATCCAGACGGCGGGCGGCCTGGTCTTCATCGGGGCTGCCAACGACCGCACCTTCCGCGCCTATGACGCCCGTACCGGCGAAGAGAAGTGGTCGGTCGAACTGGACGCCAGCGCCCACACCACGCCGATCACCTTCATGGGCAAGGACGGCAAGCAGTATGTGGTCGTCACCGGCGCCGGCGGCACCGCCGTGGCCGCGCGACGGATGTCCGACACCTTGAACGCCTTCGTCCTCCCCTAGCGCCTGACGCCCCGCGAGGAAGACCTCGCGGGGCGTGTTTTTCGCCCGGCGTCGTCGGGCCGTCTCTAGTCAGTGGATTCAGCCAATGGACGCAGCCCTGTCCGCCCCGCCGAAAAAGAGGACCCGCGCGCGCTATGTCGTGCTGGCCCTGATCGCCGTCGGGACGATGATCAACTATCTGGACCGTTCGCTCCTGGCGGTCGCGGCGCCCAGCATGTCGCAGGATCTGGCGCTCGGCGCGGCGACCATGGGCGTGCTGTTCTCGGCCTTCTCCTGGAGCTACGCTTTGGCGCAAATTCCGGGCGGGATGTTCCTGGATCGCTTCGGCGTCCGACTGACCTACGCTCTGTCGGTCGGGGTCTGGTCGGTGTTCACCGCCCTGCAGGGCGCGGCGACGGGACTGATCTCGCTCATCGTCTATCGCCTGGGTCTGGGCGCGGCCGAGGCGCCGTGTTTCCCCGCCAACAGCCGCATCCTGGTGTCCTGGTTCCCGCAGCAGGAGCGGGCCCGCGCCAACAGCGTCTATTCCGTGGGCATGTATTTCGGCATCGCCTTCCTCAGCCCGGTCCTGTTCTGGGTGACGGGGACCTTCGGCTGGCGCGCCCTGTTCATCATCGCCGGCGTCATCGGCGTCCTGTTCGCGCTGCTGTGGTGGCAGGTCTATCGTGATCCCGAGCACAGCCGCATGGTCAACCAGGCCGAGCTGGATCATATAGCGGCGGGCGGCGGCGGCCTGGCGTCGACGGCGGGCAAGACGTCTTTCTCATGGAAGCAGATCGGCTGGCTGCTCGGCAAGCGTCAGATCCTGGGCGCCTCCATCGGCCAGTTCGCCACCAACGCCACCCTCGTTTTCTTCCTGACCTGGTTCCCCACCTATCTGGTGGCCGAACGCAACATGCCCTGGCTCAAGGTCGGCTGGATGGCGGTGCTGCCCTTCATCGCCGCCTCGGTCGGCGTGCTGATCGGCGGCCAGCTTTCGGACGCCCTGGTCAAGCGCAGCGGCTCGGCCACCTTCGGACGCAAACTGCCGATCGTCGGGGGGCTGCTGCTGTCTTCGACGATCATCTCGGCGGCTTTCCTCAAGTCCGACGTTCTGGTGATCGCCGTCATGTCCGTGGCCTTCTTCGGCCAGGGCATGTCGAACCTGGGCTGGACCCTGATTTCGGACGTGGCGCCCAAGAGCCTGATCGGCCTGACAGCCGGGGTCTTCAACTTCTGCACCAATCTGGCGGGCATCGTCACGCCGATGATGATCGGCTTCATCGTCGCCGCGACCGGGTCGTTCTTCGGCGGTCTGGCCTTCATCGGCGTGCTCGCCCTGATCGGGGCCCTTTCCTACACCTTCCTGGTCGGCCGAGTGGAACGCATCGCCGAGCCCGCCGCAGAGGAGTTCAAGTGATGCGGTCGATGTTCCCGATTTCGCCTACCGTCTGCGTCTCGGCCGGCGCTCTGGTTGCGGCCCTGGGTCTGGCGGCGTGCCAACCCTCTCACTCGGCCCGGCCGGAAGCGGCGTCGGAACCGTCGTCCGCCCCGATCGCTGAGGCGCTCGCAGCGGCGGAGTCTGAAGTCGCGCCTGCTCCGACCGAGGTCGGGCCGGAGGCTCCGGCGCAAGCCGCGCCGCCTGTCGCTGCGCCCAGGGCGCCGTCGGAAGAGGCGGCTGCGCGCCCGTCCGTGGCCCCCTCCGCGCTCGCCCCCGCCGTGAAGGTGAATGTCCCGGCGCAACAGACGCCGCCTCCTCCGCCCGCTGCGAAGCCGGCGGTCCAACCGGGCGTCCTGCCCGCCGGGGCGGGGCGCAATGTGGCCCAGCGCCTGTGCGGAACCTGCCACTCCCTCGTCCTGGTGACCGCCACAGGCCACACCGAAGCGGAGTGGGATTCCATCGTCGCCCGTATGGAGGCCAATGGAATGCAGGCCTCGGCGGACGACATCGACACGGTGATCGGCTATCTCGGCAAGGCCTTGCCGCCCAGGTAGCCGTGCAGGTCGTGAGTTGAGGGGGGTTCCAGGTGATTGAGTCTCAGCCGGTTGTCGTTGACGAGGTTGTGGTGACGGCGGCGCGTCTGCCGGCGGCGGCGGGGGAGGCGGCGTTCTCGGTCATTCGGCTGGACGAGGCGGCGCTGGCGAGGTCGGCGCGCCTGGACGAGGCCCTGGCGAGCGTTCCGGCGGTGTCCCTGTTCCGGCGTACGTCCAGCCTGGCGGCCAATCCGACGACGCAAGGGATCTCCCTGCGCGCCATCGCGCCGTCGGGGGCGGGGCGGACCTTGGTGACGCTGGACGGCGTGCCGATGAACGATCCCTTCGGCGGCTGGGTGATCTGGTCGCAACTGCCGACCGAGAGCCTGGAGAGCCTCGACATCGTGCGCGGTGCGGGGGCCGGTCCCTATGGCGCGGGCGCCCTGACCGGCGTGATCCAGCTGCGCGAGCGTGAGCGCGGCGGCGTGCTGTCGGCCTCGGTGTCGGAACGGGGCGGGGCGCGCCTGGCGGGATCAGGGGGCCTGGACCTCGGTCGGGCGCGGCTGACGGCCTCGACGCTTTACGAGACCAGCGACGGCTACAGGCCCGTGCGCGGAGCGGCGGCCGGGGCGGCGGACACGCCCCTGGACCTGGAAGCCCGTGCGGCGGCCATGCGGCTGGATGCGTCGGCAGGCGAGGCCAGCGTGTCGCTACGCGCCTCGGCCTATGACGAAGAGCGCGGCTCGGGGCTGGCCGGGGCGCGATCCAGCGCCAGCGGCCACCTGCTGTCCGCCACGGCGGCGCGGCGGGCGCAGGAGGGGCGCTATGGCTGGCGCCTGCAGGTCTGGCGGCGAGAGAGCGACTTCGCCAACACCTCCGTCGCGGTGGCGGCGGACCGCAGCACGACCACGCCCGCCAACGACCAGTATGAGACGCCGGCGACCGGCTGGGGCGTCAACGCCGCCCTGCGTCGCTCGACGAGGGACGTCGCCGGAGGGCGGCTGGAATGGGAGCTGGGCGCCGACGCCCGCTTCAACGAGGGCGAGACGCGCGAGCGCTTCCGCTTCATGAACGGCGCCTTCACCCGCGACCGCGCGGCGGGCGGCGAGACCTCGGTGGCGGGTCTCTACGGCGAGGGCTCCTGGAGCGACGATCTGTGGCTGGTGGCCGGCGGCCTGCGCCTGGACGGCTGGCGCAACGAGAACGGTCGGCGGCGCGAATGGGATCGGGAGACGGGCCTGCCCACGCTGGACGAAACCGACCCCGACCGTTCGGGCGAGGTGGTCAGCGCCCGGCTGGCGGCGCGCCGCTTCATCGGCCGCGGCTGGGGCGGCGGCTGGGCGGCGCGGGCGGCGGCCTATTCCAGCTTCCGTCCGGCGACGCTGAACGAGTTGCACCGGCCGTTCCGCGTCGGCAACGACCTGACCGAGGCCAATGCGGCGCTGGTCCCCGAAACCCTGCAGGGGGTCGAGGCGGGGCTGGCTTTCGAGGGGCCGATCTCGGCCCTGGGCGTCAATCTGTTCTGGAACCGGATCGAGGACGCCATCGTCAACGTCACCATCGCCGAGGGGCCGGGGACCTTCCCCCGCGCGGGCTTCGTCCCCGCCGGCGGGGTGCTGCGCCAGCGCCAGAACGCCGGGACCATCGAGGCGACGGGGATCGAGCTGACGGCGCGCCAGACGCTGCGCCAGGGGCTGCATCTGAACGGCGCCCTGTCGCTCACCGATGCGCGGATGGACGGCGGCTCGGCGGCGCCTCAGCTGACCGGACTGCGTCCGGCCCAGGCCCCGATCTGGAGCGTCGTCGGCGGGGTGGAGTGGCAGGCGTCGGACCGGCTCGGCCTGGCGGTCCAGGCCCGCTATGAGAGCAAGCGGTTCGAGGACGATCTGAACAGCCGCGTGCTGGACGCCGCCGTCGCCGTGGACGCCCGCGCCGAATGGCGCGCCGGCGCACGCACCGTGCTGTGGCTGGCGGCCGACAATCTGTTCGACGCCGAGGTCGAGGTCTCCGAAACCGCCGGCGGCGTCGCCGGCTACGCCCCGCCCCGCACCCTCTCCCTGGGTCTGCGAATGGAATACTGAAGCCGCCCCGCTAGCCGTTACGAAAATCGCCAGGCTTCAGATTGTGACGCTTGAGCTTGTCGTAGAGGGTCTTGCGGGGGAGCTTCAGTTGGAGGATCGCGTCGTTGACGTTGCCCCCCAGGGCTTCAAGCGTATCCTTCAGTATGCGCTTTTCGAACTGGGCGACGCGATCAACGAGGCCGCGCTCCTGTTCTCCAGCCGTCTCGCGGCCTTCAAGACCCAGGGCGAAGCGCTGCGCGAAGTGGGAGAGTTCGCGGATGTTGCCGGGCCAGGCATGCTCCAGCAGGCGAGATCGGACGTCGTCCGTGATGATGGGCGTGTCGCCGTCGGCCTTGATCGGCGCGCGCGCCAGCAGGCTGGCGAACAGCAGGGGGATGTCGTCGCGACGCTCGCGTAGAGGCGGCACGCGAAGGCGCACGACGTTCAGGCGATAATAGAGATCCTCACGCAACTGGCCGTCGGACAGGGCGTGGTCGAGGTCGCCGGTCGCCGAGGCCAGCACCCGGATGTCGACGGCGCGCGGTTCCGACGCGCCGATCGGATGGACTTCGCGTTCTTCCAGCACGCGCAGCATCTTGACCTGGGCGGCGGTGGGCATGGTCTCCACGGCGTCCAGAAACAGCGATCCGTTGTGGGCGCGTTCGACGTGGCCGACGCGGCGTCGCAAGGCGCCGGCGAAGGCGCCCAGCTCATGGCCGAACAGTTCGCTCTCGATCAGGCCGTCAGGCAGGGCGCCGCAGTTGACCGCGACGAAGGGGTGAGGCCGGCGGCGCCCCCCGTTGTGCAGGGCGCGGGCCACGGCTTCCTTGCCGACGCCGGTCTCGCCCTCGATCAGCACGTCCATGCGGGCGTCGGCGATCTGGGCGATGGTGGCGCGCAGCGACCGGATCGCCGGGCTGTCGCCCAGCAGCGGCAGTTCCAGTCCGGCCTCGGACGACAGGGCGGTCAGGCGCCGGTTGTCCAGAACCAGGGCGCGCTTCTCCAGCGCGCGCGTCAGGCTTTCGGACAGGCGTTCAAAGGCGAAGGGCTTAGCCACGAAATCATAGGCGCCGCCGCGCATGGCGGCGACGGCCTCGGCCACATCGCCGTGTCCGGTGATGAGGATGACCGGCAGGGCCGGGTCCAGGGCCTGAAGCCGACTCAGCGTCTGGCGGCCGTCCAGGCCGGGCATCCGCAAGTCCGTGACCACTACGCCGGGGAAGTCGGCGTCGATGTCAGCCAGCGCCGTCTCGGCCTTGCGATAGGCGCGCACCGTCAGGCCCTCGACCTCCATCCGCTCGGCCAGGGCGCTGCGGAAATCATCGTCGTCCTCGATCAGGGCGACGGTCTCAAGACGCGGAAACTCCATGGCGCGCGCCTCCATCACGCGGCTTTCAGGCTGACGACGAAGACGGCGCCCGTTTCGGCCGGGCGCAGGTCCAGCTCGCCGCCGAACCCGGCGACGAGGTCGCGACAGATGACCAGGCCCAGCCCCAGGCCGTTGGCCTTGCTGGTCAAGAAGGGGGTGAAGAGCTGGTCGCGGATGGAGTCGGCCACGCCGGGGCCGTTGTCGGCGATCCTGAGTTCGACCAGCTCGCCGACCCGTCGGACCGTCAGATGGATCCTGCCGTCGGCGCGCCCTTCCAGCGCTTCGGCGGCGTTCTGCATCAGGTTGACGATGACCTGCTCCAGACGAAAGCGGTCGGCGATGACCTGCACGTCCCCGCCTCGGGCTCGCACCAGTCGGACGCCCCCCTGGCGCAGGCGCCCGCCCAGCAGCAGCAGGGCGCCGTCGATCGCTTCGTTCAGCGATACGGGACGAAGCTGCGGCTCCGACTTGCGCGAGAAGGCGCGCAGTTCCTGGGTGATGGCCCCGATCCGGGCGGTCAGCTCGCCGATGCGGCCCAGGGCGCGCACCGCCTTGGCCTCCTGGGCCCGCTCCAGATAGGCCGACGCCGTCTCGGCCTGGGTGCGAATGGCGGCGACGGGCTGGTTGATCTCATGGGCCACGCCGGCGGCGATCTGGCCCAGCGCCGCCAGCTTGCCGGCCTGGACCAGTTCATCGCGCAGGGCTTCGCGACTGGCCTCGGCGCGCATCCGTTCCTCGATCTGGCGATTCAGGGCGACGTTGGCCTGACGCAGGTCGCGGGTCCGCTCCTCGATACGACGCTCCAGCTCCTGGCGAGCGGCCTCGGCGGCGCGCTGCCGCACGACAGCCTGCTGGCGGCGACGCAGAAGCACGGCGGCGACGCCGAATGCGAGGGTCGCGATCAGGGCGGCCAGAACGCGGGCGTTTGCGACGCTCGTTTCGATGGCGCCCCGATCGGGGGTGAGCAGATGCAGCGTCCAGCCCGGCGTCATGGTGTCGATGCGGGCGTGCATCCAGGGGCGGTCGACGCCGTCCAGAGGCGCCTCGATCAGGCGCGTGGCTCCGTTGTCAGGCGTCTGGAAGGGCAGGGGCGTCAGGGCGCCGTCGCCTAGGGTCTGGTCGGCCAGCGTCAGGCGGCGGCTTTCGGCGTCCATCGGCCGCAGGGTCCGAAAGCGCCAGGTGGGAATGCTGGTGATCAGCACCACGCCGCCGGGATCGACCACATAGGCCGGTTCGCCCGAGGCGCGCCATTCGGCCTCCAGGGCGTCGAACTCGACCTTGACGACCACGACCCCGATGGCGCGGTTCCCGTCGACGACCCGACGGGCCAGGAACAGGCCGGGCGTGCCGCTGACCGTCCCCAGGGCGAAGAACTCGGCCGAGCCGTCCCGCATCGCCTTCACGAAATAGGGGCGGAAGCTGTAGTCGGCGCCGATGAAGCTGATCGGCTGGCGCCAGTTGCTGGCGGCGCGGGTCACCCCGTCGGTCCCGATGACATAGATGGCCGAGGCGCGGGTCTGGTCGGCCAGGGCCTCCAGCCGCTGATTCAGCATCGCCGGGTCGGGGCGAGAGCTCAGCAGCAGTCTGGCGACGTCGGCGTCGGTCGCCATGGCCGGCGCCAGGGCGCGATACTTCTCCAGTTCGCTGCGCAGAACCGCGGCGTGGAGGGCGGCGGCGGACTCCGATTGGCGCGCCAGTTCGGCCGAGGCGCCCTTCCGAGCGGTCTCGCCCAGCCCATAGGCCGCCGTCGTCGTCACGACCAGCCAGGCCAGGATCAGGGCGATCCACAGTCTCGCATGTCGCCGCACGAGGCCTTCCGAATGTGATGCAGCCGCCGGGGTCGTCATCTTCTCAATGTGCGGTATTCCGCACTTTTGCGCCACAAGTTCGAGCGGTATTTCGCACTAAACGCATGTCCTTGAAGTGCGGCGTGAAAAAATAACATTTATTGTCAATGAGTTGATGAATATTTCGGGCGCCGTTTCCTCCTGGCGGCGCTGTGGCCACACTGAGGTCGAAGCGTGGCGAAGATCGCGCCGAGAGGAAATCCGCGAGCGTGCTGCTCGCCATCAGGAGCGACCTTCTTGATTCCCATCGCGTCAGAGACGGCGGCTGTCGCGCGCCGCCCCTTCTATCGGCATCTCTATTTCCAGGTGCTCGTCGCCATCGTTCTGGGCGGCGCGATCGGCCATTTCTGGCCGAACGTCGGCGAAAGCCTGAAGCCGCTGGGCGACGCCTTCATCAAGCTGGTGAAGATGGTGATCGCTCCGGTGATCTTCCTGACCATCGTCACCGGCATCGCCGGGATGCGCGACATCGGCCGCGTCGGCCGGGTGGCGGCCAAGGCCTTTGGCTACTTCCTGGTCTTTTCGACCCTGGCGCTGATCGTCGGCCTGATCATCGCCAATGTCGTGCGGCCCGGCCACGGTCTGAACATCGATCCATCCACCCTGGATAAGGGCGCGGTGGCCCAGTACGCCCAGGCGGCGCATGAAAGCACCATCGTCGGCTTCCTGACGGGCATCATTCCCGACACCGTGGTCAGCGCCTTTTCGACCGGCAACATCCTGCAGGTCCTGTTCGTCTCCATCCTGTTCGGCATCGCCCTGGCCATGATCGGCGATCTGGGCAAGCCGGTGATGACCTTCCTGGAGTCGGTCAGCGCGGCCTTCTTCAAACTGGTCGCCATCCTGATGAAGGCGGCGCCGATCGGCGCCTTCGGGGCCTTCGCCTTCACCATCGGCGCCTATGGCATCGCCTCGGTCGCGAACCTGTTCGCCCTGATCGCCACCTTCTATCTGACGTCCGCCATCTTCGTGGTGGGGGTGCTGGGTCTGGTCGCCATCGCCAACGGCTTCAACATCCTGAAGCTGATCCGCTATCTGAAGGAGGAGCTGCTGCTGGTGCTGGGCACCTCCAGCTCCGAGGCCGCCCTGCCCAGCCTGATTTCCAAGATGGAGCGCGCGGGCGCCGCCAAGTCGGTGGTCGGCCTGGTCGTGCCGACCGGCTATTCCTTCAACCTCGACGGCACCAACATCTATATGACGATGGCGGCCCTGTTCATCGCCCAGGCGCTGAATATCGACCTGAGCCTGCAGGACCAGATCCTGCTGCTGCTGGTGGCCATGCTGTCGTCCAAGGGGGCGGCCGGGATCACCGGCGCGGGCTTCATCACCCTGGCGGCCACCCTGTCGGTGGTGCCTTCGGTGCCGGTGGCGGGCATGGCGCTGATCCTGGGCATCGACCGCTTCATGAGCGAATGCCGCGCCCTGACCAACTTTATCGGCAACGCCGTGGCCACCATCGTCGTCGCCCGCTGGGAAGGCGAACTGGATCGCGATGCGCTGAAGGCCGCGCTGGACGGCGGGCCTCAGCCTCTGGCCGCCGCGCCGGATCCCGCCGCCGGACCGGGCGACGACCTGGTGCTGGCCGACGACTGACCCTGAACCACGACCTCAACGACATGATCGCCGCACACGGCGACTGGGAGAGAGACATGAGAAACCCATCCAAGATCGGCCTGATGGCGACGACCGCATCGACCGTCCTGTTCGCCGGGGCGGCCCTGGCCCAGGAGGCCCTGCCCGCCGAGCCCACCCAGGTCGAGGACATCGTCGTCGTCGGCACCAACATCCGCGGCGCGCGCACCACGGCGGCCCTGCCGGTGGTGGTGGCCGACCGCGAGCAGATCGAGGCCACCGGCGCCACGACCGGCGACGAGCTGATGCGGACCATTCCCCAGATGGGCGACGTCCTGTTCGATTCCGCCAACAATCCCCAGACCTCGAACTCGGCGCGCGGCGATGTGAACTCGGTCAATCTGCGCTCGCTGGGCGTGGGCAACACCCTGGTGCTGCTGAACGGCCGTCGTCTGGTCCAGCACCCGACCAGTCAGGGCACCTCGGACACCGGCACGGTGCCGGTGCTGAGCTACAACTCCAACGCCATCCCCGTGTCGGGGCTTGAGCGGCTGGAGGTCCTGCTGGACGGCGCGGCCGCCATCTATGGCGCGGATGCGGTGGCGGGCGTGGTCAACACCGTGCTGCGCGACAACATCGACGGCCTGACGGTCAGCGCCCGCTACGGCGGCGCCGAGGGCACGCAGATGCGCGACACCGAGTTCAACCTGTTCACGGGCAAGAATTTCGATCGCGGCAACGTCTCCCTGTTCGCCAACTACGCTCAGCGCACCGCCCTGTGGGCCTCGGATCAGGACTTCACCCGATCGGACGACCTGCGTCCGCTGTTCGCAGGCGACCCCGACTTCGCCAAGGTCCAGTCGCTGGACGGCCGCTCGTCGCACACGCCGTGGGCGCGCCTGTCGGTCGGCTCGCGCCCGGTGATCAAGTCGAATGGCGTCAACGTGACGAACGCCACTGGGGCCTTCCATTATCAGCCCGGCAGCTTCGGATGCGCCGTCGATGTCGGTGACGACATCTGCATCGCCACGGGCAACCACGCCTTCAACGGCGCGCATCGCGATATGCGCTATGACACCCGTCACGACACGACGGTCCGTCCGTCGGTCGAGCGACTGAATCTGTTCCTGACCGGGCGTTACGACCTGACCGACAACGTCGAGGCCTTCGGCGAGGTCGGCTATTACAGCGCCCACAGCCGCGCCGTGCAGCCGCCGGTGGTCAACCTCAATGACATCTGGATTCCGGCCAGCAACTACTACAACCCCTTCGGCCCCGTGACCTTCGCTGACGGCACGGCCAATCCGAACCGCCTGCCGGGTCTGACCGGGGTTCCCGCCGAGGGCCTGCCGGTCCTGATGACCAACTACCGCTTCGTCGACACCGGCTTCCAGGTGGTGAAGGTCGACAACTATCAGGCGCGTCTGCTGGGCGGTCTGCGCGGCGAGTGGCGCGGCTTCAACTGGGAGACGGCGGTCGTCTACTCCGAGGCCGAGGCCAAGGACGTCTCGCCCAACGTCAATATGACGGCCCTGCAGAAGCAGTTGGCCCTGTCGACGCCCGACGCCTACAACCCCTTCAGCGGCGGTTGCGTCGCCACCACCAGCTATGGCGACTGCTCGCCCAGTTCGCAGGCGGCGATCGACGCCATCGTCTTCTACCTGCGCCGGGTGTCGCGCACGACCCTGACCATGGCGGACTTCAAGCTGTCGCGCGGCGACCTGTTCCAGTTGCCGGGCGGGCCGGTCGGCATGGCCTTCGGCGTCGAGGCGCGCCGCGAGACCCAGAAGGACGACCGCGACGCCAATCTGGACGGCACCTACACCTTCACCGACATGGTCAGCGGCGAGACCAACCTGTCCAACGTCTCCGCCGTCAGCCCCAACCCCGACACATCGGGCAGCCGTGAGGTCTTCTCGACCTATGTCGAGTTCGCCGTGCCGGTGGTCTCGCCCGAGATGAACATTCCTCTGGTCTATCAGCTGGATGTGCAGCTGGCGGGCCGCTACGAGCACTATTCCGACTTCGGCTCGGTGGCCAAGCCGAAGATCGCCGCGGCCTGGGACGTCGTGCCGGGCGTGCGGGTCCGCGGCTCCTATTCGCAGGGTTTCCGCGCGCCGAACCTGGAGCAGACCCACGCCACGCAGTATGCCCGTCTGGCCAACGGCATGGACTATGTCCGCTGCGAGGCGCAGTTGCGCAAAGGCGATATCGACAACTTCTCGCAGTGTTCGCAGAACACCTCGGGCGCCTCCCTGCTTGTCGCGGGCAACCCGGATCTGGAGCCGGAAGAGAGCACCAACACCTCCTACGGCCTGGTGCTGCAGCCGTCCTTCATCCCCGAGCGTTTCGGCGCCTTCACCTTCACCATCGACAAGTGGCGGATCGAGCAGGAGAAGATCGTCGGCCTGCTGGGCGCCCAGACGGCCCTGGCGCTGGACTACCTGAACCGCGTCGAAGGCGGCTCCAATCCGCTGGTCAACCGTCGCGCGCCGACGCCCGAGGACATCCTGCTGTTCCAGGGCACGGGCCTGACCCCGGTGGGCGAGGTGGTCTCGATCAACGACCGCTTCATCAACCTTCAGCCCCAGACTGTCAGCGGCCTGGACCTGGCCGTGAACTGGTCGCTGCGTCGCACGAAGTACGGCACCTTCATCGTCAATGTGAACGCCAGCAAGCTGGACGAATTCACGCGCGATCCGGGCGACATCGTCAATGAGCTGTACGCCGCCCGCGAAGCCGGAACGATCAATGCCGGGACGACCCTGCCGGACTCCTCTCAACTGGTGGGGCAGAACGGCCGTCCCGAATGGCGCCTCAACGCCAGCCTGACGTGGCGCAAGGGCCCCTGGCGCGCAGGAATGACGAGCCAGTACATCAGCGACTTCCAGCAGCCCGGCCTGCTGGGCGCCTCGGGCGACCCGTGGGTCGTCGACGCCCGCCAGACCGTCAACGCCTATGTCGACTATGAATTCCCGGCCGAGACGCGGCTGCGTCTGGGCGTCCGCGACCTGACGGATCAGGGACCGCCGCTGGCCGACAACGGCTATCGCGGTTCGGTGCACAGCCCGTGGGGCCGCTATTGGTACGTCACGGCCACCAAGTCGTTCTGATCTGAGGAGGCGATAGGGATGCGTCTGTTTTCGATGCTGGCGGCGGCCGCCGCCGTCACGCTGACCGGCGCGCCCTTCGCCGCCGCCCAGGATGCGCCTGCGGCCTCGTCGCCGGCGCCCGCCCCGGCCGTCTGTCCCGATTTCCTTCCTCAGCAGGCGCACTGCTGGTCGGGGCGGGCGGCCAAGGGCGGCTACTACTGGATCGCCGTGCCCGAGAATTGGAACGGCTCGCTGATCGTCCACGCTCATGGCGGGCCGCGCACGGGCGCTCCCAGGGCCGATGATCCGCTGGAGGATCTGGAACGCTTCTCCATGACGGTGAAGGAGGGCTTCGCCTGGGCGGGCTCGACCTATCGCCGGGGCGGCTACGGCGTGCGCATGGCGGCCGAGGACACCGACGACCTGCGCCAGATTTTCTGGGACGCCTTCGGTCGGCCCCGCCGCACCATTCTTCACGGCCAGTCCTGGGGCGGCAATGTCGCAGCCAAGGCGGCCGAACTCTATGCGCGCGACGCCGAAGGCCAGGTGGTCTGGGACGGCGTGGTCCTGACCAGCGGGGTGCTGGCGGGCGGGACCGAGGCCTACAGGTTCCGCGCCGATCTACGTGCGGTCTATCAGTATTACTGCCAGAACCATCCCGCGCCCGACGAGACGCAGTACCCGGTCTGGCAGGGTCTGCCCGAGGGCGTCCGCCTGACCCGCGCCCAACTGGCCCAGCGGGTCCAGGCCTGCACGGGCGTCGGCCTGGCTGCGACCGAACGCTCGCCGGAGCAGAAGCGGCGGCTGGCCGATATTCTCAACGTCGTGGGCATAGGCGAGGGCCAGCTTGTCTCTCACCTGGCCTGGGGGACCTTCCTGTTCCAGGACCTGGTGCAGCGGCGTCTGGACGGCCTCAATCCGTTCGACAACAGCCGGACCGTCTATCAGGGCTCGCACGACGATGCGGCGCTGAACGCGGGGGTCGAGCGGTTCGCGGCGGACCCGATGGCGGTTGCGCGCCTGGCCTACGACGCCGACCTGTCCGGCCTGATCGTGGCTCCGACGATCACCATTCACGGCAAGGACGACCCGACGGCCTTCGTCTGGCACGAGGCGGCCTATCGTGACCGCGTGGCGGCGGCGGGGCGCTCAAGCCTGCTGGTGCAGACCTTCACCGAGGAGGCGTCGCACAGCGCCCTCAGCCCGCCGGAATACGTCGCGGTTTTCGAGGCCCTGATGGCCTGGATAGACGATGGAACGAAGCCGAAGCCGCGCTCGGTGGCGGCGCTCTGCGAAGCCGCGCGGGCGCGCTATGACGCCGCCTGCTTCTTCGACGAGGATTATGCGCCGACTATGGGCGGCCAATAGCGGAGCCTGCCGAAGGCTGATGTAGAGCCAGGCGCAAAAAAGGGGCGGCTCGCGCCGCCCCTTCAGATCCTTCCGATCACGGACGCCGAGGCGTCGGCGGTCAGTCGTTGCGATAGGTCACGCCGCCCTTCATCACGTATTTGACGTGCTCCAGGGTGGTGACGTCGCTCAGCGGATCGCCCGAGACGGCGATGACGTCGGCGGCGTAGCCGGGCGTCAGGCGACCGATCTCGTCCTGCAGGCGGAAGTGGGTCGCGGCGCCGACGGTGGCGGCGCGGACGGCTTCCAGCGGGGTCAGGCCGGCCTGGACCAGCAGGGCGAACTCCTTGGCGTTTTCACCGTGCGGCGAGACGCCGGTGTCGGTGCCGAAGGCGATCTGGACGCCGGCGCGGTGAGCGCGGCGCGCCATGTCCAGCATCTGCGGACCGGCTTCCAGCGACTTCTTGCGCTGGTTCGGGGTGAAGAAGGTTTCGGGACGCGCGGCTTCGCGAGCGACGAAGTCGCCGGCCAGCAGGGTCGGCACCAGCCAGCCGTTGTTGGCCTTGAAGATGCGGATGGATTCGTCGTCCAGGAAGGTGCCGTGCTCGATCGAGTCGCCTCCCGCGCGCAGGAAGCTGTTGATGCCGTCCGTGCCGTGGGCGTGGGCGGTCACCGTGCGGCCCATGAAGTGCGCCGTCTCGACGATGGCCTGCAGTTCTTCGTTCGAGAATTGCTGGTTCAGGCCCGCGCCGGTGTCGGACAGGACGCCGCCCGTGGCCGTGATCTTGATGATGTCGGCGCCCGCGCGCACGCGCTCGCGCACCGAGCGACGGCAGTCGTCGGCGCCGGAGCAGACGCCGTTCTGACGCAGCACCGGCACCAGGGCGCTGTTCACGCCGTTGGCGTCGCCGTGGCCGCCGTGCGGAGTCACAGTGCCGGCCGAGACCAGCAGGCGCGGGCCGGGAATCTTGCCCGCCGCGATGCCGTTGCGCAGGGCGATGACGGCGTCGCTGGCGCCGCCCAGGTCGGCGACGGTGGTGAAGCCGGCCTGCAGCGTCACCAGGGCATAGGCCGCGCCCTGTACGGCGGAGTCAGCGGCGGTGTTGGTGAAGCGGGCGACGCGGTTGCCTTCGCCCTGCTGATTGGTGATGTGGACGTGGCTGTCGATCAGGCCCGGCAGCACGAACTTGTCGGACAGGTCGACCACGTCGCCTTGGCCGACGAAGCCGTCGACGATCTCGCGCACGCGGCCGTTCTCGATCACCAGGGTCTGGTTCTGAGCCACGCGGCCGGTCGCCGGGTCAGCCAGCAGGCGCCCGGCATGAATATAGGAGACGTTCGGCGCCGAGGCCGCCTGCTGCGCGACCGCCGGGGTCGAGGCCAGAAGGGCGGCCGCCAGGCCGACGAACCATGATTTCTTAGATGACAACTGCACTGTCCTCCTCCACGCGGCGAAGGTCGCCGCCCCATTTGAAAATGTCGCCGGCCCGCCGGGCCGGGATCAGGTGCGGCGGGACAAGGTCCCGCCGCGTCTGGCTTCAGGTCTCCTGACGGAGACCTAGAAGGTCTTGGTGACCGCAACCGTGTAGTAGCGGCCGATGGTGTCGTAGTTCTGCGGGTCGTAGGTGCCGCGGACATCCCCGACCTGCGGCGGCGCCTCGTTGAACAGGTTCGTCACGGTGAAGCGCAGGGAGGTGTCGTAAGGCAACGTCACCCGGGCGTTCAGATCGAAGACGTCATAGGCGTCCACGCCGCGCGCGGTGCTGGTCGGCGAGGTCACGCGGGCGCTGTTGATCATCTCCGACATGTGGCGCCAGCGCAGGCCGACGTTCCAGCTTTCACGCGAGTAGGTGACGCTGGTCGACGCCTTCCATTCGGGGTGCGCCTGGCCGGCGTTGGCTTCGATCGCCGTCCCCCAGGTGCCGGCGTAGTCGTACGTCGGCGCGCCCGGCAGGGCCTGGATCTCGAAGCTGTTCAGGTAGCTGATCGCCGAGCTGACGCTGAGCTGACCCTCGTCTGGCAGGCCGACATCGCCCAGGTGCAGGCGCCAGTCCAGCTGCAGGTCGATGCCGGTGACGTTGAACTGGCCCAGGTTCAGCAGAGGCTGACGCGGGTTGATCATATAGCCGTCGTTGGTCCCGCGATCCTGCAGGGTGCAGTAGTAGTTGTTGGGATCGAACGTCGGGTTGTTGCCGCCGTCGTTGAAGCAGTAGCGGATGCCGTTGCCGACGCCCAGGACGCCGACCGCATCGGCCACCTTGATCTGATACCAGTCGATCGAGGCGCTGATGTTGCTCAGCCACGGCGACTGGAAGGTCGGCTGGAGCACCGTGCCGAACGAATAGGTGTCGGCCGTTTCTTCCTGAAGGTCGGGGTTGCCGCCGGTCAGGGCGAACACCTGGGCGGCGCCGAACTGGAAGTCGTTGATCAGGGCCGAGGGCACGCCCAGCGACACGCACAGGGCCTTGACCTTTTCGGCGTCGGGCCCGTTGCGGAACGAACTGCGGTAGTCGCAGGGATCGCCGTTGGTGTTGCTGGCGGACGGGGTGCCGATATCGACCGTGGCCGACGAGACGGGCGAGTAGAGTTCGCCGACGCTCGGCGCCCGCACCGCCCGATTGTAGCCGCCGCGCAGGCGCACGATGTCGTTCACCTGCCAGTTCAGATCGGCCTTGTAGGCATGGACGCCGCCGACGGAGCTATAGTCGGAGTAGCGATATCCCAGGTCCATCTCCAGCGACTTGACGAAGGGCAGGTCGCGCAGCAGCGGGATCAGGAATTCGGCGAAAACCTCGGTCGTGTCGACGCTGCCCGAAGACGCGCGCAGCTCGCTGTAGCCCAGGATGTCGCTGGTGCCGTCCGGCTGGTCCAGGGCGCTGTCGGGACGGAAGTCGAACTGGTTGTAGCGATAGCCCAGGCCGGCGGCGAAGCGGACTTCGCCGGCGGGCAGGTTGAACAGGCCGCCCTGCATGGAGGCCTCGGCCATGCGCTGGGTCAACTCATTGGTGTTGGTCGTATTGCGGCGCACATAGTTCACGCACTCGGCCGAGGGGTCGTGATTGCCGAAGGGGTTGAAGCCTCCGGCGCAGAACTCGGACCCTCCCGTCGGGCTGTACAGCAGGCGAGTGATGGCCGAACGGCTGACGCCGCCGGTCTGCACATTCTCGAAATCAGCCTGGGAGGCGCTGGCGTAGGCTTCCCAGGTCCAGTCCTTGTAGCCGACCTGACCCGACAGGCCGCCGATGAACTGATAGACGTTATAGGCGTAGGACTGCAGGCGCTCCCCGGCGAAGTCCAGGTCCTTCCACAGGGCGAAGTCGGCGGTCGGGTTCGGGCGCGACGCCAGGATATGGGCGAAATCGGCCCCGATGTAGGGATTGGTCACCGGCGCCGACAGGGCATAGGCGAGGCCCGCCAGGGTCGGGTTGAACGTCCCTTCCGACTCATAGCTGGTCAGCGAGCCCTGCAGGAAGAAGTCGATATTGGGAGCAATCTCATAATCGACGCGGCCGAACAGCGAGTAGCGCTCGTTGTCGTTCTGGATACGGCCCTTGTTCCAACCCCACAGCATGTTGGTGCCGGCGGCGTTCAGGAAGTGGCCGTCGGTTTCCGGGTCTTTCAGGTTCATGACCGGCGAGGCGCCGCCCAGGTTGAACAGGGTCTGGTCGCCGGTGTTGAAGCCGATCTGGCCGTTATAGAAGTCGCCGGCGCCCAGCACCGGATTGACGCCGTACTGGCCGACGAAGACGTCGTTGACGGCGTCCAGCGTGGGACGGTTGCTGCCGAACCAGGCGGCGCCTTGGGCGATGATGGCGGTGTTGGACTCGCGATTGCGCGTGAAATAATAGTCGCGCTTCGACTGGTAGGCGACGTCGCGCATCGAATAGTCGAGCGAAACCACGGCCCTGCCGCGATCATTGGCGAAGCTGTCCCCGGCCGTAACCGACAGGCGGAAGGTCTCGCCGTCGCCATAGTCGCTGACGCCGTATTGCGACGCCACGGTCACGCCGCTGAAGTTGCGCTTCAGGATGAAGTTCACGACGCCCGCGGTGGCGTCGGAGCCATAGGCCGTGGAGGCGCCGCCGGTGATGACCTCGACGTTGCCGATCAGAGCTTCCGGGATGACGTTCAGGTCGACCGAGCCGTCGGGGTTCGACGGCTGCAGGCGCTTGCCGTCCAGCAGCAGCAGGGTGCGTTTGGAGCCCAGGCCGCGCAGGCTGGCGTAGGCCTGGCCGCCGTTCAGCGAGGTTGAGGACGAACCGGCCGTGCTCTGGCCCATGGCGCCCGAAAACTGCGGCATCTGGGTCAGGGCCTTTTCGACCGTCACCTGGCCGGTGTTCTCAATCGCCTCGGTTGTGACGGAGACGAGGGGACTGTTGGAAGCGTAGTCGCGGCGGGCGATACGCGAGCCGGTGACGACGATCTCGCCCACTTCGACCGCGCCGGATTCTTCGGGCGTTTCCTGGGCGGAGACGGTTCCCGCCGCGCTCATCAAGGCCAATGACGCGCACCCGCTTGCCAACAGAGCACGATACATCACGGGGCGAACGCCCCGAGAAACGCAAAACAGCATGAAATCCCCTCTGATGCTGACGGTTCTTTGCCAGCAGCTCCCCTCACGGCGCCGCTTGATTTAGAAAGATGCTTCCCTTCGCCAGCCTAGTTGCTGGCAATAATTTTGCCCATGGGGCGGGGGTTGAAATCCAAAAATCTAAATTAATGTCTGAAAACGGCGGGCAAGACGAAATTTCCTCCTCGTCAGGGCTTAGTGAAATGGGGCTTTTTTGGGGAAACTCCAGGCGGGGCCGGGTCGCCTCCTCGCATGGCGCGGCATCCCAGGCGCCAACCAAGACGCTGAATCCTCCGAGGGGCTGTGCGGCCCAGAACCCGCCGTTTTTCTGCGACTGCGCCGGTTGCGTTTTTGCGGCGCTGGTCCATCTCATAAGCGAGGCTCGGCTGTACGGGAGCGCCGGGCGCCAGAGGAGATAGGCGATGACCCAGCAGAATTCAGGTTCCACGACGGGCGCGGGCGCACCGGCCGTCAGTGATCGGAACTCGCTCACCGTCGGGCCGAACGGGCCGATCGTGCTGCATGACGTGCACTTCCTGGAGCAGATGGCTCACTTCAACCGGGAGAAGGTTCCCGAACGCCAGCCGCACGCCAAGGGCTCCGGCGCCTTCGGCGAGCTGGAGATCACTCATGATGTTTCGGCCTACACCAAGGCGGCGCTGTTTCAGCCGGGCGCCAAGACCGAGATGCTGGCGCGCTTCTCCACCGTGGCGGGCGAACAGGGCAGTCCTGACACCTGGCGCGACGTGCGCGGATTTTCGCTGAAGTTCTACACGACCGAGGGCAACTACGACCTGGTCGGGAACAACACCCCGGTTTTCTTCGTGCGCGATCCGATGAAGTTCCCGCACTTCATCCGCAGCCAGAAGCGCCTGCCGGACTCCGGCCTGCGCGACAACCACATGCAGTGGGACTTCTGGACCAACAACCCCGAGACCGCTCACCAGGTGACCTATCTGATGGGTGAGCGGGGCCTGCCGCGCACCTGGCGCGAGATGAACGGCTACGGCTCCCACACCTATATGTGGATTAACGCGGCGGGCGAGAAATTCTGGGTCAAGTATCACTTCCACACCCGCCAGGGCATGGCCTTCTTCTCGAATGCCGAGGCGGCGGCCATGTCGGGCGCCGACGCCGACTTCCACCGCCGTGACCTGTTCGACGCCATCAAGCGCGGCGAGCATCCGTCGTGGGATCTGTCGGTCCAGGTCATGCCCTATGCCGAGGCGGCGACCTATCGGATCAATCCCTTCGACCTGACCAAGACCTGGTCGCACAAGGACTATCCGCTGATCCCGGTCGGGCGGATGACGCTGAACCGCAACCCGGAGAACTTCTTCGCCCAGATCGAGCAGGCGGCCTTCTCGCCGGGGAACACGGTGCCCGGCATCGGCCTGTCGCCGGACAAGATGCTGCTGGGCCGGGCCTTCGCCTATAACGACGCCCAACGAAACCGCATCGGGACCAACTTCCACCAGCTGCCGGTCAACCAGCCCAAGGTTCCGGTGAACACCTATATGTTCGACGGGCAGATGGCCTATCACCACTCGGGCGCCCAGCCGGTCTATGTCCCCAACAGCGGCGGCCGCGCCTGGTCGGATGAGACCGGCCCGGTCCATGACGGCTGGGAGGCCGACGGCGACCTGGTCCGCAGCGCCTATACCCTGCACGCCGAGGACGACGACTTCACCCAGCCGGGCGTCCTGGTGCGTGAGGTGTTCAACGACGACCAGCGCGCCAGACTGGTCGATCAGGTGGCGGGCAGCCTGCTGGGCGGCGTGCGCTCTCCGGTGCTGGAGCGCGCCTTCGACTACTGGAAGAGCATCGATCCCGACGTCGGCGCCCGGATCGAGGCGGCGGTGCGCGCCGGCGGCGCGCCTCGACCGGCCGAGGGCATGGGCGAAGGCTGAGGCCCGGATTTCACGATCTGAACTGAAGACGCCCCCCGTTCCCCGGTCGGAGCGGGGGGCGTTCCGCATCTGCGGGCGCGCCCGTGCGTGTTGACAATGATTGTCGAGCGCAATGTGATGGTTTTCGCGCCTCAATCGCTCCTGCTACGGTCACAATCGCGCCAACTCGTCGCTTTGACGCAAGCGCGTCATTTCCCTTAGGAAAAACTCTGGCAGAACGAAAAGGCGCGATCCGCAGTCTTTCGGGCGCCGCCCCACAACCCATCGGAGATGATCGACACGCCCGTGCCCGCCAGCTTCCTCCTGCTCGTCATTCTCGTCCTGCCCTTTCTGGGGGCCATGATCGCCTCAGGGCTGCCGCGTCATGCGCGGACCTCTGCGGCCGTCCTGTCGTGGATCATCGCCCTGATCAGCGTCGGCTGTCTGGCGGTGCTCTGGCCCAGGTTCCAGGACGGCGAGGTGTTGAAGCTGACCCTGGCCTGGCTGCCGTCGCTTGGGGTGAATCTCACCATCCGCCTGGACGGCCTGTCCTGGCTGTTCAGCGCCCTGATCCTGGGGATCGGCGCGCTCGTCGTCCTGTATGCGCGCTACTACATGTCGCCGAAGGATCCGGTGCCGCGCTTCTTCTCCTTCCTGCTGGCCTTCATGGGCGCCATGCAGGGCGTGGTGCTGTCGGGCAATCTGATCCAGCTGGTCGTCTTCTGGGAGCTGACCAGCCTCTTTTCCTTCCTGCTCATCGGCTACTGGCACCAGAACGCCTCGGCGCGCGAGGGCGCGCGCATGGCGCTGACCATCACCGCCACCGGCGGGGTCGCCCTGCTGGTCGGCATGATTCTGATCGGCCGGATCGTCGGCAGCTATGAGCTGGACGCCGTCATCGCCGCGCGCGACGTCATCCTGGCCAGCCCCCTCTATCCGGTCGCCCTGGGTCTGATCCTGATCGGCGCCCTGACCAAGAGCGCCCAGTTTCCGTTCCATATCTGGCTGCCGCGCGCCATGGCGGCGCCGACGCCGGTCAGCGCCTATCTGCATTCGGCCACCATGGTGAAGGCGGGCGTCTTTCTGCTGATGCGGTTCTGGCCCGTCTTCGGCGAGACCGAGATGTGGTATTTCGTGGTCGGCGGCCTGGGGCTGACGACCCTGCTGGTCGGCGCATGGTGCGCCATCTTCCAGCACGACCTGAAGGGCCTGCTGGCCTATTCGACCATCAGCCACCTGGGCCTGATCTGCCTGCTGCTGGGGCTGGGGTCGGACCTGGGCGCCATCGCCGCCATCTTCCACACCATCAACCACGCGACCTTCAAGGCTTCGCTGTTCATGGCGGCGGGCATCATCGACCACGAGGCCGGCTCGCGCGACATGCGCAAGCTCAGCGGCCTGATCCGCTTCATGCCGATCACCGCCACCCTGGCCATGGTCGCCGCGGCCGCCATGGCGGGCGTGCCCCTGCTGAACGGCTTCCTGTCCAAGGAGATGTTCCTGGCCGAGGCCCTGGCCAGCACCCAGACCTCGGCGCTGAACCAGGCCCTGCCGGTGCTGGCGACCCTGGCCAGCGCTTTCAGCGTCCTCTATTCGCTGCGCTTCATCCATACGACCTTCTTCGGCCCGCCGCCGACCGAGCTGGACCGCGTTCCGCACGAGCCGCCGAGCTGGATGCGGCGTCCGGTCGAGGTGCTGGTGGCCCTGTGCCTTCTGGTCGGGGTGTTTCCGGCGGTCACCGTCGGGCCCTTCCTACGCAGCGCCGCCGTGACCATGCTCGGCTTCGACCTCCCCTATTACAGCCTGGCCCTGTGGCACGGCTTCAACCTGCCGCTGTTGCTCAGCGTCATCGCCATGGCGGGCGGGATCGGCCTCTATGTCGTGTTCGGCAAGGCGCTGAACGCCAATCCGCGCGGCGGCCCCTGGGGCATGAAGCGGCTGAACGGCGGCTATCTGTTCGAAAGGTCCCAGGTCATCCTCATGGACCTGTCGCAGTGGATCGTGCGCCATCTGGGCGCGCAGCGCCTGCAGCCGCAGCTGCGGCTGATCCTGTTGACGGCCCTGCTGTCGGCGGCTGTGGCGGCGGCGGGCGGCTTCGTCCTGACCTGGCCCGAGTTCCGTGTTCCCCAGCCGCACAACCTGGCCTTCGCCGCCCTGTGGCTGGCGGGCGGCTCCTGCGCCCTGGCCGCCGCCTGGCAGGCCAAATATCACCGCCTGGCCGCCGTCATCCTGATGGGCGGGGCGGGCCTGGCCAGTTGCCTGACCTTCGTCTGGCTGTCGGCGCCCGACCTGGCCCTGACCCAGCTGGTGGTCGAGGTGGTGACGACGGTGCTGCTGCTGTTGGGCCTGCGCTGGCTGCCCAAGCGCCTGGCCGAGATCCATGTGCCCGAGTCCGAGCAGCGCCGCGCCCGCTGGCGTCGTCGTCTGGACCGGGTGATCGCCATCTGCGCCGGGGCCGGCGCGGCCTTGATCGCCTGGGCCGTCATGGTGCGCCCGCCGGTCGAGGGCGTGTCGCGCTTCTTCGTCGAGCGGGCCTATGAGGAGGCGGGCGGCCGCAACGTCGTCAACGTCATCCTGGTCGATTTCCGCGCCTTCGACACCTTCGGCGAAATCACCGTCCTGGGCGTCGTCGGCCTGACGGTTCTGGCCCTGCTGCGTCGCTTCCGTCCGGCCAGCGACAGCCTGTCCCAGCCGATGCAGAAGCGGGTCCAGGATGCGTCGGACCGCGCTCGCGAGGGCCGCAGCGAAGGCGACACCCTCAGCGACACCATGATGATCCCCGGCGTGGTGATGCGCTGGCTGTTCCCCTTCATTATTCTGCTGGCGGTGCACCTCTTCCTGCGCGGGCATGACCTGCCCGGCGGCGGCTTCGCGGCGGGGGTGGCGCTGTCGATCGCCTTCATCCTACAATACATGTCGTCCGGCGCCCGCTGGGTGGAGGAGCGGCTGGAGATCCGCCCGATCATCTGGATCGGCGTCGGCCTGTTGATCGCCGCGATCAGCGGCGCCGTGGGCTGGATCTTCGATCAACCCTTCCTGACCAGCTACTTCCAGTACGCCGATCTGCCGCTGCTGGGTCGCGTGCCCCTGGCCAGCGCGGTGCTGTTCGACCTGGGCGTGGTGGTGCTGGTGGTGGGCGCCACCGTGCTGATCCTGGTCGCCCTGGCGCACCAGTCGCTGCGGCGCGCGCGCATAGAGGAGGCCGAAGCGGAAGCCGAAGCCGAGCAGAAGGGAGGGGCGCAATGACCCAGATCGTTCTGGCCCTCGCCATCGGCGTTCTGACCGCCTCGGGGGTGTGGCTGATGCTGCGCCCGCGCACCTTCCAGGTCATCATCGGCCTGTCGCTGGTCTCCTATGCGGTCAACCTGTTCATCTTCTCCATGGGGCGGCTGCGTTCGGGCGCGGCGCCGATCACCAGCAAGGGCGCCGAGGATCCGGCCCTCTACGCCGATCCGACGCCCCAGGCCCTGGTGCTGACGGCCATCGTCATCAGCTTCGCCCTGACGGCCCTGTTCCTGGTGGTGCTGCTGGCCTCGCGCGGCGAGACCGGCAGCGACCATGTCGACGGCCAGGAGGCGCCCGAATGACCGACTGGCAGGAACATCTGATCATCGGGCCGATCGTCCTGCCCATGGTCATTGCGGCGGCCATGCTGCTGTTCGACGAGCGCCGCCGCCTGTTGAAGGGCGGTCTCAGCCTCTTCGCCATGGCGGCCATCCTGGCCATGGCCCTGGCCCTGCTGCATGAGAGCGCCACCGGCGCCACGGGCGGGGGCGACACTGCCCGCGTCTATCAGCTGGGCGACTGGCCGGCGCCGTTCGGCATCGTCCTGGTGGCGGACCGCCTGTCGACCCTGATGGTGGCTTTGACCAGCGTGCTGGGCGCCTGCTCCATGATCTTCGCCCTGGCGCGATGGGACCGGGCGGGGCCGCGTTTCCACGCCCTGTTCCTGCTGCTGGTCATGGGGGTCAACGGCGCCTTCCTGACGGGCGACCTGTTCAACCTCTTCGTCTTCTTCGAGATCATGCTGGCGGCTTCCTACGGCCTGGCCCTGCACGGCTCGGGCGAGGCGCGGATTCGGGCGGGCCTGGCCTATATCGCCGTCAACCTGACGGCCTCCATGCTGTTCCTGATCGGGGTCAGCCTGATCTACGGCGTCACCGGCACGCTCAACATGGCCGACCTGGCCGTGCGCATCCCCCAGATCGCCGAGGCGGACCGAGGCCTGTTCCACGTCGGCGCCGCGATCCTGGGCGTGGCCTTCCTGACCAAGTGCGCCATGTGGCCGCTGGGCTTCTGGCTGACCACCACCTATTCGGCCGCCAGCGCGCCGGCGGCCGCCGTCTTCGCCATCCTGTCCAAGGTCGGCGCATATGTGATCATCCGCCTCAGCTTCCTGTTGTTCGCGGCGGACAGCGGCGCTTCGGCCGGGTTCGGGCAACTGTGGATCCTGCTGGGCGGTCTGGCGACCATCGGCTTCGGCACGGCCGGCATCATCGCTGCGCGAGACCTGTCGATCGCCGCCGCCTACGCCGTTATCGTCTCGTCCGGCACGGTGCTGGCGGCGGCGGGCACGGGCAACGCCGACGTCCTGGGCGGGGCGGTCTTCTACCTGGTGGGTTCGACCCTGGCCTGCGGCGCCCTGTTCATGCTGGCCGAGGTGCTGAACCGGGGCCAGGATCCCGGCGCGCGCTCGGGCCGCGCCGTCTTCGAGGACGAGTATATCGATCCCTTCGACGACGAAGAGCGCAATGAGCCCGGCCTGGTCATTCCGGCCGCCGTGGCGGCTCTGGGCGGCGCCTTCCTGATCTCGACCCTGATGATCGCCGGCCTGCCGCCGCTGGCGGGCTTCATCGGCAAGCTGGCCATGATGGACGCCCTGTCAGGCCTCGCCGGCTGGGCGGGTTATGGGGTGATCGCCGCCCTTTCCCTGGCCTCGCTCGGCGCCCTGATCGGGCTGACGCGCCTGGGCATGGCGGCCCTGTGGGCGCGAGACGACGACGCCGAGCCGGCGGTCGTCGTCGGCGCGGCCGAGGGCGTGGCCATCGCCGGTCTGCTGGCGGCCTGCATCTTCCTGGCGATCTTCGGCGAGGCGGGCTTCGCCTATGCCGACCACACGGCCGACTGGCTGGTGCGCCCCGACGCCTATGTCCGCGCGGTGCTGGGAGGCGGCTCATGATTCGGGCGGTTCTGCCTCACCCCATCCTGTCGCTGGCCCTGTTCGGCGCCTCCCTGCTGCTCAGCGGGTCGGTTGCGGCGCCCGCCCTGGCTCTGGCCCTGCTGATGGCCCTGGCCGCGCCTCACATCATGCGCGCTCTCGAGGTCGAGCCGGTGCGGGTCAGAAGGCCGCTGACCCTGGTGAGCTTCGCCATGGTCGTCACGCGCGACATCATCCGCTCCAACTGGGAGGTGGCCCTGGTCATCCTGGGGCTGAACGCCTCGCGCGAGAATCGCGTCTCGGGCTTTGTGCACATCCCGCTGGAGATGCGGGATCGATACGGCCTGGCCGTGCTGGCCGTGATCATCACCAGCACCCCCGGCACCATCTGGGTCGAGTACGAGGACGCGACCGGCGTGCTCCTGCTGCATATCCTCGACCTTCAGGCTGGCGACGACTGGGCGGACCGCATCAAGAATCGCTATGAGCGCCGCCTGATGGAGATTTTCGAATGAGCGGCGCCGTCTTCTACTGGGCGCTGGTCGTGGCGCAGTTGTTCCTGGCCGGGGCGGCCCTGATCGGCGTGTGGCGCATCGCCAAGGGGCCGCGCGCCCAGGATCGCATCCTGGGCCTGGACACCCTCTATCAGGCGGGGATGCTGCTGGTCGTCGCCTTCGGGGTGCGGACGGGCAGCCACCTGTATTTCTATGCGGCCGTGATCATCGGCATGCTGGGCTTCACCTCCTCGGTCGCCCTGGCCAAATTCCTGATGCGCGGCGAGGTGATCGAATGACCGGATTTCCCGCGAACGTCCCGGCCTGGGCGGCCCTGCTGGCGGCGTGTCTGGTTCTGGCCGGGTCCGCCCTGACCTTCCTGGGCGCGTTCGGCCTAGTGCGGCTCAAGACCTTCTATGAGCGGGTCCACGCCCCGACGCTGGGGGCGACGCTCGGCATGTTCCTGATCCTGGGCGGGTCGGTGGTCTATTTCACCGCGGCCGAGGGGCAGTTCATGCCGGTCGAACTGCTGGTGGCTGTCTTCTTTACGGTGACGACGCCGGTGACGCTGATCATCCTGGCGCGCGCCGCCCTGTTCCGCGACCGCACCGATCGTTCGGGCGACGGGGTGAGGGTGCCGCTGGAGGGCGAATGCGCCGGCGTGGTCCGTACTCCGCCGGACCTGACTACTGATCCTCGTCGAAGCGACGCGCCACAAGATCGGTGAGGGCGGCGACGGCCTCGGCGGCGTCCGGCCCTTCGGCCTTCACCTCGACGCCGCAGCCGATCCCGGCGCCCAGCATCAGAAGACCCATGATCGAGCGGGCGTCCACGGTCACCCCGTCGCGCGTCACCTGAATCTCGGCTTCGAACTCCGAGGCCAGCTTCACGAACTTGGCCGAGGCGCGGGCGTGCAGGCCGCGCTGGTTGCAGATGTTCAGGGTCGCCTGGGCGGACGGGACGACGTCGCTCATTTCTCGCCCGCCAGCACCCACGACGCCACCGAGATGTATTTGCGGCCGGCGTCCTGGGCGTGGGCCACGCAGGCTTCCAGGCTTTCACGGCCGCGCACGCTGGCCAGCTTGATCAGCATGGGCAGGTTCAGTCCGGCGATCACCTCGGCGCCGGTCTGCTCCATCACCGAGATGGCCAGGTTGGAGGGGGTGCCGCCGAACATGTCGGTCAGAAGGATGACGCCCTCGCCTTCATTGACTGCGGCGGCGGCGTCGACGATGTCGCGGCGTCGGCGCTCCATATCGTCCTCGGGACCGATGCAGATGGCGGCGACGCCGCGCTGCGGCCCCACCACGTGCTCCATCGCCGACAGGAATTCGGAGGCCAGGCCCCCGTGGGTGACGATCACCAGCCCGATCATATAGGCTTCACCAAAGACATCCCCAGCTCGTCTCGACGAGCGACAAGCCTCGTTTCATAGGGCAATCGCGGCGCGGATCAAAGAGCGCTGTCGCCGCGCCGGCCTGCGGCCCTCATGGCGCGGTTGATGGCGGCCGCCACGACCAGGGGCGCGGAGGCGGGACGAGCGTCCAGAACCAGACGCGGCACGGCGACGCCGTCGATGACGTCCTGGGCCGCCTCGGGCATCCGTTCGACCGGTTCATGCGTCAGGTGCAGCGAGAGGGCGATCCGCGTCGAGGGCAGGAAAGGGCGGCTGACGACGCCCAGGCCGCGCACCTCCATCCGCCCGGCGATGGTCGCGGGCGCAGCGGCGTAGAGGGCGCCTGCGCAGGCGAAGACGTCCACCCAATCGTCGCCGACCAGCCTCCAGCCGACCTGCATCAGCCGCAGGGCAAGGTCGCTCTTGCCTGCGCCGGACGGCCCCTGGATCAGGACGCCGCGCCAGGCGTCGTCGATGCGGACGGCGGCGACTGTGGCGTGCAGGGGCTGGCGCGGCGGGGTCACGCGCGTTTTCCGGTCGCGGGCAGCCGCACTTCGAAGCGGGCCCCGACCACGGCGCCGTTTGCGTCGATGCGGTTCTCGGCGTGGACCCGTCCGCCGTGGGCGTCGATGATCTGGCGCACGATGGCCAGGCCCAGGCCCGAGTTTGCGCCGAAGGCCGTGCCCTTGGGGCGGGAAGTGTAGAAGCGCTCGAACACCGTCTCCAGGTTCTCAGCCGGGATGCCGGGGCCGTCGTCCTCGATGCGGATGCGCAGGGGGACGTCGGGCTGGCTGTCGTCGCGTTCCAGGCGGACCCTCACCTCGCCCTCGGGCGGGCTGAAGGAGCGGGCGTTGTCGATCAGGTTGCGGAACACCTGGCCCAGGGGAATGTCGCGGCCCACCACGCGGGCGTTCTCGGCGGTCGAGGCGAAGCGCACCGGCGGCTCGCCCGGCTTCTGGCCGGCCTCATAGACGCCGATGATGTCGCCCAGCAGTTCGTTCAGGTCGATGGCGCGCGGGCGATCGCGCGACAGTTCGGCGTCGAGGCGCGAGGCGTTGGAGATGTCGGTGATCAACCGGTCCAGCCGCCGCACGTCCTGTTGCAGCAGATTGGTCAGGCGGGCCCGCTGTTCTTCGGTCTTGACCAGCGGCAGGGTCTCCAGCGCCGAGCGGATCGAGGTCAGGGGGTTCTTGATCTCGTGGCTGACGTCGGCGGCGAAGCGTTCGATGGCGTCCATACGGGTCGACAGGGTGTCGGTCATGGACTCCAGGGCGCGGGCCAGGTCGCCGATCTCGTCGCGACGATCCTCGAGATCGGGCAGGGAGATGGCGCGCGCGCGCTGCAGCCGCACCTGGTCCGCCGCCGCTGACAGACGCATCACGGGGCGCGCCACGAACAGGTGCAGAACCAGGGACGCCAGCAGGTTCACCGCCAGGGCCACCAGGGCGAAAGGCGTCAGGGCGCGGCGCTGGGCGGCCAGGGTCTCGTTGACGTCACCCGCCTCCAGCGTCAGCACGCCCAGGACCTGCTGCACATGGCGCACGGGCAGGGAGACGGAGACCACCCGTTCGCCCTCTTCATTGCGACGGATGGCGGCCTGAGGCACGCCCTGCAGGGCGCGTTCGACCTCGGCGGACAGTTCCGCATCGGCGCGGGCCAGGCGCGCGGTCTCACGCGCGGACGGCTCGCTGGGCGCCAGGGCGGTTCCTGCGGGATGGGCCGGGGGGAGGGGCTCGCCCGGAATGGTGTCGCTGACCCGATAGGAATCGGACACCTCGATCCCGTCCATGTCGAACAGGCGGGCGCGCTGTCCGGCCGGAATGAAGTTGTCGCGCAGCCACAGGGCGGCCGCGCGATCGTCCAGCATGGGATAGGGGTCGCCCTGGGTGATGCCCAGTTCGCCCAGGACGTTGGCCAGCAGCTCGGCCTGGACGCCCAGGGATTCCTGGCGCGCCTCGATCAGGCCGCGGCGCCATTCGTTCAGCGCCAGGGCGCCGCCGAACAGGATCAGCAGGCTGAGGAGATTGAGGGCCAGGATGAAGCCGCCCAGGCGCGATCCGCCGAAGCGGAATCGGCGCCGCGCCGGGACGTCTTCGGCTTCAGCTCTCGCGGTAGCGGTATCCGACGCCATACAGGGTCTCGATAGCGTCGAACTCGGGGTCGACCATGCGGAACTTCTTTCGCATCCGTTTCACATGGCTGTCGATGGTGCGGTCGTCGACATAGACCTGATCGTCATAGGCGGCGTCCATCAGATTGTCGCGGCTCTTCACGAAGCCGGGGCGCTGGGCCAGGGCCTGCAGCAGCAGGAACTCGGTGACGGTCAGCTTCACCGGCCGGCCGTCCCAGGTCGATTCGTGGCGCGCCGGGTCCATCGACAGCTTGCCGCGCTTGATGGCCTTGCCGGCCTCGGCGGCGGCGGGGTCGATCGGATCCAGGCCTTCCACGCCCGCGCGGCGCAGCAGGGCCTTCACCCGCTCGATCAGCAGGCGCTGGCTGAAGGGCTTGTGGATGTAGTCGTCGGCGCCGAGGTTGAAGCCGAGAATCTCGTCGATCTCCTCGTCCTTGGACGTCAGCATGATGACCGGAATGCTGGAGGTCTGACGCAGGCGGCGCAGCACCTCCATGCCGTCCATGCGGGGCATCTTCACGTCCAGGATGGCCAGGTCGGGCGGGCTGGTCTCCAGCGCTTCCAGGCCCGAGGCGCCGTCGTGATAGGCGGTCACCTTATGGCCGTGGCTTTCCAGCGCCAGAGAGACGGAGGCCACGATGTTCTCGTCGTCGTCGACCAGGGTGATGTTAGCCAAGGGCTTCTCCTTAGTGCGGGCGGGGCGATCGTCTGATCGGCCGCCTTATCCGGTAACGCGCGGCAAGCGTAACCGTTCTATGCAATCGCGGTGACTTTACGGCCACTGCAAAATGGTTTGCATGACTCTGCCTTTCAACCCGCGCGAGGAAAAGGCGAAACCTCGCCTTAAAGCCTGAAGATGCAGGATGGCAGCCTTGTTGTCTCTGAAGGCGCCATGGCCGGTCCTGTCCACTACGAAATCTACATCCGCCGCACGCCGCCGGACGACTGGTCCCTGTCGCAGGCCACGGAGGATCGCCGCCGCGCCATGGAGACGGCCGAAGACCTGATGCGCGACCGCCAAGCCGTGGCGGTGCGCGTCACCAAGGAGACGCTCGACCCCGAGACCATGGAGTTCGCCAGCGTCGTCATCCTGACGCGGGGCGCGCCCGAACTGAACCGCAGACGTCCGGCGCCGGTCGAGCCGCGCGGCCCGGCCTGTCGCGGCGTGCACGACCTCTACGCCCCGCACGGCCGCGAAACGATCGGCCGGGTCCTTGAGGACTGGCTGGCCCGTCAGACGGCGACGGCTTTTGAACTCCTGCATCGCCCGGATCTGGCGGAGCGGCTGGAGGCGTCGGGCGTGGAGCTGCAACACGCCATACAGAAGGTGGCCGTGCCGGAGGCTCAGGCCGTTCCCGGTCAGTCGGTGCACGATCTGATGCGCCACTATCAGCGCCTGGCCGAGCAGGCGATCGAGCGGCTGCTGAAGGCCGGTCGAGACAGGGCGTTCGCCGATCTGGAGACGCAGCTTGTGGCCGATCTGGCGCACGGCCTGGCCGGCGCGCCGGATCGGGCCTTCCTGATGGGCGGGGCGGTGGCCGGGTCTCTGCGCGGCCTGGTCGGGGCGCGAGCGCGGTTGGAGCGGCTGATGGACATCTGCGACCGTGCGCCGGTCGAGGGCGCTCCGCGCGCCCTGGTCTTCGTCTCGGTCGAGCAGATCCTGTGCGAACTGCTGGGTTCACGGGCGGGACTGGCCCAGATTCTGGGTCCTGGCCTGGATCAGGGCTCCAGCCTGGCGGCGGCTGTGCGGATGGTCGCCCCGCGCGAGGTCGGCGCCATTCTCGCCCATGATCCGCGCCTGGCTCTGCTGGTGCCGCCGGTCGAAGGTCCGCCCGCGCGACTGGGCGAGCGGCTGGCGGCGGGCGAATTCCCCCTCCTGGCGGCCGCCCTGGCGCGAATGGTGCTGCGCGAGCTGATGAGCCAGCGCCGCCTGCGGCCCGGCGACGCCGTAGGCGAGATCGACATCCTGCGCGCCCTGGCCACGGCCCTGACGGCCACGGCCGGACGACTGCTGACGCTGGAAGAGGTGCAGACCGCCTTCATCGAACGCTCGCGCAGTCTGGTCGCCGCCGATTTCGTCGCCGCCTATGTGTCCGACTGCACGTCGGTCCTGGCCGAGGCGGAGCGCCTGACCCGTCTGTGCGAGAACGTCACGGGCGGCGCCAACAAGCGGGCGGCGGCGCGCTGGCTGGACGCCTGCGTGGCCTCCCTGCGCTTCGAAACCGAGATGCGCGGGCGCCTGACGACGGAGACCGCGCCGCCGGGACAACGCCTGCTGTCGCTGGTCGCCCTGCAGCGGTCGGTGCGCAACGCCGGCCTGCCTGAGCGCGAGACCCAGGCCATCGTCGACGCCCTGGGCATGGTCGGAGGCGCGGTCGAGGCCGACGCCCGGCTGACGACGCAGATCGCCCGCGCGCCTGTCCCGATCCCGCAGAAGCTCGCGGCCCTGCTGCGTCTGGCGGCGGCCGAGACCGGTCCGACCGGCCCGGTCGCCGAGCGCGCCCGCGCCGAGGCGATGCGGCTGATGCGCGCGCCCGACACCCGCGCGGCCTTGGGGGCCGAACCGCAGGCGGCTCAGGCCCTCCGACCCCTGATGCAGGCGGTCGGCCTAGCGGCCTGATCGCTCTTCCGCGTCAGTCGAAGATGTCGAAGATATCCAGCCGCTTCTTCTTCTTGCGGTGGTGATAGTCGTCGTCGCGGCGACGGTCGTAGTCATAGCGGTCGTCGCGATGACGCGGCGGTTCGCGATAGGTCGGCTGGCTTCCCCAGGGCTGCTGGGGCGGTTGCTGCGGCGGGGCGTAGGCGGGCGCGGCGGGTGGGGCGGCGCGGCCTTCATCGGCGGCGGCGGCCATCAGCTTTTCCAGCTCGCCGCGATCCAGCCAGACGCCGCGGCAGGTCGGGCACATGTCGAACTGGACGCCGTGGCGGTCCAGCGTCTGCATGGGCGCATTGTCGTTCGGGCACATCAGCAGGGGCATCGTCATCCTCTTTCGTCGTTGAAGCGGTCCGACATCACGCCGCCGAAGCGCCGCCAGAGGGGCCCGTCCCGCTAGAGGAAAAGACGTAGGGAGGGCCCGTCCGCGCGACAACGCGCCGCGTCGCCGCAGGCTCTGTTTTCACGCCGTCAGCAGTGCTGGCCCGCCGCCCAGCTCGACGACCAGGCCCACTGGAAGTTGTAGCCGCCCAGCCAGCCGGTAACGTCCATGACCTCGCCGATGAAGAACAGGCCGGGGACGGTCTTGGCCTCCATCGTCTGCTGGTCCAGGGCGGCGGTGTCGACCCCGCCCAGCGTGACCTCGGCGGTGCGATAACCCTCCGAGCCGACCGGCTTGACCGTCCAGACGTTGACCGCCTCGGCCAGGGCGCGCAGCTTCTTGTCGCCGACCTCGGCCAGCTTGCCCGACAGGTTCTCGCGCGCGCACAGGGCCTCGGCCAGACGGCGCGGCACGACGTGGCCGACGGCCGTGTGGACCGCCTGCTTTCCGTTCTCGGTCTTGGCGGCCAGAATTTCGGCGGCGGCGTCGCGGTCAGGGGCCAGATCGACGGTGATCGCCTCGCCCTCGCGCCAGTAGGAGCTGATCTGCAGGATCGACGGCCCCGACAGGCCGCGATGGGTGAACAGCAGCCCCTCGCGGAAGACGGTTTCCTTGGCCGGACGGCCCGCGCCCGCATCCTTGGGCGCCTTGTGCCGCACCACGGCGTCCACTGACACGCCCGCCAGAGGCTTGAGCTGCTCCAGCAGGCCCGGCTCGAACGTCAGGGGCACGAGGGCTGGCCGAGTGTCGGTGACGCGCAGGCCGAAGCGCCGCGCGACTTCATAACCCCAGCCGGTGGCGCCCATCTTGGGAATGGACTTTCCGCCGGTCGCCACGACCAGCGAGGCGGCCGTCACCCGCGATCCGTCGTCCAGATCGACCTGAAACCGCTCGCCCGCGCGCTCCACCGCCTTGACGCCGAGGCCCAGCGACAGGGTGACGCCCGCCGCCTTCATCTCGTCGGTCAGCATGCGGATGATCAGCTTGGCGCTGTCGTCGCAGAACAGCTGGCCCAGCGTTTTCTCGTGCCAAGCGACGCCATGGCGGTCGACCATCTTGATGAAGTCGTGCTGGGTGAAGCGCCGCAGGGCCGACAGGGCGAAGCGCGGGTTCTCGCCCAGGAAGTTGGCGCCGCTCGTCCCCAGATTGGTGAAGTTGCAGCGCCCGCCGCCCGAGATGCGGATCTTCTCGCCGGGGGCGCGGGCATGGTCGATCAGGCGTACGCGGCGGCCGCGCTTGCCCGCCTCGATGGCGCACATCATGCCGGCCGCGCCGGCGCCGACAATCAGGACGTCGATGTCTGAAGACTTCATCGCCCCGCCCTAGCAGGCGCAGGCCCCGCCAGGGAAGGGCGCGAAGCGATACCCTACAGGCCCAGCATGGCCCGATAGGTCGGATGCACCTGATCGGCGTATTCCGGGTGCTTTTTCAGATAGCTGGAGAAGAAGGGGCAGGTCGGCAGGATCAGCAGATCCTTCGCCTTCAGATCGGCCAGGACGTGCTTGGCCATGCGGCTGGCGATCCCGCGCCCTTCCAGCGGGACCGGCACGATGGTCTCGGTGATCAGCCGCCCGCCCGCGACGGGGTTGTAGATGACCACGGCGGTCTCGCCGTCGACCGTCAGCTCGTAGCGCTTGGCTTCTTCGTTGTCGCGGATTTCGGGGTCCAGGCTCATGTCGTCGTCCTTGGTTGGAGTTAGTGCGCGTCGTCCCAGTTGCCGGCGGCCTTGGCTTCGACGTCCAGCGGAACGCTCAGGGCCACGGCCGGTTCGGCGGCGGTCTCCATGACGCGGCGGATCACGGCGACGGCGCGCTCGGCCTCGGCCTCGGGGGCTTCGAACACCAGTTCGTCGTGGACCTGCAGCAGCATCCGGGTCTGGAGACCGGCCTCGGCCAGGGCGCCCGGCATGCGGATCATGGCGCGGCGGATGATGTCGGCGGCGGCGCCCTGGATCGGGGCGTTGATGGCCGCGCGCTCGCCGAACTGGCGCTCGGCGCCGGACTTGGAGTGGATGGCCGGGATGTGGATGCGCCGCCCGAAGACGGTGGTGACGAAGCCCTGCTCCTTCACCAGCGCCTTGGTCCTGTCCATGTAGTCGCGGATGCCGGGGAAGCGCTCGAAATAGGTCTTGATGTAGGCCCCCGCCTCGCCCTGGTCGATGCCCAGCTGGGCGGCCAGGCCGAAGGCGCTGATGCCGTAGATGATGCCGAAGTTGATGGCCTTGGCCCGGCGGCGCGTCTCGCTGGGCATCCCTTCGACCGGCACGCCGAACATTTCGGATGCGGTCGCCGCGTGGATGTCCAGACCGCTCTTGAAGGCGCGCTTCAGCTCGGGAATGTCGCCGATGTGGGCCAGCAGGCGCAGCTCGATCTGGCTGTAGTCGGCGCTGATCAGCACATGGCCGGGCGAGGCGATGAAGGCCTGACGGATCTGGCGGCCGGTCTCGGTGCGGATCGGGATGTTCTGCAGGTTGGGGTCGGATGAGGCCAGACGCCCCGTGGTCGCGGCCGCCAGTTGATAGGAGGTGTGGACCCGGTTCGTCTGCGGGTCCATCGCCGCCACCAGGGCGTCGGTATAGGTGCCCTTCAGCTTGGACAGCTGACGCCAGTCCAGAATGGTGCGGGGCAGGGGGTGGTTCTGGGCCAGATCCTCCAGCACGCTGGCGTCGGTGCCCCACTGGCCGCTGGCGGTCTTCTTGCCGCCGGGCAGGTTCATCTCGCCGAACAGAATCTCGCCGATCTGGCGCGGGCTGCCGACGTTGAACGGACGCCCGGCCAGCTTGTGCGCCTCTTCCTCCAGCTCGGCCATGCGCTGGCCGAAGGTCGAGGACAGGGAGCGCAGCCGGTCCGGATCGACCCGCACCCCGGCCCGCTCCATGTTGGCCAGGACGGCGGGCATGCCGCGCTCCAGCGTCTCATAGACATTCGACAGGCCCTCGGCCGCCAGGCGCGGCTTCAGCACGCGATGCAGGCGCAGGGTCACGTCCGCATCCTCGGCGGCGTAGCAGACGGCCGATTTCAGCTCGACGTGCTTGAAGCTCTTCTGGCTCTTGCCGGTCCCCGCCACGCTCTTGAAGGTCATCGGCTCGTGGCCGAGGTGCAGCCGCGCCAGCTCGTCCATGCCGTGGCCGTGCAGACCGCCTTCCAGCACGTAGGAGATCAGCATCACATCGTCGATCGGGGCGACGCGCACGCCGCGCCGGGCCATGACGGCGAGGTCGTATTTGATGTTCTGGCCGACCTTCAGCACTGACGGGTCTTCCAGCAGCTCCTTCAGCCGGGCCAGGGCCGTCGGCTTGTCGATCTGCTGCAGGGGCGGACGGGCGTCCCCGCCGTCCCCGAAGTCCAGGCCGCCGTCGCCGGTCGGTTCATGCTCATGCGTCAGGGGGATGTAGCAGGCCTCGTTCGGCCCGACCGCCAGCGACAGGCCGCACAGCCCGGCGTGGGTCGAGGACAGGGCGTCCGTCTCGGTGTCGAAGCCGACCACGCCCGCCGCCTTGGCCCGCGCGATCCAGCGGTCGAGGTCTTCCAGCGTCTGTACGCACTCATAGCGGTCGAGGTCGATGGCGTGGATTTCGGCCGGGGCGGCGACCTCGGTCTGGCCATAGCGCGGTGTGGCGACCGGCGCGCTGGGCTGGCGCGTGAAGGCCGAGCCTTCCTTCTGCGGCGTTTTGCCGTCGCCGACACGGCGGGCCAGCGACTTGAACTCCATCATCTCCAGGAAGGCCGACAGGGCCTCGGGATCCGGGTCGCGGATGATGAAGTCGTCGATCGGCTCGGGAATCGGCGCCTCGCAGTCCAGCGTCACCAGTTCGCGCGACAGGCGGATTTGGTCGGCGAAGTTGATCAGGGTCTCGCGGCGCTTGGGCTGTTTGATCTCGCCCGCGCGGGCCAGAAGCGTATCCAGGTCGCCGTACTCGCCGATCAGCTGGGCCGCCGTCTTGGGGCCGATGCCGGGGGCGCCGGGGACGTTGTCGACGCTGTCGCCTATCAGGGCCTGGACCTCGACCACCTTGTCGGGCGTGACGCCGAACTTCTCGAACACGGCCTCTTCTTCGAGGCGGCGGTCCTTCATCGGGTCGTACATGACCACGCCGTCGCCGATCAGCTGCATCAGGTCCTTGTCGGAACTGACGATCACCGCCTCGCCGCCCGCGTCGCGCGCCTTGCAGGCGTATGTGGCGATCAGGTCGTCGGCTTCGTATCCGGCCATTTCGACGCAGTGGACGCCGAAGGCCTTGGTCGCCTCGCGCACCAGCGGGAACTGCGGGACCAGATCCTCGGGCGCCGGGGGACGGTGGGCCTTGTATTGGTCGTAGAGATCGTTGCGGAAGGTCTTCTCCGAATGGTCGAAGACGGCGACCAGGTGCGTCGGGCCGTCCTCGCCCTTCATGTCCTTCAACAGCTTCCACAGCATGTTGCAGTAGCCCTGCACCGCCCCCACGGGCAGGCCGTCCGACTTGCGGGTCAGCGGCGGCAGGGCGTGATAGGCGCGGAAGATGTAGGCCGAGGCGTCGATCATCCACAGCCGCAAGGGCGGCCCGTCTTGGGTCAGCGGGCGGGCGGGGATTTCGGATTCGGCGGTCGCGTCGGTCATGGCGCGAACATAGGGGGCGGCGACGCCCCCGTCATCCGGCCATGTGATGGATTACGGCTGCCAGCCGCCCGGCGTTTCGGGAATGACGTCCTCGCCTTCTTCCGAGACCTCGCCGCGGGTCTTCTTCACCTCGGCCCAGGCGGCGCGCAGCAGTTCGGTCACCCCCTCGCCCGAGACGCCGGACACCAGCATGGGGCGACGACCCGCGACGGCTTCCAGCGCCGCCGCCTTCTCCTCGCGGGCCTCGGGCGTCAGGGCGTCGATCTTGTTCAGCGCCAGGATCTCGGTCTTGTCGGCCAGGCCCTCGTCATAGGCCTCTAACTCGCCGCGGATGATGCGATAGGCCTCGACCACGTCGTCCTGCGTGCCGTCGATCAGGTGGATCAGGCTGGCCGACCGCTCGACGTGGCCCAGGAAGCGGGTGCCCAGGCCTGCGCCCTCGCTGGCGCCTTCGATCAGGCCGGGGATGTCGGCGATGACGAAGCGTTCCGACGGGCTCAGGTCCACCATGCCCAGGTTCGGCGTCAGGGTGGTGAAGGGATAGTCCGCCACCTTAGGCCGCGCCGCCGAAACGGCCGACAGGAAGGTCGACTTGCCGGCGTTGGGCAGGCCCGCCAGGCCGATGTCGGCGATCAGCTTCAGCCGCAGCCAGATCCAGCGCTCCTGGCCGTCCTGACCGGGGTTGGCGTGGCGCGGCGCCTGGTTGACCGGCCCCTTGAAGCGGGTGTTGCCCCAGCCGCCGTTGCCGCCGGACAGCAGCTTCACCTTCATGCCCGGCTCGTCCAGATCGACGAGCACCGTCTCCTTGTCCTCGTCCAGCACCTGGGTGCCGACGGGGACGCGCAGGACCACGTCTTCGCCCTTGGCGCCGTGCATCTGGCGGCCCTGGCCGTGGTGCCCGGTCTGGGCCTTGAAATGCTGTTGGTAGCGGAAGTCGATCAGGGTGTTCAGCCCGTCGGCCGCTTCGACCCAGACGTCGCCGCCCTTGCCGCCGTCGCCGCCGTCCGGCCCGCCGTTGGGAATGAACTTTTCGCGGCGGAACGAGACGGAGCCCGCGCCGCCGTTGCCGGAACGAATATAGATCTTGGCCTGATCGAGGAACTTCATGGGCGCCTTATGGCCCAGAAGCGCGGCGAATTACAGGTGGGTGCGATTCAGCCCCTTGCCCGAGTATCGGCCCAGACGCCGAAGGGGTCGCGCCAGTCCATGCCCAGGGCCTGGCCCACCGCCGGATGGGTGATCTCGCCCTTCAGCACGTTCAGCCCCTTGGCCAGGTGCGGGTCGGCGCGCAGGGCGTCCAGTCCCCGGTCGGCCAGGGCCAGTCCGAAGGGCAGGGTGGCGTTGTTCAGGGCTTCCGAACTGGTGCGCGGCACGGCGCCGGGCATGTTGCCGACGCAGTAGTGGATCACCTCGTCGACCACATAGGTCGGATCGTCGTGGGTGGTCGGACGCGAGGTTTCGAAACAACCGCCCTGGTCGATGGCCACGTCGATCAGGACGCTGCCCTTCTTCATCGAAGCCAACTGGTCGCGGCGCACCAGGGTCGGGGCTTCGGCCCCCGGCGTCAGGACGGCGCCGATGACCACATCGGCCTTGGGCAGTTCCTCCTCGATGGCGTGCAGGGAGGAATAGCGGGTGATGACCCGGCCGCCGGTCACTTCGTCGATCTGGCGCATGCGGGGGATGGAGCGTTCCAGCACCACCACCTCGGCGCCCAGACCCATGGCCATGCGTGCGGCGTTCAGCCCCACGACCCCGCCGCCCAGCACCAGCACGCGCGCCGGCGCTACGCCCGGCACGCCGCAGAATAGCAGCCCCGAGCCGCCCTTGTGCTTGAGCAGGGTCTCGGCCGCTGAGAAGACGGCGATGCGCCCGGCCACCTCGGACATGGGCGCCAGCAGCGGCAGGCCGCCGTTTCGGTCCGTCACCGTCTCATAGGCCACGGCGGCGCAGCCGGAGGCCAGCAGGGCCTTGGTCTGCTCGGGGTCGGGGGCCAGGTGCAGATAGGTGAAGAGGATGTGGTCTTCGTTCAGTAGGGCGAACTCGGCCGGCTGCAGTTCCTTGACCTTCACGATCATGTCGCTGCCGGCGAAGACCGTCCGGGCGTCCGGCGCGATGCGGGCGCCCGCCTTGACGTAGTCGGCGTCGGTAAAGCCCGCGCCTAAGCCCGCCCCGGTCTCGAGGACGACGGCGTGGCTATGGGCGACGTACTCGCGCACGGCGGCCGGCGTCAGGCCGACGCGATGTTCATTGGTCTTGATTTCTCGGGGGCAGCCGACGCGCATGTTATTTTCAAAGTCCTGGCCCTGGCATAGGGCGCGGGGACGCTAAACAAGCGGCCAGGGTCGCGCCAGTGAAAAATAAAACCCCGCCAGGCGAAGCGCGCGGCGGGGTTCCGGGGGCGTCGATCCTTCCGTGAAGGATCAGTTCTTGGCGTCCCTGGCCGCGCCTTCGACGGCTTGTCCGGCGGCCTGTGTGTCCCTGCCGACGCCCTGGATGGTGTTGCAGGCGGCGGTGGTCAGGGCGGCGGCGGCGACAGCCAGAATGATGAGTTTGCGCATAGGAAGCTCCTGAAGGTTTCGGGCTCGGCGCCCGTCCCGGAAACAACGCTACGCTTGAGGGGCGGTTCCGCTGAGACGGAAGGCGGCGACCTCGCGCACCTGGGCGCCGCCGTGCGCCTCCGGCGTGGCGAAGGTCAGTCTGGCGATCAGGCCTCCTTCGGGCGCCGGGACGATCTCGGCCTCGCCGCGCAGCTGTTTGGCGAAGGCGATCATCAGGGTGCGGCCGACCCCGGCCGCCGCGGCGTCGGCCACGCCGGGGCCGTCGTCCTGCACCTCCAGGACGCTGGTGTCGCCTCGGACGCGGAAGCGCACCTGAAGGTCGCCGCCGCGCCCGGCGAAGGCGTGCTTCTGGGCGTTGGAGACGGCCTCGACCACCCACAGGGCCAGGGGCGCCAGCTTGTCGGGGTCGATGACCAGGGGATCGGCTTCGATCGTCGTGGTCACCAGGGGGCCGCGCACCGCCTCGCCGGCGATCAACTGGCCGACCAGTTCGCGCAGGAAGGTCTCGGAGTCGGCCTCGCGGACGTGCTCGCTCTGGTAGAGGATGCGATAGATCAGGGCCAGGGCGGCGATCCGCTGCCGCGTGTCCCCCAGGGCCGCGCGGGCGCTGGGGTCGGCCACGGCCCGCTGCTGCATCGACAGCAGGGAGGAGATGATCTGCAGGTTGTTCTTCACCCGGTGATGGATCTCGCGCATCAGCGCGTCCTTCTCGTCGAGGGCTTCCAGCAGGGCCTTGTCGCGCCGGGTGATGTTGTCGCCCAGGACGCCGAGGGTGCGGGCCAGGACGCGGATCTCGGCCGGGGCGTGCTCGGCCTGCACGGGGCGGACCGAGAAGCGGCCTCGCGCATAGATGGCGGCGACCCGCTCCAGATAGCCGAGCCAGCGCACGACGATCCGTTCCGACAGCAGCATCACGGCGGCGAAGGTCGCCAGCCAGGCGCCCAGCGGCAGAAGCAGGGTGCCGAACGGATTCAGCCGCGCCCACGACAGCAGGCCGGGCGCGGGCGCGGACAGCAGGACGAAGACGTCGCGCCCCGACAACGGCGCGCCGGCATAGACGTGACGACGGCCGCGCGCGTCCTTCGCCTCGAACAGGGCGGTGTCGCCACGCTCGGCCTGGGCGGCCCAGGCGGCGATCGCCTGGGGATCATCGAGTTGGAAGGCCGCGGGGTCGGTCGCGGTCAGCACCCGGCCGGAAGTATCGATCACCGCGGCCTGGGCTCCGAGCGGCAGGGCGGGGTCGCGGATGTCCGGCTGCAGCGCCGACAACGGCAGGACGGCGGCCATCGCGCCCTGGAAGGCGCCCATGGGACGTTCGGAACGCACCCCTACCAGCAGGGCGTTCGGCTGGCCGGACGTCCATTCCATGGCCACGCTCTCGCCGCGCCGCAGCCGTTGATACCAGGCCCGTTCGCGCACCTGGGCCGCCGTGGGCGGGCGGGCGTCGCGCGAGGCGCAGACGGGCTCGCCTGTGGGGCTGAAGCGGGCCAGGGCGACGATGCTGTCCATCCGATCGACCAGGGCCGTCAGGCGCGGCCCGCAGTAGAAGCCGACGCCCTCTGGAGCCAGGGCGTGCAACAGCACCACGGTGCTGTCGATATTGTTCTTGGCGTGAGCGGCGCTGCGATCGGCGGCCAGTTGCAGGTCGATGCGCTGTTCGGCCGCCTGGCGACGAAAGCCGGCTTCGGTCTGGATCGCGGCCAGCAGCAGGATGGGCAGCAGGGCGATGGCCATGGCGACGCCGAGGCGGAACCGGATTCCCTGCACGCTGGGTCTTCCGAGCTTTCGCCCCAGAAGCCGGCCGACCCGCAGCACGACTAGCGCCGCCCGGAGCCGCTCAGCCTGTCGGCGTCGGCCAGGATGGACCGCATCGCGTCCCCGGCGGACTTTCCGTCGCGGGTGTAGCCGCCGCGCTCCAGCGTGGCCTGCAGCGCCTTGCGGGCGCGGGACACCCGGCTCTTCACCGTGCCCACGGCGCACTGGCAGATTTCAGCCGCCTCCTCATAGGCGAAGCCTCCGGCGCCGACGAGGATCAGCGCCTCCCTCTGCTCCTCGGGCAGGGTCTGCAGCGCCTGGCGCAATTCGTCCAGGGCGACGGGCGCCTCGGGATCGTCGACGGCGATCAGGGTGCGCTCGGCGGCTTCCTGGTCCAGCTGGGTCTGGCGCCAGGAGCGCCGCTTTTCCGAATAGAACTGGTTGCGCAGGATCATGAAGGTCCAGGCCTTCATGTTGGTGCCCATCTGATAGCTGGCGCGCGCGTCCCAGGCCTTCATCATGGCTTCCTGGGCCAAGTCGTCGGCCGAGGTCGGGTCGCCGGTCAGTGTGCGGGCGAAAGCGCGCAGATGGGGGATCAGGGTGACCAGTTCGGCCTTGAAGGCGCCGTCGTCGGCCGACGGGGGCCGGGATGGAGTGCTGGTCACTGTCCCTCCTTGGAGGAAGACGCCTGATCCGCGCGTCTGAGAATCTCGAGGAACTCGTCGGGGACGGGCTCGTTCACGACCTCGTCGAACATGTGGCGCAGCTTCACGCCGATCGCCTGCTGACGCAGGCGAACCTCTTCAAGCCCTCGATCGCGCGACGGTGTCCCGTCGGGGTGAGCGGGGGTGTCCTTGGTGTTGATCATCGAGTTTACGGCTGCCGCCCAAGCCAGTTGAAACGCCTGTAGAAGCGGAAAACGCCGCCTCTTGCATACGGTTCCTAGCCTTCTGCGTTTTTATGCTCAAGCTGGCGAAGGAACCGGGAACCGTGGCGCATTTGATACGTTGAGGCCCTTGGTGCGCCGACACGTGCGCGGCGCTGAGATTGTCGGGGAAAGACCGTATGAGCCTTCTGGCCAGACTTGCGCCTCATCTGCCCTATGTTCGTCGTTACGCCCGTGCGTTGACCGGCGACCAGGCCACGGGCGACAACTATGTGCGCGTGGCCCTCGAGGCGCTCGCGGCGGGCGAGCGCCAGCTGCCCACGGACATGACGCCGCGTGTCGCTCTCTATCATGTGTTTCACGCCATCTGGTCGGCCACGGGGGCGCAGCTCGAGGACGGCGCGGCGGTCGAGGGCGACGACGCGGCCCACCGTCTGATGCGGATTTCGCCGCGCTCGCGTCAGGCCTTCCTGCTGACCGCCCTGGAGGGCTTCACCCCGTCCGAGGCCGCCCAGATTCTGGCCGTCGATCCGCGCACGGTCGAACGCCTGATCGCCGAAGCGCAGTCGGACATCGACGCCGAACTGGCGACCGACGTCCTGATCATCGAGGACGAAGCCATCATCTCGGCCGACATCGAAAGCCTGGTGAAGGAGCTGGGCCACCGCGTCACCGGCACCGCCACCACCCACGACGAGGCCGTGGACGCGGTGTCGCGTCACAAGCCGGGTCTGGTGCTGGCCGACATCCAGCTGGCTGACGGCTCTTCCGGCATCGACGCGGTCAAGGACATCCTCAAGCGCTTCGACGTGCCGGTCATCTTCATCACCGCCTTCCCCGAGCGGCTGCTGACCGGCGAGCGCCCCGAGCCGACCTTCCTGATCACCAAGCCCTTCCAGCCGGAAACGGTGAAGGCGGCGATCAGCCAGGCGCTCTTCTTCCACCCTTCGCGCCAGAAGCAGGCCGCGTAAGGGCGACCCGACGGGACCGTTTCGAAAGGCCCCGAGCGCCGTCTCGGGGCCTTTTCCGTGTCTGGACCATTGAGCGAACATCCGGGGTTCGCAGGCGATCGCATGTGAACCGATGTCGCTCTAGGTGGCGGGTTCGGCCAGCGCCGCAGCCGGAGCTTCGGCCGAAGCCTCGACCGGCGCGGGTTCGGAGGCGCCGTCTTGACGCGCGAAGCCGCTGTTGCTGACCGCCCACATGCCGATCAGCAGGACGGCGGCGGCTCCGGCCGAGAGCAGCAGGATCATCAGGATTCGCCGCCCGCCGCGGCCCTGGCGGACATACTGCGCCTCGACAGCATGGTGCGTATTCACGGCGTCGGCGGAATGGGAATGCGGGTCTTGATGGGTCATCGGCTCGCCTCCTTGTCGTGGTTAGAAAACCTGTATGGCGAACGTCGCCGTCGCGCGGCCGTTCCTTCGACGCCGAGGGCGCGAGGAAGTCGGCCGGCTCGGGAACCGAGTTGCGCGCCCGTCGTTATCCGATCGCCGAGGGCTATTCCCCCGGACCGGCCTGACCGTCGGTCTTCGCCCTCGCCTCATTCTCGATGATGCGACTCCTGGCGGATCCTGAACGGGTCCGCCTTCTTTTTCGTCGGCAAGCGGGCTCCGGAACGCCTGATCCGCTTGCTCTGTGAGGAAGAGGCGTCACTGTGGGTCTTGAAAGAAAACGCTCAGGGAGGCGGAATGATGAGCCTGCGCAACAGACAATGGATCCTGCGTCAGCGGCCGCACGGCCTGATCCAGGACGGCGACCTGGAACTGGTGGAAACCCTCGTGCCGGAGTTGAAGGACGGCGAGGTTCTGGTCCGCACCATCTATCTGTCGATCGACCCGACCAACCGTACCTGGATGAATGATTCCGAGGGCTATCTGCCGCCCGTCGGCCTGGGCGACGTCATGCGCGGCCTGACCCTGGGCGTAGTCGAACAATCGCGCGGCGAGCGGTTCAGGGAAGGCGACCTGGTCATGCCTCTGTCGGGCGCCTGGGCCGATTACGCCGTCGTGCCCGAGGCCGGGCTGCGGCCGGTTCATCGCGCGCCGGGCCTGCCGCTGACCGCCAACCTGTCCGTGCTGGGGATGACCGGCATGACCGCCTATTTCGGCGTCACCGACGTGCTGAAGGCCAAGCCGGGCGAGACCCTGGTCATCTCGGCGGCGGCGGGCGCGGTCGGCTCCATCGCCGGCCAGGTGGCCAAGCAGCGCGGCTGTCGCGTCATCGGCATCGCCGGCGGCGCCGAGAAATGCCGCTGGCTGACCGAGGACCTCGGTTTTGACGGCGCCGTCGACTACAAGAACGAGGACGTCGGCGACGCCCTGGATCGGCTGGCTCCGGACGGGATCGATCTCAATTTCGAGAACGTCGGCGGCGACATCATGATCGCGGTGTGGAACCGGCTGAAGGTGCACGGCCGCATGGCCGTCTGCGGCCTGATCTCGGCCTATAACGCCACGCGGATGCCGCCCTCGCCCAACTTCGCACGCATCATCACCCACCGCTTGGACGTGAAGGGCTTCCTGGTCCTCGACTACGCTCATCGGGCCAAGGAGATGGTCGCCGAGATGGGGCCGTGGCTGGCGGACGGGAAGATTCACTGGAAGGTCCATGTCGACGACGGCCTGGAAGGCGCGGTCGGCTCGCTGAACCGCTTGTTCACGGGCGACCATGACGGCAAGCTGATGGTTCGGGTGTCGGAGGAACCGGCCGCCTGACCGAGGGAAGACCGCGCATGACCGAGCCGCTGCACATCCATTTCGAGGATCTCGAGATCGGCCAGGTCATTCCCCTGGGGGCCTGCGCGGTGGATGCGGCGGCGCTGGACCTGTTCGCGGAACGCTTCCTGCCGGGGTGGGACGTGGCCTATGGCGCGCCCGAGGCCATGGTCTACGCCCTGTGGAGCCGGCTGGCCGCCGATCGCACCAGCGGCTGGGCGGGCGCCAAGACCCTGGCGGTCGACGGCCTTCGCTTCCTGCGCAGCCCCCCGGCTGGCGAACTGCTGCGCGGTCGCCTGACCATCATGGGCAAGGATCCGGTCGGCGACGAGAAGGGCGTCGTCATCGCCCAGCAGGACCTGCTGGACGAGGCGGGGCGGTTGGTCTTCTCCTGCCTGACCCGCGCCCTGGTCGCGCGCCGCTAAGGTCGCGTCCTTCTCCCCCTGTGGGAGAAGGTGGACGGCGAAGCCGGACGGATGAGGGGTTTCGCGCCCCTGACCGTCAGCCGGCGTCAAACTTCGGAGAGACCCCTCATCCGGCCCTGGCGGGCCACCTTCTCCCACAGGGGGAGAAGGATAAGAAAAAACGCCCCGCCAGTTTCCTGACGGGGCGTTTGTCGTTTGGTGTTTTTCCAGGGAGCTCACGCCGCGCGAACGCGCGTTAGGCTCCTCAAAAAAATCAGGCGTTCGCGGCGACGGGCTGCTGCTTGGCGGCGCGGGTCAGGGCCATGGCGATCAGGCGATCCCAGCCCAGCAGCGACACCAGGTGGGCGTAAATCTGGCCCAGGGCGCCGTTGTCGCGCAGTTCGGCCAGCTTCTCGGCCGGCAGGGCCTTCAGCTTGTCTTCCGAGACGGCGAAATATTCGGCGATCTTCTGCGGCGTTCCGGCCGAACCGTCGGCGTTGCGCGGGGTGTAGTTGGCCTCGCGCACCTCGAACAGGTCCAGTTCCTTCAGCAGGGCGACGAAGGACTCGCTGCGCACGCGCTCCTGCTCGAAGTTGTTGCAGAACTCCATGCCGAAGTTGACGTAGCCGCTGGGCTGGCCGTTTTCGAACAGGGGGGTTTCGCCGCCTTCGACCACGAAGGGGGCGGCGCGGTCGATGCACAGCACCAGGCGCTTCTGCTCGTCGTCATTGGCGAAGACGAAGGGATAGCGGCGGACGTAGGCCGGGATGTAGGCGTCGGGGCGGAAGTCGCCGTCCTCGATGAACAGGTTCTCGGCGGCGTTCAGGCCCATGGCGGCGACCGGCTGCTTGGCGTCGCCGACGAAGATGACCGGATAGGACAGGGCGGCCGGGGCGAACTCGGTCACCGTCAGCGGCACCACATTGGTCTGGGCGACGAAGGCGTAGGGCTTGTCCGCCGGGGTCACGCCCAGCTTGCCGTGAGCCTCGGCCGACAGCGGCTCGGGCTGGGAATAGAACAGGACGTTGCCCGACAGGGGGCTGTTCGCTTGGGTCGCGTCGGTCATGAAAAAGGATCTTCTGAACAGAAAGGTCGGTTCTTCTAGCCTATGGCTGGAGCCTCCGCAAACGCCGCTGTTTGGCCACATTGCGTCAGCGACCGGTGGCGTCGCGCGCGGGTGCGACCGTGGATGCGGTTGCAGCGGCGGTCATGACCTCCTAGCTGTAGGCCATGGGTCTGGCCTGCGATCACGAACACGCTGAACACCATCTCGGCGCCGCCGAGGTGGACCGCGCCCTGGCCGCCGTCGAGGCGCGCTGCGCCGCCGACGGCGAGCGCATGACCGCCCCGCGCCGCCGGGTGCTGGAGCTGCTGCTGACGGCGGGCGAGCCGGTGAAGGCCTATGACCTGATCGCCCGCTACGGCTTGGACGGCCAGGCGGCCAAGCCCCCGACCGTCTATCGCGCGCTCGACTTTCTGGAGCGCCGGGGCCTGGCGCACCGCATCGCCTCCATCAGCGCCTATGTCGCCTGCACCGCTGACGCCCTGGGCGAGGACAAGGGCCACGCGGCCGCCTTCCTGATCTGCGATTGCTGCGGCGCCGCCGAAGAGGTGGCGGTTCAGGGCGGCGACGCCTTCGCCCGCGCCGCCGCCGGCGCCGGCTACGCCATCGAACGCACCACCATAGAAGGGCATGGCCGCTGCCCGGCCTGTCGCGTGGCGGCCTGAACCTGATGGACGCCCTGGCCCTGTCGGCGCCGCGCCGCATCAGCGTCCCCATCGACAACCGCTGGGGCGCGGGCCAGATGGCGGTGCTCGACTTCGGCGATCCCGAGCGACCGGTCGATCTGGTCTTCGTCCACGCCAACGGCTTCAACGCCCGCACCTACCGCACCCTGTTGCAGCCTCTGTCCAGCGCCCTGCGCATCTGGGCGCCTGACCTGCGCGGCCATGGGGCGACGCGTCTGCCCGCCGAGCCCGAAGGCCATCGCAGCTGGAAGGATCACCGCGACGACCTGATCGCCCTGCTGGAGGCGACCGGCGGCCCGCCCGTGGCCCTGGCCGGCCATTCCATCGGCGGGACCAGCGGCCTGCTGGCCGCCGCCGAGCGGCCCGACCGGGTGTCGCGTCTGCTGCTGCTCGACCCCGTGATCTGGCCGCGCCCCATGGTGATGGCGCTGAACCTGCCGCTGGCCGGGCGGCTGTCGCGACGCTTTCCGATCGTCTCGCGCACCCTGAAACGCCGCGCCGTGTTCGACAGCCGGGAGCAGGCCCTGGCCGCCTATCGGGGGCGGGGCGCCTTCAAGGGTTGGCCGGACCTGATGCTGGCCGACTATCTGGCCGACGGCCTGATCGAGACCGACAAGGGGTTGGAGCTGGCCTGCAGCCCGGCGTGGGAGGCCTCGAACTACGCCGCCCAGGCGCACGACCCCTGGCGCGCCCTGGCCCGCTATCCAGGTGCGGTGCGCATCCTCAAGGGCGAGACCGGCAGCCTGTGCGCGGTCCGGCCCGGCGGGCGTCGGCCCGATTTGCAGGTCGAGACGGTGGCGGGCGGCGGCCATCTGTTCCCCATGACCCACACAGAGATCACCCGCGACGCCCTGTTCGACCTGGCGGTCTGACCCCGGCGGGGGTTGTCGTCGGGCGGTTCGATGCTAGTCCTGACGGACGATGACGTCGTCCGCCGCCCCTTCCCAACTGCCGCGCATCCTGCTGGGCGTCGTGATCGGCGCCGTGCTGGGTCTGCTGATGCTGGGGGTGGCGCTGGCCGCCTGGTGGCTGGCTGTGGCGCGCCATACGCCGCAGCCGATCGTCGCGCCCGAGGGGGTCGAGGCGCGTCTGGAAGCGGCGGCCGGGCCCGCCGCCTTCGGCCTTGCCCCCGTCTATGTTCATGGCGCTTCCAGCGGCGCCGACTGGCTGGCGCAGATCGCCCCCGAGTTGGAATCTCAAGGGTATGACCTCCGTCCGACGCCGCCCGACGATCCCGTGCTGGCGCGCGAGATCGAGCGCCTGGCTCGCCGGTGGGCCGAGCCGCCGCGTCGTCCCCTGCTGATTTGGCGAGGGCCGACCGGCTTGGTGCTGTGCCGGTGCGATCATCCCCGCGCGCGGGCGCAGGCGCGTCAGTTGCTCGCGGCCGCAGCCTCGCTTGATGGAGCGCCGTCGTCGGCGCCCCCGGCCGTCGCCTCGCGCCGCGCCGCCGAACCGGCGGGCCCGGCCTATCCGCGTCTCGGGCCGCCGCCGGCCAAGACCGTTGCGCCGTCCGCGCCGCCCGCCGCTGCCCCGGCGCGGGCTGCGCCTCCGGCCCCCGCCTTGCCGGGCGATCCGGCGCCAAGGGCCAAGGCGCCGCCCTCACCGGGCCGATCCTCGCCCGCTCGCCCGTCCTCGCCCCGGCGCACGGATCCGCCCGAGGCCCGGCGCGACGCCGACAGCCTGTTCTTCTGAGGCCTAGTCCAGCCGGGCGCAGGCGTGGATCAGCCGCGCCACGTCGTCCTCGCTCTGATACAGGCTGAAGCCGAAGCGGATCACGTCGTCGCGCACGTCGGCGATGACGTTCATCTCCTGCAGGGCCGCCTTCCAGCGCGGGGCGTCGGCGTGACGCAGCGCCAGGAAGCGGGCGCGCGGCGCCGCTCCCTCGACCGGGTTCAGGATCTCGGCCTTGTTCAACGCCCCGGCGTCTCCGCCCTGGATCGCCGTCTGAAACCGGGTCTGAAGGCCGCGTGCGTGGTCGGCGATCATCGCCGTGGTCAGGCCGTGCTGGTCCAGCATCCGGCGCACGGCGTTGAAGCGATACAGGGCGCTGGCGTCGAAGGTGGCCCCCCAGAAGCGGCCGCCGTCGGTGCGGTACTGGACGCCGCCGGGCGGGCCTTCCAGATGGCCGAACTCGGCGAACCAGCCGGTCACGACCGGGCGCGGGCCGAAGCCGGGCGGAGCGTGCAGGAAGCAGGCGCCTTCGCCCGCCATGGCGTATTTATAGCCGCCGGCCAGATAGAAGACCCGATCCGCCACGGCCGACAGGTCCGTCGGCGTCGCCATGAAGCCGTGGTAGCCGTCCACGACCACCCACGGTCCCGCCGGATCGGCCAGCTCCGCCAGCTCGTCGATCCGCTCGAACAGGCCGCCGGTGCGGAAGAAGACCTGGCTGACGAAGATCAGGTCATGACCGCCCGCCTTGGCCGCGGCGACGAAGCGGTCGGCGAAGGTGTCGAACGGGGCGAGGGACACGCGGGTGACGACCGCCTGTCCCGCCTCCTCCCAGCGTTCCGACTGGCGGCGGAAGGAGTGGAACTCGCCGTCGGTGGCCAGGATGCGCACCGGCGCCCTGTCGACCGCCGAGACGATGCGCAGCAGGATTTCATGCGTATTGGGCGCGAAGATCAGGCTGTCGGGGGAGGGCAGGCCCAGCTCTCCGGCTACATGGCCCTGAGCCTCGGGAATGACGTCGCCGAACACCAGGTCCCATTTTCGGTCGGCGAAGCGGTTGGCCTCGGCCCAGGCCTGAACCTGGCCGTCGAAGCTGGCGTCGGGCCACAGGTGGTGGCTGTGGGCGGCGAAATGCAGGCGTTCCGGATCAAGGCCGAGCGCGCGCGAGAACAGGGGCTTGTAGTTCATGGCCGCACGCTAGCGGGCCTGCGCCGCGCCGTCACGCGCTTGCTTTTCACCTCGTCATCCTCGGGCTTGACCCGAGGATCGCGGCTTCCGCCTGCACGACTTGAGCAACGTTGAGCGCGCCCAGCACTGGATCCTCGGGTCAAGCCCGAGGATGACGGCGTGTGGGGAGAAGAGGCGTGTCTGGTGCGGCGCCATGGCGCGAGACGGCCCAAAGAAAAAGGCGGGCCGCTTTCGCGAACCCGCCTCTCTCAACTCGATCTTTGGCGCTCAAGCAGCGAGCGACCGCGTCGCGAGCGTAGCGCCGCGCGCGTCAGCGCGCCTCAAATAAGACTACCATGGCAGTGCTTGAACTTGCGGCCCGAGCCGCAGGGGCAGTCGGCGTTGCGGCTGGTGCGCTCCCAGCCGATGGGCAGGGCTTCGACCGGCAGTTTGGAGCGGTCGTCGCCCGTCAGCTGGCCTTCGGGATTCTGAGCCATCGGGTTCAGCATCTCGTTCTCGCCGGTGCCGGGATTCAGGTGGATTTCCTGGAACTCGGGCATCTCCATCGGCGGGGGCGCCTGGAACTGGAACTCGACCGTCATCAACCAGCGTGTGACGTTGTGGCGCAGGTCGTGCAGCAGCGTCTCGAACAGGTTGAAGGCCTCGGTCTTGTATTCGTTCAGCGGGTCGCGCTGGCCGTAGCCGCGCAGGCCGATGACGCCGCGCAGGTGGTCCAGGTGGACCAGATGCTCGCGCCACTGCATGTCGATCATCTGCAGCATGAACTGCTTTTCCAGACCGCGCGTCTGGTCGGCGCCGATCAGTTCCAGACGCTCGGCGGCGCGGGCGTCGGCGGCGGCGAGGATGCGTTCCTCGATCTCCTCGTTGGAGACGCCTTCCTCCGCGGCCCAGTCATGCAGGGGCAGTTCGAGGCCGAGGGTGGACTTCACCCGCTCGTCCAGGCCGTTGATGTCCCACTGCTCGGCATAGGCCTTGGGCGGCATGTAGCGCTCGACCAGATCGTTGATCGCGTCGTTGCGGAAGTCGGCGACCAGTTCCGACAGATCCTCGGAGTCCATGAACTCCTGGCGCTGTTCGAACACGGCCTTGCGCTGATCGTTCACGACGTCGTCGTACTTCAGCACGTTCTTGCGCATGTCGTAGTTGCGGGCCTCGACGCGCTTCTGGGCGGTCTCGACGGCGCGGTTCAGCCAGGGGTGGCTGATGGCCTCTCCCTCGGCCACGCCGAAGGACTTCATGATGCTGTCCAGACGGTCGCCGGCGAAGATGCGCAGCAGGTCGTCTTCGCACGACAGGTAGAATTTCGAGGTGCCGGGGTCGCCCTGACGGCCGGTGCGGCCGCGCAGCTGGTTGTCGATACGGCGGCTTTCGTGGCGTTCGGTGCCCAGGACGAACAGGCCGCCGACGGACATGGCCTTCGCCTTGGCGGCGGCGATCTCGGCCTTGAATTCCTCTTCCTTGGCGGCGAGGGCCTCGGGCGTCACCTCGACGGCCATATTGCGCTGTTCCTGGGTCCAGCGCTGGACGCGCATCTCCAGGTTGCCGCCCAGCTGGATGTCGGTGCCGCGGCCCGCCATGTTGGTGGCGATGGTCACCGCGTGCGGCAGACCCGCCTCGGCGACGATGTAGGCTTCCTGCTCGTGCTGACGCGCGTTCAGCACATTGTGCGGAATGCCGCGGCCGGTGACGTATTCCACGTCATAGGCCAGGTCGCCGGCTTTCTGGGCGTCCTTCTCGCGGCCCTCGTATTCGGGCTTCACCTTGCGCGAGACCTCGACCTGATAGTCGTAGTCCTTCAGCAGGTCGGACAATTCCTCGGACTTCTCGATCGACACCGTGCCGACCAGGATCGGCTGGCCGCGCACGTAGCAGTCGGCGATCTGGGCGGCGATGGCGCGGTTCTTCTCGGCGAAGGTGCGATAGACCTCGTCGTCGTAGTCCTTGCGCTGGATCGGGCGGTTGGTCGGCACTTCCAGGACGTCCATCTTGTAGATGTCGAGGAATTCCTGGGCCTCGGTCGCGGCGGTGCCGGTCATGCCGGACAGCTTTTCGTAGAGGCGGAAGTAGTTCTGGATGGTCACCGAGGCCAGGGTCTGGTTCTCGGGCAGGATCTTGACGTCCTCCTTGGCCTCGATGGCCTGGTGCAGACCTTCGGACAGGCGACGGCCGGACATCATGCGGCCGGTGAATTCGTCGATCAGGACGATCTCGCCGTCCTTGATGATGTAGTCCTTGTCGCGCTGATACAGGGTGTTGGCGCGCAGGGCCTGGTTGACGTGGTGGACCAGGCTGACGTTGGCCGGGTCGTACAGGTCGACGGTGTCCTCGGCGAAGTGGCCGCCCTGTTCGAGCATCTGCTCCATGCGCTCCGAGCCCAGCTCGGTCAGCAGGGCCTGGCGCTGCTTTTCGTCGAGGTCGAAGGTCGCCTTGTCCTTGACCAGCTCCTTCACCAGGGCGTCGACGATCTTGTAGAGGTCCGACCGGTCCTCGGTCGGGCCCGAGATGATCAGCGGCGTGCGCGCCTCGTCGATCAGGATGGAGTCGACTTCATCGACGATGGCGAAGTGGTGGCCGCGCTGCACCATCTCGCGACGGTCGTAGACCAGGTTGTCGCGCAGATAGTCGAAGCCGAATTCGTTGTTGGTGCCGTAGGTGATGTCGGCCTGATAGGCCATCTGGCGCTGGCCCTGCGACAGGCCGTTGACGATGACTCCGACTTCCAGGCCCAGAAAGCGATAGACCTTGCCCATGGTGTCCGCATCGCGGCGGGCCAGGTAGTCGTTGACGGTGACGACGTGGACGCCCTTGCCGGCCAGGGCGTTCAGATAGACCGGAGCCACGGCCACCAGGGTCTTGCCTTCGCCGGTCCGCATCTCGGCGATGCCGCCCTCGTGCAGGATCATGCCGCCGGCCATCTGCACGTCGTACTGACGCTGGCCCAGAACGCGTTTGGAAGCTTCGCGCACGACGGCGAAGGCCTCGTTCTGCAGCTTGTCGAGGCTTTCGCCGCCCTCGACGCGGTCCCGGAAGGTCTGCGTCATCATGCGCAGTTCATCGTCCGAGAAGGCCTCGAACTTGGATTCAAGGGCGTTGATCTTCTGGACCTGGGCCTGGAAGGCCTTGACCTTGCGGTCGTTGGAGGAACCGAGAAGTTTCTTGGCGAAGCCGAGCATGGGCGATCCGGGTCAGGCGGTCGAGCGGCTGAAGGCTCTGAGAAAGACAGGTTTCGCCCGGTCGGGAGGCCGCGATCACGCCGACCCCAGGCCTTCCCTGCAGTCAGGGCGCGCGAAGGGCCGCGCATACGATCGAAAATCCCTCGACTTGGGCGCAGGCGGGACTTAAGCACCGCCCTTACCCCTGTCAACGCGAGGGCCTTTTTAAGGGCGGCGCGGCGCAGGCGCGAACGGCCGTTCCGGCGGCCTGCCCCCAGACCCCTGTCAGGAGCGTCCGATGCGAGCGCGGCGTCCCCTCCACAGCCTGTTCCTGATCGCCGCCGTCGGGCTGGCGCTGGGCGCCGCCGCCTGCGGGCGCGGCGGGGATGAAGCCGCGCCGGAGAAGAACGACCGCGTCGTCGCCAAGGTCAACGACCGCGCGGTCTGGGCCTCGGACGTGCGCCGCGAGGCGGTGGCCCAGGGGCTGATCGGCGAGGACGATCCTCTGGACCTGTCCTCAGAACTGTTCCGCCGGGTGATGGACGAGGTGGTCGATCAGAAGCTGCTGGCCGCCGAGGCCGAACGTCGCGGCCTTGATTCCAGCCCGGCCGCCCAGCGCCGCCTGCAGGCCGTGCGCGAGCGCATCCTGGGCGACATGCTGGTCGAGAAGGTGGTGTCCGGCGCCGTGTCCGACCAGGCGGTCGAACGCCTCTACGCCGAGCAGCAGCGTCTGGCGCGCACGACCGAGGAGGTTCGGGTGCGGTTGATCCTGGCGCCGACAAAGGAACAGGCCGACGCCGTTCTGGGCGTCCTGGGCCAGGGCGCGGCTTTCGAAGCGGTCGCCGCCCAGCGCTCCATCGACGACGCCACCCGCTATTCCGGCGGCGACCTGGGCTATTCGACGCTGGACGTCCTGCCGGGGGCCTACGCCTCCGCCCTGCAGGGCAAGACGCCGGGTCAGGTCGTCGGGCCGATCCAGACCGAAACCGGCTGGGCCGTGCTGAAGGTCGAGGATCGTCGCGCCGAGACGCCCCCGACGCTGGAGCAGGCGCGGCCCCAGATCGTGCGCTACCTGACCTATGAAGGCGTGCGCCAACTGCTGGAGCAGCTGCGCGGCAAGGCCGAGGTCGAGATCACCCTGGACGAGGCGAAGGCGCCATCGCCTGCCGCCACGCCTCCCGCCCGGAAAACCTCCGCTCCTCCCGCCGCCGGAACCGCCACATGAGCCAGCCGTCCAAGTCCGCCTCGACCGGCAAGAAGATCGAAACCGCCATCGAGAAGGCGCTCGACCCGCTGGCCTCGGCGCTGAAGCGCGCGACGCAGTCGGCCGCCCAGGCGGTCGCCGCCGCGCCCGGCAAGCCCGGCCTGATGATTTCGCCGCTGGCCGTGCCCTTCCCGGCGATTCCGCCGATCGGCGGGGTCGAGATCGCGACGGCGCAGGCGGGCTTCTACAAGCATGAGCGCGATGACCTTGTGGTCTTCCGCTTCCCGCAGGGCGCGTCCTGCGCGGGCGTCTTCACCCGGCACAAGGTCGGCTCGGCGCCTGTGGACTGGTGCAAGCGTCATCTGGACGCCGACAAGGGCGGCGAGGGGGTCAAGGCCCTGGTCGTCAACGCCGGCTGCGCCAACGCCTTCACCGGCAAGGCGGGCGCCGATGCGGCGCGCCGCACGGCCTCCGAGGTCGCCAAGCGCTTCGACTGCCGCCAGCGCGACGTCATGCTGGCCTCGACCGGCGTCATCGGCGTGGTGCTGGACGACAAGAAGATCACGGCCCGCCTGTCTGCGGTCGAAGCCGGTCTGAAGGCCGACAACTGGACGCAGGCCGGTCTGGGCATCATGACCACGGACACCTTCCCCAAGGGCGCCTATGCGGAGTGCGAGATCGAAGGCGTCAAGGTCCGCATCGCCGGCATCGCCAAGGGCTCGGGCATGATCGCGCCGGACATGGCGACCATGCTGGCCTTCATCGTCACCGACGCCGACATCGCCCCGCCGGTGCTGAAGGCCCTGCTGAACCTGCACGTCCGCACCACCTTCAATTCGGTGACGGTGGACGGCGACACCTCGACCAATGACACGGCTCTGCTGTTCGCCACGGGCGCGTCCGGCGCGCCGCGGATCGGCCGCGTCGGCGACCGCCGCCTGAAGGAATTCTCAGCCGCGCTGGACGACGTCATGCTCGATCTGGCGCACCAGCTGGTGAAGGACGGCGAGGGCGCGACCAAGTTCGTCAAGGTGACGGTGGAGGGAGCGGCTTCGCCCGCCTCGGCGCGCAAGCTGGCCAAGTCGATCGCCGACAGCCCCTTGGTGAAGACCGCCATCGCGGGCGAGGACGCCAACTGGGGCCGCATCGTCATGGCCGTGGGCAAGACCGAAGAGGCGGTCGACCGCGACCGTCTGGCCATCCGCTTCGGCCCGCACGTCGCCGCCGTCGACGGCGCGCCCTCGCCGACCTACGACGAGGCGGTCATGAGCGCCTATATGAAGAACCCCGAGATCGACATCACCGTCCACGTCGCCTCGGGCCGGGCCTCGGCCACGGTGTGGACCTGCGACCTGACCAAACGCTACATCGAGATCAACGGGGACTACCGCTCGTGAGCGAGACGCCCGCCGTTCCCACCGTCCTGGTCGTCGCCGTCGCCCTGATCGACCCGGACGGCCGCGTGCTGATCGCCAAACGGCCCGAGGGCAAGCAACTGGCGGGTCTGTGGGAATTCCCCGGCGGCAAGGTCGAGCCGGGCGAGCGGCCCGAAGCCGCCCTGATCCGCGAGCTGAAGGAAGAACTGGGCATCGACGTGAAGGAGGCCTGTCTGGCCCCCTTCGTGTTTACCAGTCACGCTTACGAATCCTTTCACCTGTTGATGCCACTCTACCTGTGCCGGCGCTGGTCCGGCGTGGTCGAGGCGCGCGAGCACGCGGGTCTGGCCTGGGTGAAGCCGGACAAGCTGTCGGCCTATCCCATGCCTCCGGCCGACGAACCGCTGATCGCCTGGTTGCGCGATCTGCTCTGACGGGCCGACGACAGGGGAGGGCCGGGCGTGAAGGGTTTCATCTGCCGGTTCCATCGCGACGAAGGCGGCGCCACGGCCATTGAATACGGCCTGATCTGCGCCCTGATCTTCCTGGTCATCATCGCCGCCGTCACCGCCTTCGCGGTGCGATCGAACGCCATGTACGACTACATCTCGACGACCATCAGCGCTGCGATCAGCGGAAGCTGAGCTTCAGTCCTCCTCACCGGTCTGCTCCCTGACGCCCAGGGCGTCGGCGAGACGCGTCTTGGCCGAGCCGCGCCTGGCGGGCTTCTGCTGGCTCTCGTGCGGCGCCCATCCGGCCAGATGCACCATTTCGAAAGTCGCGGGGATGCGCCCGTCCGCCTCGGCGTGACGCTCGGCGTAGAGCTGGGCCGCGCGGGCCAGCACGGCGCGGCTGAGGGGGCGGATCGGCCCGGCCAGCACGTTCGTCTCGCCCATCGCCCGCAGGTCGCGCATCAGGGCGAAGGGATCGCCATAGCGCACCGTCACCCGGTCCACGTCCGTCACCGGCAGGGCGAACCCGGCTCGTTGCAGCAGGGCCGCCCCGTCGAAGCCGTCAGCGAAGGGCGAGACGCGCGCCTGGGCGCCGCCGTTGACCTCCAGCTCCGCCTCGGTCAGCACGCCGCGCAACTCCTTCAGCGTCGCGGCGCCGAACAGGCTGGCGACGAATAGGCCGTCGGGCTTCAGCGCGCGGCGGATCTGGCTCAGCGCGCCGGGCAGGTCGTTGGCCCAGTGCAGGCCCAGAAGATTGATGATCAGATCGGCCGATCCGTCCTCAAGCCCCAGCGGTCCCGCGCCGGGCGCGGCGCGCTCGGCCGTCGAGCCGACGGCGCGCACCTGCGCCACCCTTTCGCGCGCCGGGCTGTCGGCCAGGGCGCGGGCGAAGACGCCGGGGTGCGGCGACAGGTCGACGGGCGTCTGAAACTCGCGCAGGATCACTTCGAGGCTGTTCACCGCATTGTCGGCGGCGCGCAGGTGCAGGAAGTCGGCGTCGGGGAAGCGTCGCTCGGCGCGGCTCAGACGTGCGGCTCGGCGGGCGGCGTCGAAGATGATCGGGGGACCGGAGGAGGGAGAGGGGGCGCTCATGTCGGTTCAGGATGGGGGCTGGCGGGGTCGATTGAAAGGCGTGACCTCGCCTTTAGCATCCGGCGCGCGCGATGCGGGCCGGGGCCTGCTGGATATTCTGTTGCCGCCTGTGGCTCACGACAGCCGCGAGGCGGCGGCGTCCGCGGGCCTGTCGCCGGACGCCTGGAGCCGGGTGGCCTTTCTGGAGGCGCCGGTCTGCGACGGCTGCGGCGCGGCGTTCGAATACGACGGCGGCGATTTCGCGGCGGATCGGTGCGCGGCCTGCGTCGCCAGCCCTTACGCCTTCGGCCGGGCGCGGGCGGCCTGCGTCTATGACGAGGCGTCGCGCGGCGTCATCCTGAAGTTCAAGCACGGCGACCAGCAGCAGTTCGCCCCCCTGTTCGCGCGCTGGATCAGCCGTTCGGCCGCCCCCCTGATCGAGACGGCCGACGCCGTGCTCCCCGTGCCGCTGCATCGCGCCCGCCTGCTGTCGCGGCGGTTCAATCAGGCCGCCGAGATCGCCCGGCCGCTGGCCCGCGCGGCGCGGCTCGACTATCTGCCCGACGCCCTGATCCGCGCTGCGCCGACCGCCAGCCAGGGCGGCAAGTCCGCGCGCGGGCGGCGGCTGAACGTCAAGGCGGCCTTCGCTGTGACCGAGGCCGGGCGCCGACGCATCAAGGGACGTCGCCTGCTGCTGATCGACGACGTGCTGACCACGGGGGCCACGGCCGAGGCCTGCGCGCGGGCGCTGATCGAGGCCGGCGCGCGCGCTGTCGACCTGGCCGTCATCGCGAGGGTGAAAAACGCGCGCGAACCGCTTAAGTGAGGGAGAACCTTCCCATTCGCCTTCAGGAGCTCCCCTTGGCCGACGTCGTTCTCTACACCAAACCCGGTTGCCCCTACTGCATCCGCGCCATGGCCCTGCTGGACCGCAAGGGCGCGGCCTATACGAACATCGTCGCTTCCAACGATCCCGAGAAGAAGGCCGAGATGGTCGAGCGCTCGGGCGGCGCCGCCACCTTCCCGCAGATCTTCATCAACGGGAAACACGTCGGCGGCTCGGACGACATCCACGCCCTGGACCGCAAGGGCGAGCTGGACGCCCTGCTGGCGGCCTAGGTGATCGACACGCTCGACATGGCGCTGATCCAGACGCGGACGCCGGCGACGGCGGCCGCGGGGCTGGCGCATGTCGAGCCTCTGATCCGCCAGGCGGCGGCTGAGGGTGCGCAGCTGATCCTGACGCCCGAGGGGACCAATTTTCTCGAACAGCGCCGGGCCTTGCGCGACGCCGCCCTGTCGGACGAGGACGCCGATCCGGCTGTCGCCGGGCTCAAGGCCCTGGCCGCCGAACTGGGCGTCTGGCTGCTGGTCGGCTCGGTCATCGTGCGCTCGGGCGCCGACGGCGATCCGCGCGCCGCCAACCGGTCCCTGCTGATCGACCCCAGCGGGGCGATCACGGCCCGCTATGACAAGTTGCACGTCTTCGACGTCGACCTGCCGAACGGCGAGACCTATCGCGAAAGCGCCTCGGTCAGGCCGGGCGAGGCGGCGGTGGTCGCCGACACCCCCTGGGGCGGTCTGGGCCTGACCATCTGCTACGATCTGCGCTTCCCATATCTGCACCGCGCCCTGGCCAAGGCTGGCGCGAGCCTGATCGCCGTTCCCGCCGCCTTCACCCGCCCGACCGGCGAGGCGCACTGGGAGACGCTGCTGCGCGCCCGCGCCATCGAGACGGGCGCCTTCGTCCTGGCCCCGGCCCAGGGCGGCACGCATGAGGACGGCCGCCAGACCTGGGGCCGCTCCCTGGTCGTCGGCCCGTGGGGCGAGGTCATCGCCCGACTCGATCACGATGAACCGGGCGTCCTGCACGCCCGGCTGGATCTTCAGGCCGTGGAGAAGGCGCGCGCCAGCGTGCCCGCCCTGCGCCACGACCGCGACTTCGACCTGCCCCTATGATCCGTTACGCCCTGTCCTGCGACCACGACCACGGCTTCGAGGCCTGGTTCGGCTCCTCGTCCGACTATGACGACCAGGCGGCGCGCGGCCTGGTCGAATGCCCCTTCTGCGGTTCAACGACGGTGAGGAAGCAGGTGATGGCCCCGGCCGTCTCGGGCACGAAGAAGACCGCGCCTGCGCCCGACGCCATGAAGCAGGTCCAGTCGATGATGATGCAGGCGGCGCGCGAGGTGCGCGACCATGTCGAGCAGAATTTCGACTACGTCGGCGACGCCTTCGCCCGCGAGGCCCGCGACATCCACGAAGGCCGCAGCGAGAAGCGCGAGATCTACGGCGAGGCCACCCCCGCCGAGGTCAAGAAGCTGAAGGACGACGGCGTGCCTTGCGCCCCCCTGCCCAGCCTGCCGCCCGATCCCAAGAAGGCGAACTGACCGCAGATGGGGGAGGGGGAGCGGTACGAGGAATTCGCTCCGCCTGAACCTTTGCGCCCCTTCGTGCGTCTGCTGTGGACCTACGCCGCACCCCGCCCCAGCGGGGGCGTGCAGCGCATCGCCCCGGACGGCTGTCCCGAACTGGTGGTCGACCTGGCCGCCCCCTATGAGGAACAGGACGCCGACGGCGTCTTCCGCCTGCAGCCGCCGGTGATCTTCGCCGGCCAGATGACCCGGCCCATGGCCATCCGTCCGGTCGGCCCGGTCGAGATCGTCGCCGCCAAGTTCGAGCCGGACGGGGCGCGGGAGTTTCTCGGCCGCCCGCTGATCGAGGCGACCGACCGGCGTCTGGACCTCGTGGCGCGGCTGGGCGGTTTCACGGCGCCGTCCGGCGATCCGGCGGGGCAGGCCGCTGCCCTGGGCGCCTGGCTGGAGGAACAGCGCCGGGCGGGCGACTGGCGCATCGATCCCGCCGTCCGCACCCAGGTCGCCGCCGCCGAGGACGATCATGAGGCGCCGCCTTTGAGCCCGGCCGAGCGCCGCGCCTGCGCCCGATCTGTCGTGGCTGGCGGGCTATTGGCTGGACTGTTCCGGCGGGCGCGAGGCGTCCGAGACCTGGAGCGACCCGCGTGCGGGGCTGATCGTCGGCCACTCAGTCACTGTGCGCAATGGCCGCAGCGGCTTCGAGAGCGCCCGCATCGCCCCCGTGAAGGACGGCGGCCTGGCCTATTTCGCTCAGCCGGGCGGCGCGCCCGCGACCCCCTTCCGCCTGATTGACAGCGGCCTGCAGCGGGCGGTTTTCGCCAATCCGGACAACGACTTTCCGCACCGCATCATCTATGACCGCGCGGGGGATGTGCTGACCGCCCGGATCGAAGGGGCGGACGACGACGAGAACCGGAGCGTGCAATGGCGATTCAACAGGGCGGAGCTGAACGCCCGCTGTCCCCTCTGACCTGGCGGCCGATGACGGCGGACGATCTCGACGGCGTGGTCGCGGTGGCTCAGCTGTCCTTCCCCGATCATCCGGAAGAGCGCGCCTGCTTCGCCAACCGTCTGGAACTCCACCCTGAGGGCTGCTTCGTCCTGGCCGCCGAGGACGGGCCGGTGATGGGCTATCTGGTCGCCTATCCGTGGGTGCGGAACGCCGCCCCGGCGCTGAACGTGCTGATCGACGCCATCCCGGCCGAGGCCGAGGTCGTCTATCTGCACGACCTGGCCCTGCACCCCGACACGCGCGGCGGCGGCCACACCCGGCCGGTGGTCGAGCGTCTGGCGGAGCAGGCCAAGACGGCGGGCTGGCCGGCGGTCGCCCTGGTGGCGGTCAATGACGCATCCAGCTTCTGGGCGCGCAACGGCTTCGAGATCCAGAACCCGCCGGGCATGGCCGAGAAGCTGGCCAGCTACGGCGACGACGCCCGCTATATGGTCAGGCCGCTGTAAGCGTCTTCAGCACGAAGGCGAGGCGCTCGGCGACGGGCGCCTGGGGCAGCTCGATCAGTTCATAGCCGAAGCGCGGATAGGTCTCGGCCATGGCGTCGAAGGTGCGGCGGGCCTCGTCCAGATCCTGTTTGCGCTCGGCGTCCTGGCCGAAGATCTCGGGCCAGACCGGGGCGATGAAGACGCGCCGGTCATAGCGGATGTCCTGCGCCGCCCGCTCCACATGGGCCGGGACCGGCAGGCCGCACAGGGTCAGATAACCGACCACGTCCGGAACGCCGCGGTCGAAGAAGACGGGCCCGGCGGCGCCCTCGGCGCCGGTGTGAGCCTCAAGCTCGCGATCCAGCATCAGCTCGGCGAACAGGGCCCGGTCCTTCCACGGCAGGGCCTCGCCGTCGATCGTCTGCTGGCGGCGGATGATGGCGCGCCCGGCCTCGGGCGAGGTCGCATGGCCCGCCGCGGACAGCGCTTCCAGCAGGGAGGTCTTGCCCGAGCCGGGACCGCCGGTCAGGACGATGCGGCGTGGGCCGTTCATGCGTCGCGGGTCGCCATCATCATGTAGTTGATGCCCACGTCGTCGCCCTCGCTCCAGCGGTCGTTCAGCGGGTCATAGGCCAGTCCATAGGGGCCGGTGACGGTCAGGGGCTCGCCGTCCAGCATGGTGCGCAGTTCATCGGGCTTGAGGAACTGGCGCCAGTCGTGGGTGCCCGCCGGCACCCAGCGCAGCACATATTCCGCCGCGACCTTGCCCAGCAGCAGGCCCTTCAGCGTGCGGTTCAGGGTGGCGACGATCATCAGGCCGCCCGGCTTGATTAGTTTCGAGCAGGCGCGGATGAAGGCTTCCGGATCGGCGACGTGTTCGATCACCTCCATCGTCAGCACCACGTCGAACGGCCCGGCGCCCGCTTCGACCATCTGCTCCACCGTGGCGGCGCGATAGGCGATGTCTAGTCCCACCTGTTCGGCGTGGGCGCGGGCGGTGCCGATGTTCTCGGACGAGGCGTCGATGGCCGTGACCTCAAAGCCCATGCGCCGCATCGGCTCGGCGATCAGGCCGCCGCCGCAGCCGATGTCGATCAGGCTGAGTCCGTCGAAGGGCGCGCGCGCCTTCACGTCGCGATCAAAGTGCTCCGCCGCCCGATCGCGCACGAATTTCAGCCGCGCCGGATTGAAGCGGTGCAGGGGGGCGAAAGGGCCCTTGGGATCCCACCACTCGGCCGCTTGGGCCGAAAAGCGCGCCACGTCGGCCGGGTCGATGCTGGGCCCTTCGGCACGATCGGTTGCAAAGGGTGAAAAGCCCTCTTCGCTTTGGGGTTTGCGCGGATCGAGGCTGTCGTTAGAAGCGGGCATGGGCAGAGGCATGGACCGCCTTCGCCCGCCATGCAAGCAGGGGATCAGACGCCAGGATGACGCGGGCCGACACGAACCGGTTGGTGATGAAGTTCGGCGGCACGTCCATGGCCGACCTTGAACGCATCCGTCGCGCGGCGCGCATCGTCGCCGCCGAAGCCGCCAGAGGCAAGAAGGTGGCCGTGGTCGTCTCGGCCATGGCGGGCAAGACCAATGAGCTGGTCGCCTGGACCGACGGCGTGGGCGCTGCGGCGCCGGGTCTGTACGGCGACGGCGCCCTGTCGGACGATGAATACGACGTGGTGGTCGCCTCGGGCGAGCAGGTGACCTCGGGCCTGCTGGCCCTGACCCTGCGCAACATGGGCCTGAAGGCGCGCAGCTGGATGGGTTGGCAGATTCCGATCCTGACCGACGACGCCCACGGCCGCGCCCGTATCGAGGAGGTGCCGGGCGATGCGCTGGGGGCCGCCGTCGACGCCGGCGAGATCGCCATCGTGCCGGGCTTCCAGGGCGTGACCCGCGACGGGCGCATCACCACCCTGGGCCGCGGCGGGTCGGACACCTCGGCCGTGGCCGTGGCGGCGGCCCTGGGCGCGCCGTGCGATATCTATACCGACGTGGACGGCGTCTATACGACCGACCCGCGCATCCAGAGCCGCGCCCGGCGCCTGGAGAAGGTGTCCTACGAAGAAATGCTGGAGATGGCGTCGCTCGGCGCCAAGGTGCTGCAGACCCGCTCGGTCGAGCTGGCCATGCACAAGCGCGTGCCGGTGCGCGTCCTGTCCAGCTTTATCGAACCGGACGAAAACGGAATTCTGCCGCAACACGCCGGCACCCTGATTTGCGACGAGGATGAGATCGTGGAAAAGCGCATCGTTTCCGGCGTGACCATGAGCCGGGACGAAGCCCGGATCACGCTGTTGGGCCTGTCGGACCGGACGGACGCTCCGGCCGACGTCTTCACCCGCCTGGCCGAGGCCGAGGTCAATGTCGACATGATCGTGCAGAGCCAGGCCCGCACCGAAGGCGCGGTCAACCTGACCTTCACGACCGGCCGCCGCGACGCCCGTCGCGCCGCCGATCTGATGAGCGCGGCCAAGGCCGATATCGGCTTTGAGGAAATCCGCGTCGATGACGACGTGGCCAAGGTCTCGGTGATCGGCGTGGGCATGAGAAGCCACGCGGGCGTGGCCCAGACCATGTTCCGCGCCCTGGCCGACAAGGGCGTGAAGTTTCAGGCCATCTCGACCTCGGAGATCAAGATCAGCGTCCTGATCGACTCCGATTACGCCGAGCTGGCGGTTCGGGCGCTGCACGCGGCCTACGGACTGGACGCGGAAGACTAGGATAACGGAATCGCCCCCCTATCTGGGAACTGAAGGCCAGAGGGCGGCAAGGCGGGAGAGACCATGGTCAAGGGCGGGTCAGTGACGGCGAGGGGGCCTCGCCTCCTGCTGCGTCAGATCCGCGAGGCTCTGGCCGGCGCCGGCGGCGGCGCGCCGGCCCAAGATCGACTGAACATGGTGGTGCGGATCATCGCCCGCTCCATGGTGGCCGAGGTCTGCTCCATCTATCTGCGGCGCGCCTCGGGCGAGCTCGAACTGTTCGCCACCGAGGGTTTGAACCCCGACGCCGTCCACAACACCCGCCTGCGCCCGGGCGAGGGTCTGGTCGGCGAGGTGGCCCGCACCGCCGCGCCGCTCAGCCTGTCGGACGCCCAGTCGCATCCCAGCTTCTCCTACCGGCCCGAAACCGGCGAAGACCCCTATCACGCCTTCCTCGGCGCGCCCCTGCTGCGCGGCGGCCGGGCCATCGGCGTCCTGGTCGTCCAGAACCGCGCCGCCCGTCGCTATGACGAGGAAGAGGTCGAGGACATCCAGACCATCGCCATGGTTCTGGCCGAGACGGTGGCCTCGGGCGAGCTTCTGGCGCTGGAGGAGCTTCGCGACGTCGAGGTGGCGCCCCACCGCCCCGAACGGCTGAAAGGGCAGAAGTTCGCGGAAGGGTTGTCGTTCGGCCAGGCCGTGCTGCATGAGGCGCCGATCGCGCCCGAACAGCTTCTGGCCGACGACCCCGCCGCCGAGGAGGCGCGGCTGAAGGATGCGCTGGAGCGGCTGCGCACCAGTATCGACGCACTGCTGGAGGGCAGCCAGGGCAAGCTGGGCGGCACCCCTTACGAGGTGCTGGAGACCTATCGCATGTTCGCCGACGACCGGGGCTGGAACCGGTCGCTGGAGGAGGCTGTGCGCTCAGGCCTGACGGCCGAGGCCGCCGTGGACCGCGTCCGCAACGAGCATCGCGCCCGCTTCGCCAACGCCCGCGACCCCTATATCCGTGAGCGGCTGCACGACTTCGAGGACCTAGCCAACCGCCTGCTGCGGCTGATGGCGGGCGACCATCCGGGCCAGCGCGACCTGCCCGACGACGCCATCCTGGTGGCCAAGAACCTGGGCCCGGCGGATCTGCTGGAATATCCGCGCGACCGGCTGCGCGGCCTGCTGCTCGAGGAAGGGTCGGCCGCCAGCCACGCCGCCATCGTCGCCCGCGCCCTTCAGATTCCTTGCGTCGGCCGCCTGCAGGGGCTGCGCGACCGCCTGACCGAGGGCGATCAGGTCATCGTCGACGGCGAGACGGGCGAGGCCTACCTGCGCCCCCGCCCCGACATGCTGGCGGCGGTCGAGAGCCGCATGGCCGTGCGCGAGCAGAGACGCGCCGAGTTCGACCAACTGCGCGACACGCCGGCGGTTACGAAGGACGGCAAGCGCATCATGCTGCTGACCAACGCCGGCCTGGCGGTGGATCTGGAGAATCTGGACGCTACGGGGGCCGAGGGCATCGGCCTGTTCCGCACCGAGTTCCAGTTCATGGTCTCGGACGAGTTGCCGCGCCTGGACGCCCAGACGGCGCTCTACAAACTGGTGCTCGACGCGGCGGGCGACCGGCCCGTCACCTTCCGCACGCTCGACATCGGCGGCGACAAGGTGCTGCCCTATCTCGACAACGAGCGGGAGGAGAACCCGGCGCTCGGCCGTCGCGCCATCCGTCTGGGCCTGGATCGTCCGGCCCTGCTGCGGATGCAGCTGCGCGCCCTGCTCAGCGCCGCCGCCGGGCGCGAGCTGCGGGTCATGTTCCCGATGATCGCCACGGTGGACGAGTTCCGGGCCGCCCGCGAACTGGTCGATGTCGAGTGCGACTGGGCGCGGCGCCGGGGTCGGCCCCTGCCGTCCCTGCTGCGTGTCGGGGCCATGATCGAATGCCCCAGCCTGCTGTGGCACCTGGACGCCCTGCTGCCGCTGACCGACTTCGTCTCCATCGGCACCAACGACCTGCTGCAGTATATGTTCGCCGCCGACCGGACGAACCCCCGCGTGTCGGACCGCTATGATCCCCTGTCGCCGCCCGCCCTGCGGGCGCTGGCCGAGATCCAGCAGAAGTGCGCCGACAGCGCCACGCCCGTCTCCGTGTGTGGGGAACTGGCGGGCCGCCCGCTGGAGGCCTTCGCCCTGATCACCCTGGGCTACAATCGCCTGTCCGCCCCAGCGGGAGGGGTGGGCCCGGTCAAGCGCATGATCCTGTCGGCCGATCTGAACGCGGCGCGGCGGGGGATGAACGTCCTGCTGGGCTCCTCGGCCGGGTCGGTACGCGGCGAGATTGAGTCGCTGGCGCGCAAGCTGAACGTCGAAGTCTGAACAAGCGCTGCCGCTTTCGCGCGTTGCCCGCGCTCTTCGCCTCGTCTAAGCGGGGATGACGGGCGCACGGGCGCCCGGCGTGACGGAACCCCGACCCTATGGACCAGGATCGGCAAGCCGCGTTCGACTTCGACGCCGACGCGACGCTGGATCAGACCCCTGAGCCGACGCCCCAGGCGGCGTCGGACGATCCCTCGGATGATTCCCTGGGCGCCTCCCTGCGCGCCGCGCGCCTGGCCTCGGGACTGTCGCTGGCCCAGCTGTCGACCATGACGCGGGTGCACACGCGCTTCCTGACGGCGCTGGAGCAGGGCGAGTATGCAGTCCTGCCGTCGCGTATCTTCTCCATGGGCTATGTGCGCGCCTATGCGGGCGCCCTGGGTCTGGACGAGCTGAACGCCGTCGAACGGTTCAAGCAGGAGTACCCCGACGCGGCCGTGCCGCTGCAGCCGCCGACGGGCGCCGCCCTGCAGCAGATGCGTCAGAACTCGCCCAAGATCCTGGGCGTGATCGGCGTCTTCCTGGCGGTGGTGATCGGCTGGAACGTCTTCCAGCGCATCAACCGCATCGAGGCGCCGCACCCTTCCGATCTGGTCGCCGTGCCCGAGGACTGGGCCGAGCAGGCCGACCGCCAACGGGACCGGGCCCTCTATCTCGGCGCGCCCCGGGCCGCTCCGCCGGACCAGACCACGCCGGCCATGTACGTCACGCCGGGTCTGGAGGCGCAGCTGACGGGCGTCGATCCGGACGACCCCAACGCCGTCCCGCCGCCCGCCCCGCCGGTCCAGGCTGCCTTCAACCCGCGCGGCGCCATCTACGGCGCCTCGGCCACGGTGTCGCAGGTGACCCTTCAGGCCCGCAAGCCCGCCATCCTGGTCATCCGCCAGGGCGACGGCCGCATCCTGTTCGCGCGTCAGCTGGCGGCGGGCGAAGCCTGGCGTGCGCCGCCGAGCCTGTCGGCCACCATCGACACGCCTGATCCAGAGGCCTTCGACGTCTATCTGAACGGCGAGCACGGCGGCGTGCTGCCCGCGCCCCAGTCGCCGCTCGGCACGCTCAACAACCGCGCCCAGGCCGCCGCGCGCGAGTCCGAGGCCCGCGCCGCCGCCGCCGTCGAGGCCCGCGCCCGCGCGGCTCAGGCCGCTGCGGCCGCCGCTGCGGCTGCGAGAGCGACGACGGGGCCGCAGCCGTATCAGCCTGCGCCGGCGACCGCCGCTCCTCCGCCGGCCGCCTGACCCTCTCTGCCGGCCAAGGCGCGATCTTTCGCCGCCTGTCGTGGTTTTGCCGTTCTTCCTGTCCTATGTTCCCGGCGTCATGAGCGACCATTCCGAACTCGGCCACATCCGTCCCTGGCGTCACATCGAGCGCCGCAAGAGCCGCCAGATCATGGTCGGCTCCGTTCCTGTCGGCGGGGGTGCGCCGATCAGCGTCCAGTCGATGACCAATAGGCCGACCGCCGATGCGGCGGCGACGCTGGAGCAGATCCGTCAGCTGGAGGAGGCCGGGGCCGACATCGTCCGCGTCTCCTGCCCGGATGAGGAGTCGACGGCGGCCTTCCGCACCATCGCGCGCGAAGCTCGCGTCCCGCTCGTGGCCGACATCCACTTTCACTACAAACGCGGCATCGAGGCGGCCCAGGCGGGCGCCGCTTGCCTTCGCATCAACCCCGGCAACATCGGCTCGATCGAGCGGGTGAAGGAAGTCGTCCAGGCCGCTCGCGACCACGGCTGCTCCATGCGGATCGGCGTCAACGCCGGCAGCCTCGAGAAGGAGTTGCTGGAGAGGTACGGCGAGCCCTGTCCCGACGCCATGGTCGAGAGCGCGCTGAACCACGCCCGCATCCTGCAGGACCTCGACTTCCACGAATTCAAGATTTCGGTGAAGGCCTCCGATCCCTTCCTGACGGTCGCCGCCTATCAACAGCTGGCCGAGGCGATCGACTGTCCGCTGCACCTGGGCGTGACCGAGGCCGGTCCCTTGCGCACCGGCACCATCAAGTCGGCCATCGGCATGGGGAACATGCTGTGGGCGGGCATCGGCGACACCATCCGCGTGTCCCTGGCGGCTGATCCGGTCGAGGAGATCAAGGTCGGCTTCGACATCCTGAAGTCCCTGGGCCTGCGTCACCGGGGGGTGAACATCATCGCCTGTCCGTCCTGCGCCCGTCAGGGCTTCAACGTCATCGAGACGGTGGGGATTCTGGAGGAGCGGCTGGCGCACATCTCGACGGCCATGTCGCTGTCGATCATCGGCTGCGTGGTCAACGGACCGGGCGAGGCCCTCTACACCGACGTCGGCTTCACCGGCGGCGGCAAGGGCGCGGGCATGGTCTATCTGAACGGCAAGATCGCCCACAAGCAGGCCAATGACGGCATGATCGACGAGATCGTCGCCCAGGTGGAAGCCAAGGCCGCTGAACTGGACGCCGCCCGCAAGGCCGCCGAATAGTCGTGAAAGCGGAAAACGCCGGCTGAGTGTTGGAGCGGGTAGCGAGAATCGAACTCGCGACATTCAGCTTGGGAAGCTGACGTTCTACCTCTGAACTATACCCGCGCCGCGCCAAGGCGGACGGCGAAGATATAGGGCGCGGGGCAAAAGAAAAGGCCCGGCGAACCGGGCCTTCCGTTTTTTTGCACGGCGACGGCCTCGGGTCAGTCGCGAACTTCCTCGACGGCGACGCCGCGCTTGGCCAGCATGGCCTGGACGCTGTCGGAGCCCGCCAGGTGGCCGGCGCCCACCGAGATGAAGGCCGTGCCCGAGCCTTCCAGCAGGGTCACGATCTGATTGGTCCAGTCGGTGTTGCGGCGCGTCAGCATGACCTCGTACATCTCGGGCGATTCCGCCTTCATCTCCTGGCCTATCAGGACGTCCAGGCCGTCGACGTCGCCGGTCGACCAGGCGCCGACCATACGGCCCAGGAACTCCGGCGCCTGATCGAACTCCTTCAGGCCCGACCTCAGCATGGCCAGTTGCGCCTCTTCCGACATGTCGGCGATGAAGCCGATCTGCTGAGGCATGGTCTCGAAGCCCTTGATCGGCTTGCCGGTGGCGGCGGCGCGAGCGTGCAGCACCTGGTCCCCGCCGTTCTGCGGCAGGTAACCGGCCTTGGTGATGCTGGCCATGGCCAGCTGCAGGGCCGCGAACCACGGGCGCAGCGGGTCCAGTTGCGCGGCCGTCGCGCCGATGGAGCGGGCGGCGGCGTCAAGGTCGGCCTGTTCCTCGGCGGTCAGCAGGCTGGACAGAGGGCGATCGGGCGAGACCCCCTTGGCCTGGATGATCGGCACGGCGCCGGCCGCGTCGTTCAGATCGGCGATCTCGAACCAGTATTCGTCGGCGCTGGCGAAGGCGCGGTCCAGCGTGGCGCTGCCCCAGGGCGTCTCGGGCTTCAGCACATGGACAGTGCCGAACAGATAGAGGGTGGAGTCCTCGTCCTTGACCACCCACAGGCGCGGGCCGGACCCGGCCGGAGCGGCGACCACGGCGGCCGGATCGGCGGCGGCGGGCGCCGTCTGGGCCAGGGCGGGCGTCGTGGGGGCCAGCAGGACGGCGGCCAGGGCGGCGGCGGAGACGGAGGCGGCGGCGCGGCTCCAGAGTCGATGGATCATGTCAGGCTCCCAGGGGCGCAAGAGGAAAGGAAGACGCTAGCCTTCCTCGTCGATGAAGATGGATTCGATGGGCATCTGGAACAGCCGGGCGATCTTGAACGCCAGCGGCAGGGAGGGGTCGTAGCGGCCGGTCTCCAGCGCATTCACCGTCTGGCGCGACACGCCCAGTTCCTCGGCCAGGTGCGCCTGGCTCCAATCGCGCTCGGCGCGCAAGACCTTGAGGCGATTCTTCATGGCGTCCCCCTCAACGGCGTCCCAGCCACCACCAGGCCCAGGCGAGGCCGTAGCCGACGAGTTGGAAACCCAGGGTGATGATCATGCCGGCGCCCACCAGATCGGCCGGGGTCTGTCCCAGGCTGGCGGGAAGGACGATGTCGGCCGGGCGCGTCGTCAGCACCAGCATGAGGACGAGGCCGACCAGCATTCCGGTGCTGCCGCCCCAGTACCACGCCCATTTGTGCGCCTCGCGCGCGGCCTCATCAAGGCGACGCCACCACCAGAAGGACACCCCCAGGACAGCGGCCATCATCACGACTGTGAAGGCCACGGTCGTCCAGAACGCCGCCGAACCAGGGCGATCGGCCAGGAAGCCGCTGGTCAGGCCGCCGACGAAGCCGATCAGCACGACCGCCCCGAACAGGATCGCCACGCCCTTCAGGCCAAGTGGTTTCGTCGATTTCATAGGCCTCGCCGCCGTGAGCTGATTTGACAAGCGAGTTTTACAGCCTGCCCGTCGAGGGTCAAGCGTGTTTGTCACATGCCGCCATCACTCCGGCGCGTTCAGCAGCTCCGGGCGGCTGAGGGCGCGGGGCGACTGCTCGACCGCATTCAGTTCGGGCAGTTCCTTGCCCTCGTGGTCGACCTTCAGGTCCTCGAAGCGGCGGGCCGAGACCATGACCTGGCTCTCCAGCGAGCCGACGAACTGGTTGTAGCGGCTGACCGCTGCATCCAGCGCCTTGCCGACTGAGGCGGCGTGGCCGCCCATGACCGACAGGCGCTTGTAGAGTTCCTTGCCCAGCCTGGCGACATCCTCGGCGTTCTTGGTCTGCTCCTCGGCGCGCCAGCCGTAGGCGACCGCCTTGCACAGGGCGAACAGGGTGGTCGGGGTGACGATGACCACGCGCGAGGCCATGGCCGTGGTCATCAGGTCCGGCTCATGGTCCAGGGCGGCGGCCAGGAAGGCGTCGCCCGGCACGAACATGGCGACGAAGTCGGGGCTGGGCTTGAACTGGTCCTGATAGGCCTTGGACGACAGCTGGCGCACGTGGGTCTTCATGCTGGCGGCGGTGCGCAGCGACATGGCGCGGGCCTGGGCTTCCTCGTCGCCGTCGGCCTCGTCGGCGAAGGCCAGGGACACCTTGGCGTCGATGACGAACATGCCGCCGCCGGGCAACTTCACGATGAAGTCCGGGCGCTGCTGGCGGCCCTCGTCATTGGCGGAGGAGTTCTGTTCCTCGAAGTCGAAACGGCCGGCCATGCCCGCCGCCTCCAGCACATTGCGGCAGGTCTGCTCGCCCCAGCGGCCGCGACGGCCGGTGTTGCCCTTCAGCGCCTCGGTCAGGCGCCGCGCCTCGTCGCGGGTGGCGGTGGAGGCGGCCATCAGCAGGCCGAGCTGCTCTTTCAGCCCGCCCGTCTCGTCGGCGCGCGCCTTCTCCAGGGCCGTCACGTGTTCCTGAAACTTGGCCAGGGTCTCTGACACCGGCTTGAGCTGAGCCTCCATCCGCTCGCGCGCGACGCGGTCCTGGGCCTGGAAGGTCTCGGTGGCGCGGGCGACCAGCTTGGACGCCACCGCCTCGGCCGACTGGGAGGCCTGAGCCTTGAGGAACTCGGCCATGGAGTCCCGGCTCTCCTCCATCAGGACCAGCCGCGCGTCGGCGGCGTCCAGCGCGCCGCGCGTCTTCTGCCAGCCCATATAGGCCCACAGGAAGCCCCCCGCGGCGGCCGCCGCAAAGGCCAACAGGATGATGTCCAGCATGTTCATGCTCCGTTCCTAGCGGGAGTCGGAGCCAGGTTAAAGCGGGGCCGCGTCAGACGCGGACGCGCCTGCGCGCTTTCAGCCCAGTTCGGCTTCCAGATCGGCCAGCCGCGCCGCCTGGTCCTCGGCGATCAGGGCGTTGAGCATGGGGTCGAGATCGCCCTCGAGGATCTGCGGCAGGCTGTGCAGGGTCAGACCGATGCGGTGATCCGTCACCCGCCCCTGCGGGAAGTTGTAGGTGCGGATGCGTTCGGAGCGGTCGCCCGAGCCGACCTGGGACTTGCGCGCGTCGGAGCGGGCGGCGTCCTTGGCCTGACGCTGCATGTCGTACAGGCGGATGCGCAGGTTCTTCATCGCCTTGTCGCGGTTCACGTGCTGCGACTTTTCCGACGAGGTGGCGACGATGCCGGTGGGCAGGTGGGTGATGCGCACCGCCGAGTCGGTCTTGTTGACGTGCTGACCGCCCGCGCCGGACGAGCGGTAGGTGTCGATGCGGATGTCCTTGTCGAGAATCTCGATCTCGACGTCCTCGACCTCGGGCAGGACAGCGACGGTCGCCGCCGAGGTGTGGATGCGCCCGCCCGCCTCGGTCGTGGGCACGCGCTGGACGCGGTGGACGCCGCTCTCGAACTTCAGGCGGCCGAAGACGCCCTCGCCGCTGACGGTGGCGATGATTTCCTTGAAGCCGCCGGCGTCGCCCTCGGCGGCGCTGTCGATCTCGACCCGCCAGCCGCGCGTGGAGGCGTAGCGCGAATACATGCGGAACAGGTCGCCGGCGAACAGGGCGGCTTCGTCCCCGCCCGTGCCCGCGCGCACCTCCAGCACAGCCGAGGCGTTTTCATCGGCGTCGCGCGGGGCCAGCAGCAGGGCGACCTCGCGCTCAAGCTCCGGCAGGCGCTCGGTCAGGGCGTCCAGTTCGTCGGCCGCCAGAGCCGCCATTTCCGGATCGGCGGCCATGGCCTTGAGGTCGTCAACCTCCGTGCGGGCGCGGGCCAGGGCCTGAACGGCGTCGGCCACCGGCTTGAGCTCGGCGTGCTCCTTGGACAGGCGTACGATCTCGGCGCCGTCCGTGGCGGCGCCCATCCGGGCCTCCACCTGATGGAAGCGGTCGAGCACCTGATCGAGCCGGGCCTGTGGCAGTCGCAACGGCGTGTCCTTGCAGAGAAAATCGAGGGCGGAGCCTTACCTGCGCCGCGCCGCCGTGTCGATAAAAACGCCTCTACACGCGCGCATGGAGCGATTGTGAACAGCCGTCACAAGCTTGTCAGCTCGGTTTCGTCACCGCCTCAAACGCCCTAGCTCCCACTCCAGATTAACCGGGCTGAAACGAAACGGAGACAGGGCATGACCCATGAAAAGCCCCCGGAGGGGGTCTCGGCGGGCATTGCGCCGGGCGCCGACGTCGCGCGCCTTTGCGCCCTTTACGACGGGCTTCTGACGCCGGGCGGGGCGGCGCTGAGCCCGGCCGCCGAACAGGAACTGAAGGCCCTGGCCAAGATCTTCGACCTGGACGCCGAGCGGCCCGCTGTCGAACTCTGGCCCTATGTCCGCGCCGTTCTGGTGCGCCAGGCGCCGCCGGAGACCGCTTCGACGCCGGCCGAGGTCGAGCCTCGGACCGTGCTGCTGGTCGAGGACGACGCCGACGCCGCGGCTGACCTGACCGAGGCTCTGGACGCCGCCGGGCACCGCGTGGTCGGTCCGTTCCACAGCGCCGAGGCGGCCGAGGCGGCGACGGCCCTTCACCCCGTCGACCTGGCTCTGCTGGACATCAATCTGTCGGGCGAGGCGACGGGCGTCGACCTGGCCCGCAGTCTGAAATCGCGCTGGGGCGTGCCGGTCATCTTCCTGTCCGGCGACGTGACGGCGGCGGCGCACAACGCCGAACTGGCGGCCGCCATGGTCATCAAGCCCTACAGCGGCCGCGACGTGCTGGACGCCATCGCCAGGCTTGAGGTCGCCTGAGGTCCTGGCGCGAGCCATTGCCAGGCGCGTCGCGACCTGCGCCTGATGGTCGCCGAACATCCGTCGTCGAGGCGCTGAATGGACACCTTCTTCCTGTTCCTGCTGGTCGGCGTCCTGGCTCAGGCGGTCGACGGCGCCCTGGGCATGGCCTACGGCGTCATCTCCTCCTCGGTGCTGCTGGCGCTGGGCGTGCCCCCGGCCACGGCCTCGGCCAGCGTCCACGCCGCTGAGGTCTTCACCACCGCCGCCTCGGCTGGAAGCCACGCCTGGCACCGGAATGTCGAGTGGCGGCTGCTGGCGCCTTTGGCCGTGGCGGGCGTGATCGGCGGAGTTCTGGGCGCCTATGTTCTGACCGGATTGGAGGCGGCGGTGATCAAGCCCTTCGTCGTCGGCTATCTGGCGCTGGTCGGCGTATGGATTCTGTGGCGCGCCGGACATGACGTCCGCCCGCGCCATCTGCCCGCCTGGGTTACGGCGCCGCTGGGCCTGGTCGGCGGCTTTCTGGACGCCGTGGGCGGGGGCGGCTGGGGGCCGACCGTCTCCTCGACCATGGTCGGCGCCGGGCATGAGCCGCGCAAGGCGATCGGCACGGTGAACACGGCCGAATTCTTCCTGACCGTCGCCATCTCGGCCACCTTCGTCTGGGCCCTGGTCACCGGCCACTGGGAAGAGGCCGGCGCGCTTCAGAACCATGCGGCGGCCGTCGGCGGCCTGGTGGTCGGCGGCCTGATCGCCGCTCCCTTCGCCGGCCTGATCGTCAAGAAGGTGCCGCGCAAGGCCCTGGCCTATGCGGTCGGCGTCCTGCTGCTGATCCTGGCCGCCTTCCAGGCCGTCCAACTGCTGAAGCTGATCGGCTGAACCCGCCTAGCGCGGGAAGGTGTCGACGAAGCTGGGACGTCGCTCCAGCGCCGACTGCATGGCGACCAGGTTCGGGCGGCCCGTCTTCCAGTCATAGTCCGGATGGCGGAAGCCGATCCAGGTGACGGCGATCCCGGCCGTCAGGACGCCCATGTCCAACGCCTCGGCGTCCGGCGAGGCGGCCTCCAGCGCATCCAGGGCGCGGCCCATGTTGACCGTCCAGCGCTCGATCCAGGACGACGAGCGCTCCTGCTCGGGCCGACGCTTCTCCAGCACCAGCTTGACCCCCATCTCCAGCGCGGCGTTGGCCAGGGTCTCTAGCCGTCTGACCTTCAGGCGCTCCGCTCCCTCGGTCGGCAGGAGGCGCGGTCCGGACCCGAGCGCGTCCAGATATTCGGCGATGACCGGGCTGTCGGTCAGCGGCCGGCCGTCCTCGGCGATCAGGGTCGGGACCTGCACCACGGGATTGGTCGACAGAAGCTCGGGCGCATTGGCGTAGGGATCGACGACGATCTCCTCGATCCGGTCCGCCAGCCCCTTCTCCCGAGCGACGATGCGGACCTTGCGCGCGAAGGGCGAGGGGGTGGTGATGTAGAGCTTCATCGTCATTCCGCCGTCTTGTCGGCCGCCGGGGGCGCCACGCAGCGCTTGCCGCGGAACAGGGCCCATTCCTCGCACTGACGGCCGTCCTCGAAGATGCAGACGCCGTATTCGCCGCCCTGGGCGTCGCGACGGATTTCCGACCGGCCGCCCCCCTGTCCGCAATGGACCGAGGCGGGATTGGCCATGCCGACGGCCTGGGGCGACGAAGGCTCGGCCTCCTTCGGCGGAGCGCAGGCGGCCATCGTCAGCAGCGCTCCCGCCAGGATCAGGCGCGTCAGTCCTGTTCTCATACTCATCAGCGTCTTGCCTCCTTCGTCACGGCGGGGCCGTAGAACAGGGCGTTGAACAGTAGTCGCGACGACGCCCGCGCCTGGGCGCGGTTCACCACATCGGGACCCAGAACGATGACCCGGCCCTGGCCGTGCTCCAGGTCCAGCAGGGCGTCGGCGCCCGACAGCCGTTCCGGACCGATCGCCCAGCCGCTGGAGACGGCGACCTGTTGCGGATAGCGCACCAGGCCGGCCCCTTCGCCCGCATGGCGGAAGCCCGTGTTGCGGTTGAAGAAGACGTTCATCTGACGCGGGGCGCCGAAGGTCAGGGGGCGGCTGTTGTCGACCTCGGTCTGCATCACCGCGCCGGGGATGAAGAAGTCGGTCGAGGCCAGGGGCTTGCCGTCGGCGCCCGTCAGTACGTCCTGCACCGGCGCGCCCATGGCGGCGGCCAGGCGGTGGGCCGAGCCGATGGTGACGACGCTGCCGCCCGCCCGCGCGAAGGCGTCCAGTTGCGGCACGGTCGTCTCGGCGGTGATGTGGCCCAGCCAGCCGCGGTATTCGGCGGGGATGCTCTCGGGCGCCGGCTGCGGGCGCTGGGCGGCGGCGGACAGGTCGGCCGGGATCATGTCCGAGGCGAAGACCAGGACGTCGAAATCCTTGTTCAGGTCGCCCGCGTCGAGGCGCTGCGGATAGACCACTTCGAACGGATACTCGAACTGCTCCAGCATCCACTTGGTCCAGCCCGAGGCCATGGAGCCGCCGTAGCGATCGACCAGGCCGATGCGCACCGGCTTCAGGGCGATCTGCTCGCCGCCCGGCGCGCGGGCGACCGCGTGGGCGTTCAGGCCCAGGTCGCGCACGGCCGCCTCGACGATCGGGCGGGCCTTGTCGTCGGCCGGAATCCACAGGGCTCCGGGCGGCAGGGTCGCGCGACCCGCGCGGGTTTCGCCCTCTTGCCAGTAGACGGGCAGACCCGCCGCCAGCAGGCGGTTGGTCAGGATGTAGCCGTTGACGGGCGCATGATCGATCAGCCAGCCCGCACGGCCCGATCCCTCGATCCGGCCCGGCGGCGGGGCCATGACGTCGGCGACGCGTTCGGTCGGCGCCTCGAAGCCGTCCAGGATGCGGTCGAATTGCACGCCCATCTGCATGGCCAGGGTGTAGCCCGTGGCGTCATAGGGCAGTTTGGGCGGGCCGCCCGGATACTGCAGGTCGTGCGGGTGGTCCTGCGGCTCGAACATGTCCAGGACGTGCGGGCGATAGGCCTGGGCCGTCTTAACCACATAGGAGCCCGCCGGATAGGTCTTGCCGCCCACGGTGAAGGCCTGGGTGGCGCGATCCACATCCACGCCGGTCTTGATCAGGCTGTTGAGGAAGGCGACGGCGGTGGGCAGGTCGGCCTGGTCCGCCGGGATGACATAGCCGCGCGGGTCGCGCCGGGCCGGGTCGCGCAGCACGCTGTCATAGAGCGCCGGATCGGCCCCGCGACGTCCTGGTTGGGCCTTCTCTCCGGCCGCCGCCTGTAGCGCCTCAACCGCCGAGGGCGTGACGCGCCAGGTGTCGGCATTGCCCTTGTCGATGGCGTTCTGGCCCATGCGCCAGATGTTGAACAGAACCCGATCCTTGTTGCGCGAGGCGTAGTTCAGCACCGCACGGTTGATCGATTGCGAATATTCGATCGACTGGGCGAAACGCCAGGTCTGGGGCGCGATCGGCATGGGCAGGTCATTGCGCGGCAACTGGTTGTCCGGGATCAGGCGGATCTGGCTGGGAGTCGGATGGCCGGTGATCTCGGTCAGCAGGCCGACCGCGTTGTGGAAATAGGTGACGGAGCGCTCCATCCCGTTGTTCCACGTCGAATAGTTGGCCCCGCTGCGCATGGTCGAGCCGGGCTTGCCCTCCTCGATCAGGCGGCTGTGCATGGCGGCCCCGACCTCGGACAGGGTGCTCATGACCAGGGGGTCGTAGTTGTAGTTGAAGGGGTCGCGGAACGGCGGCATGAAGACCACGGTCCCCGCCGGCGCCGTCTGGTGGTGGTTGTAGATGATCTGCGGGAACCACTCGCGGAAGAACTGCCGGTTGACGTTGGTCGTCTCGGTCATGGCCGACAGGTAGTAGTCGCGGTTGTTATCGTGGCCGACGTACTTCTGATACAGCACCGGGATGCTGTCGTACTCGCGCTTCAGCGGGTCCGCGTTGCGCATGTACCAGGTCGAGACCAACTCCCACCCGTCCGGGTTCATCGGCGCGAACAGGATGACCACGTCGTCCAGGATGCGCTTGGCCTCCGCGTCCTCGGCGGTCAGCCATTCATACAGGGCGGCGATCAGGGCCTGGGGCGGCACCGTTTCGGTGGAGTGCAGGCCGCCGTCGATCCAGACCACGGCCTTGCCCTCGGCGGCCAGGGCGCGGGCCTCGTCCTCGCTGACGCCCTCGGCCTTGGCCAGGCGCCGCGCGATCTCCTGATAGCGGTCGATGTTCGCCAGGTTCTGCGGCGAGGAGACGACCGAGAGATACTGCGTCCGCCCTTCGGAGGACTTGCCGATCTCTAGCAGCTTCATCCGGTCCGACTGGCCGGCCAGGGTGTGCAGATAGCGCTCGAACTGGGTGTAGGTGATCAGATGATAGTCCGCCCCGACCTCATGGCCGAACGCCTCCAGCGGGGTGGTGAGGGTGCGGGCGGGGGCGGCCGTGGCCGCGACCGGGGCCGGCGAGGCGGCGGCTTCAAGCGCCAGGACGCTGGTCGAAGAGAGAGCCAGGACGGCCAGCCCGGCGGCCAGTCGGCGTGCGGGAGCAAGGGCGGGTCGGGACATTGAAGACTCCTGATGCGTTCACTCGGCGAGCCTTCTGCGAGGCCTGATTTGCAGCTTGGCGTTTTCGAGCCGCAGACGCAATTTGCCTTCAACCGTTTTCGAGCGCCGCGCGGGCGCAATTTTCTTCGCGGTTTCGGGCGATGAGGGCGAGATCGCCCCTTTTCCGAATCTTCTTCTGGAGTTGGCGAATTTTCCGATTTCGATCGGAAAACCCTTCGCTTTTCGATCGAAATTCGACGGCCAATCCCTGACCGGCGCGCCTAGATCTCGAGGAGTTCGTTGGAGGTCGGGGGATTTTCGTTTATTCGCTGCCTCTTCCTTTTGGGCGGGTGGGGAACCTCCATCGGTTTGTAACTGGGGTCCGGCGGCGCCGGGCCTGCAAAGCTGGACGACTTTTGTATGAAACGTTTGTTCGCCTACTTCATCGTCGGGGCGATGATATTGGGGGTCCTGACGGGCTGGGGCCTCAATCATTTTCTCACGGCTGACCAGGCCTCGGCCGCGGCCTCTAATCTCAACGTGGTGACGGATGTCTTCCTGCGGCTGATCAAGATGATCATCGCGCCGCTGGTGTTCACGACCCTGGTGGCGGGCATCGCCCATATGGAGGACGCCGCCTCGGTGGGGCGGATCGGCGTGAAGACCATGACCTGGTTCATCGGCGCTTCGGTCGTGTCGCTGGTGCTGGGCCTGGTGATGGTGCAACTGCTGCATCCGGGCTCGGGCATGCATCTGCCGGAAGCGGTGGCGGCGACGGCCCCGGCGGCCTCGACCGACGCCTTCTCCCTGCATGGTTTCATCGCTCACCTGGTGCCGACGTCGATCTTCGACGCCATGGCCAGGAACGAGATCCTGCAGATCGTCGTCTTCTCCGTCTTCGTCGGCACGGCGGTCGCGGCCCTCGACGACAAGGCGCCGGCGGTGCTGCATCTGGTCGAACAGGCCGCCTCCATCATGCTGAAGGTGACCGAGTTCGTGATGAGGCTGGCGCCCTTCGCCATCTTCGCCGCCCTGGCCTCGACCATCGCCACCCAGGGCCTCGAGATGCTGGGCACCTACGCCAAGTTCGTCTTCGGCTTCTACGGCTCCATGGGCGTGCTGTGGTTCCTGCTGTTCCTGGCCGGCGCCGTGGTGCTGGGCAAGCGGGTCGTCCCGCTGTTCCGGGCCATCCGCACCCCGACCCTGCTGGCCTTCTCGACCGCCAGTTCGGAGGCCGCCTATCCCCGCATCCTGGAAGCCCTGCCCAAGGTGGGGGTGCGTCGCCGCATCGTCAGCTTCGTCCTGCCGCTGGGCTATTCGTTCAATCTCGACGGGTCGATGCTCTACTGCACCTTCGGGACCATGTTCATCATGCAGGCCCACGGCGTGCATCTCAGCGTGTCGCAGCAGATCTTCATGCTGCTGCTGCTGATGGTGACGTCCAAGGGCATCGCCGGAGTGCCGCGCGCCTCGCTGGTGGTGATCATGGCGACCCTGACCTACTTCGGCCTGCCCGAGGCGTGGATCGCCATCGTCCTGGGCGTCGACCACCTGCTCGACATGGGGCGCTCGGCCACCAACGTCGTCGGCAACTCGGTCGCGGCGGCCGTGGTCGCCAAGTGGGAGGGCGAACTGGAGGATATGCCCGTGGATGGGGCCGACGGGGCGGAGCAACCGGCCGTCGCCTGAGGGCCTCTTCGACATTCAGATGGAAGCGGCGGCCTGCGAAGGCCGCCGTTTTCAATTGCGATCCAACCTTATAGCCAGCGTTCCCGTTCACAGGTCGCGCCCATATGTGTCGAAAATTGCGCCAATCGCCGCGAAAGCTTGGCCGTAGAATGCGAAATACGACCCATTTGGCGCAATAGGAGTGCGCCACCTGTGGATATGTGTTAAGAATTCATGAGTGCTCAGGCGTTGTCTTCAAAACGCGGCCGGCTTCTTCGTGAGGCCGTGCGCCAGTCCTGGAGCGTTGGCGTTGGAACAAGCTGTGTGGGAGAGCCGGGCGGGACGCCGGGCTTTGGAGGGGCCGCTGTTCGCCCCGGATCGAAGATTGAATCCTGACCGTCGCCGACGGCCTTGGTCGGCGCCGGCGGATGACGCCGAAGGCCAGCGAAATCGCGCTCTGGCCGCCTGGATCGATCATGAGGCGCGCGCGCGTCTGCTGGTCACGCGGGCGCTGGAGGTGGCGTGGATGAATGAGGCGGCCCGCATGCTTCAGGCGGACGACGACCTGTTCAAGGTCGAGGGCGGTCGGTTGGCGACCCGTTCCCGCGCCCTGCCTCGTCTGATGTCGCAAGCGCGCGCGGATGAGGCGCGATGCCTGACCGCGCCGGGTTCGGACGGCCGGACCTGGGTGCTGTGGGCGCGCGAGGTGGCCTCGGCGCCGAACTGCCTGATCGGCCTGACCGTGCAATGCGTCGGCGGGGCTGTCCGCTTCCAGGCCCTGATCGAGACCCACCTGCTTTCGCCCTCCGAAGGGCGGATCGTGGAGATGCTGCTGGCGGGACATGAGACCGGCCGCATCGCCCAGATCATGGATGTCTCGCTAGAGACCGTGCGCTCCCATCTCAAGCGGGCCTATCAGAAGATGGGCGTGCGCAGCCGGGGCGAACTGTTCGCCCAGGCCCTGGCCTTCGTCGTGCCCTGAACGAAGGGGCTTAGGGCGCGGTCGGCGCCGTCAGCGGAGCCGCTCCGCCTTCGACCGGCGCGGAGGTTGCGGCCGGAGCTTCGACCGTCTTGTCGAACAGCAACGGCCCCATGGCGAAGGCCGCGACGGCGGCGCCCGCCGACAACGCCAGCACGGCCACCACCCCATAGGCGATCAGCGAACGCGACCGACGACGGCGAAAACCGCCCGGCCGCACGTTGCGCACCAGCACATAGGGGCGGTTCGTGAAGGCTTCGGAGCCGATGATGTTGTGCTGGGACAAGAAGACGCTCCCGACTTTCCTTGAACGGAGCGGCTCACAGAGCGGCTTCTTGGGGCCAAAGGATGGCGAACGCCGGTCAAACGACGACGGCCGCGCGAGGAACGCGGCCGTCGAAAAAGGCTCAGCTAACGGCTCAGTTTATGGCTACGCTAACGGCTCAGCCGGGGCGGGTTTCAGCCGCCGAGCGTCACATTGACGGCCCGGCCGCCGCGCGTCTGGACCCGGCGCATCAACACCATGACGTCGTCGTCGGCCTTGACCGGGGCGATCAGGAACCAGCTTCCGTCCGGCAGGTTCGAGAAGCGGAAGCCGCCCTCGGCGCACGGCTCGGCCCGCTCGAAGGACCGGTAGTCCGCGCCCTGTTCGCCCGCCGAACGCGCGCGCACGACGGCGGCCGGGACGGCGGCGCGGTCCGAGGCGCCGTACAGGCGATCGATCCGGGCGCGGGTGTAGCGGGTGTCCGGGATCAGGCCGACGTTGCCGGCGCACTGGAAGGCGCGGCCGTCCTGGACGAAGGCCACGCGGCCCTCGATCGAGGCCTGACCCGCACGAGCGGACCAGGCGAAGTCGTCGGCGTTGAAGACCGCCGGTCCGACGGCCGCGCCGCCCATGGGCGTGGTGGCGCAGGCGGACAGGGCCAGCCCGCCGATGGCGACGGCGATAAGGCTCTTGAAGGGGACGGGCGAGCGCGAGGAGGTGGTCATGAGGGCGGCTCCCGGTTTCAGTTCAGGCGTCGACCCGGCATGACCTTGGGGGACGGGGCGAGTCAAGGTTGCTCGCCGTCTCGTGCTGCTCCACAAGAGGACCGTAGACCGGACGAAAGAGGCCGGCCGCAAACAAAATCAGGGACTTCATGACCGTCACCATCGACGACATCCGCGCGGCGCAAAAACGCATCGCCGGCCAGGTCGACCGCACGCCCGTCCGCTATTCCCGCCGCCTGTCGCAACTGACCGGCGCCGAGATCTGGATCAAGTTCGACAATCTGCACTTCACCGGCAGCTTCAAGGAGCGCGGCGCCCTGAACCGGCTGCTGCAGCTGACGCCGGACGAGAAGAAGCGCGGCGTCGTCGCCGCCTCGGCGGGCAACCACGCCCAGGCCCTGGCCTATCACGGCGGCCGTCTGGGCGTGCCCGTGACCATCGTCATGCCCGAGGGCACCCCCTTCGTGAAGGTGGACGGCACCCGGGCCCACGGCGCCAATGTCGTCATCCACGGCCTCGACTTCTCGGGCTCGACCGAGGAGGCCAGGCGGCTTCAGGCCGAGCACGGCTATGTCTTCGTCTCGGCCTTCGACGACGAGGGCATCGTCGCGGGGCAGGGGGTCTGCGGCCTGGAGTTTCTGGAGGACGCGCCGGACCTCGACGCCCTGATCATCCCCATCGGCGGCGGCGGACTGATCGCCGGCAGCGCCATCGCCGCCAAGGCGGTCAAGCCGGACATCAAGGTCTTCGGCGTCGAGGCGGCGCGCTATCCGTCCTTCACCGCGCGCCGTCGTGGCGAACCGGCCCAATGCAGCGGCCAGACCATCGCCGAGGGCATCGCCATCAAGGCGGTGGGGGAAATCCCCTTCGCTCTTGCTGATGCGCTGATCGACGAGGTCTTCGTCTGCGAAGAGGCCGATTTCGAAAAGGGCGTGGCCCTGCTGGCGACGCTGGAGAAGACGGTGGCCGAGGGCGCCGGGGCCGGCGGTCTGGCCGCCATCCTGGCCAACCCGGAACGCTTCAAGGGCATGAAGATCGGCGTCGAGCTGACCGGCGGCAACATCGACGCCCGGATGCTGGCGGTGGTGCTGAACCGCGAAATGGTCCGCGAAAAGCGGTTGATCGTCTATCGCATCCTGGGCGATGACCGTCCCGGCATGCTGTCGGCGATGGCCGCCGTCATCGGCGGTCTGGGCGGCAACATCATCGACGTGGTGCACAACCGGCTGGCGCTGGACGTGCCCGCCAAGGGGGCCGAGTTCGACATCATGGTCGAGACCCGCGACTCCCGTCATGCCGAGGAGATCGGCGCCGCCTTGAAGGACCAGGGTTATGAACTTCGCATGGGCTAAGCGCCCCCTCGGCGCCGCCCTGGCCGCGTCCGCCCTTCTGGCCCTGGCCGCCTGCGGCCGCCCGGCCGCCGCGCCCGAAGACCTGGCCAAGAACGCCGCCGAAGCCGCCGCCTTCATGAAACAGAACGCGACGGAGGAGGGGGTCCAGACCCTGCCTTCCGGTCTGCAGTACAAGGTCGTGGCTTCCGGCCCGGCGGGCGGCGTCAGTCCGGATCGCAACGATCTGGTCAAGGTCGACTATGAAGGCACGCTGACCGACGGCACGGTGTTCGACAGTTCGTTCAAGCGAGGCGCGCCCGCCGTCTTCTCGCCCGAGGGCGTGGTGCCCGGCTGGACCGAGGCCCTGCAGATGATGAAGCCCGGCGACGAGTGGATTCTCTTCCTGCCGCCGGAGCTGGGCTACGGCGAGCAGGGCGGCCCGCCGATGATCCCGGGCAACGCCGTGCTGGTGTTCCGGTTGAAGCTGCTGGACGTGGCCCCGGTGCCCGGCGGCGGCCGCGGCGTGGGCCAGGCCGCCGTCTAATCCCTTCTCCCTCAAGGGGAGAAGGACCATTCCTGCCTGACCTCTTCATCCGCCTCATCCGCCAGCCGCTCGGCGCGTTCGGCCTCGAACCGCTCCGGCGATAGCTGCGACAGCGCCCAGACCGCCGCCCCGCGCACCACGGGCGCAGGGTCGTCCAGCAGCCGCTCGACCGCTTCGATCAACGCCGGCTCGCTCGAGTTCCCCGCCGCATACAGCACGTTGCGAATGAACCGATCGCGGCCGATTCGCTTGACCGGGCTCTTGGTGAACAGGGCGCGGAAGGCGGGGTCGTCCAGCGCCAGCAGGTCCGCCAACGGCGGCGACTTCAGCGCGTCGCGCGCGTGCAGCCGCGCCTCCGACGCGCCCTGCGCGAACTTGTTCCAGGGGCAGGCGGCCAGACAGTCGTCGCAGCCGTAGATGCGGTTGCCCGTCGCGGCGCGGAACTCGCGCGGCCAGGCGCCCGCATATTCGATGGTCAGATAGGACAGGCACCGCCGGGCGTCGATCTGAAACGGCGCCGGAAAGGCCTGCGTCGGGCAGGCGTCCAGACAGGCGGTGCAGCGGCCGCAGTGCTCGACCTCGGCTTCGTCCGGCTCGATCTCGGCGGCGGTCAGGATCACGCCCAGGAACAGCCAGTTGCCGTGGGTGCGGCTCAAGAGGTTGGTGTGCTTGCCCTGCCAGCCCAGGCCCGCCCGCTGGGCCAGCGGCTTCTCCATCAGGGGGGCGGTGTCGACGAAGACCTTGACCTCCTGGCCCAGCCGCGCGGCGATCTGACCGGCCAGGATCTTCAGCCGCCCCTTGATGACCTCATGATAGTCGTCGCCGCGCGCATAGACGGAGATATAGCCCGCTGACGTTATCTCCAGCTCGGGCCGGGGGTCTTCGTCGGGGCCGTAGTTCATGCCCAGAACGATGGCCGTCTTCGCCCCGTCCCACATGGCGGTGGGGTGGGCGCGGCGCTCCAGCGTCGTCTCCATCCAGCCCATGTCGCCGTGGCGGCCCGCATCGACGAAATGGGCCAGCTTCTCGCCCGCGCTCCACGGATCGCTGGCCGAGGCGAAGCGGCACACGCCGAAACCCAGGTCGGCGGCGCGCTGTCGGATGAAGATGCGGGGATCGGCCGCCATGAGGGCGCTTTAGCTCCCGTTGACCTCAGAAGTCGAGGTCGGCGTACCAGGGCGCAGGCTGCACGCCGGGGAAGCGATCGCCGAGAAGAGGGCGGAAACAGGGGCGGGACTTCAGCTTGGAATACCACAGCTTCAGCGACGGCCAGGAGGCCCAGGCGACCTCGCCGAAATAGTCGAGCACGGACAGATGGCCCGCCGCGATCAGATCGGCCTGGCTGAGACGACGTCCGGCCAGCCATTCACGCCCGGCCGCCAGAGGCTCCAGCGTCGACAGATGGCTTTTGAGCGCCTCGCGGCCTTCCCGCAGCATCCGGGCGTCGGGCGACCCCAGCCGCAGCAGGGGCTTCTCCATCCGTTCATGCAGCAGAACGGCGTCGACCTCATCTGTGAAACGGCGGCTGAACCAGGTGGCCAGGCGGCGCGCCTCGGCGCGCTCGGCCGGGTCGGACGGCAGCAGGAAGTCGCCCTTGGTGCGGTCCTCCAGCCAGCCCAGGATGGCGTCCAGTTCGCACAGGACCAGCGGACGGTTCTTCTCCGTCACGGTCAGCACCGGCGGCATGCCCGACGGATTCATCTCGAACAGGGGGCAGTCGTCCTCCCATGGGCGGACGGCTTCTTCGCTATAGGCCGTCTTGGCCTCGCCCAGCGCCAGCCGCGCCGTGCGCGACGCGGGATGATAGGCGAAATGATAGAGGACGGCGGGCGTGGACATCGTCCGCCTTCATGCGCCCGCGCGCGTTAAGGCTCCGTTTACGCTGTGACTTTACCTCGCGCGCTCAAAGCCTTGTGTGGTGGGCTGGCGTCCGACTTTGCAGGGGTGTTTCCGACTTTTCGGAAGTCGGACGTCCGACTTCCGATCCCGTTCCGTTCTGATCAAGCCGAGAGGGCGAGGCCTTCGCGCTCGGCCCAGGCGGACAGTTTGGCGGCGTCTTCAGCGGCGCCCGCCTCGCGCAGGCTGACGTAGTGTTCGCGCAGGATGTTCTCGGCCGCGCTTGAGGCGTGGCCGGTCCAGGCGGTGATCCGCGTCAGGCTGACATCGGCGTCGAACAGCCGCGTAATGCAGGTGTCGCGCGTGTCCTGCAGACGCTTCTCGGCGAAGGCGGGCGGCAGATCCCCGGCCTTGACGGCGGCGGCGCGGGCCTCGCGGAAGCGGCGGCTGATCGTCTCTGAGGTATGGCGCCGGGCGGTCGTGGGGTTCCACAGGAAAGGGGTTTCGCCGACGCGGCTTAGGCTCTGGGCCTCGACCTCGGCGCGGCGTCGATCGACCCGGCGCGCGATGGGCGGCAACAGGCCCGGCAGGGCTTCGAGCCCCTTGCGCTGGGTCTTGATGGGGACATAGCGCCAGGCCGCGCCCGACAGGGCCTCGATCGAGGCGGCGGCCACGTCGATCTGGCGGGCGCCGGTCCATAGGCAGACGGTCGCGGCGTCGGCCACGTCGGCGTATCCATTGGCGTCGCACCAGGCGACGAAGGCGGTTTCTTCGTTCAGCGTCCAGAAGACGCGGCGGCCCGGCGCGGCGGCGAGGCGAAGGCGCGCGACGGGTGAAGCGATCAGCCAGGGCGGATCCTGCATCGCCGCCCATTGGAACATGGCGCCGGCGGCCCCGACGGCGAGGTTGGCGCTGGCCGGCGACAGGCCATCGCGCTGGGTCATGTCGTCATGCCAGGCGCGGATCTGGCTGGGCGTCACCTCATCGGCGCGGCGGGCGCCGAAGCGGGCGATCAGCCGCTTGGACATGGCGCGATAGACCTTTTGCGTGCCGCGCGCGATCCGGCGCATGGCGGCGGCGTCGGCGAAGTAGCCGTCGACCATGGCCTGAACCGAACGCGGTGAGCGCATGAGGGCGTCGGCCACGCCGGGCTCGCGATCCTCCAGCACGGCGCGGGCGCGTTCGATCAGATCCGACACCAGCTCGCGCTGCCGCCGGGCGACGGGTTCGCTCGGCATGGGCGGCAGGCGGTCGAGGGCGGTGCGCAGCATGGTGCGCGCCTTGCCGCCCTGATCGTCGTCGCGCATGGCGTCGCGCACGAAGCGCGCCCACAGGGTGCGCGCGTCGGCCGCCGTGGTCGCCGCGCCCCGGTCCATCCACGCCCCCGCGTGGTCGCGCAGATCGACCCCCGCGAAGCCGCAGGCGCGATTGGCGGGCGATGGTTCCCAACGCGGGCGGCCGTCGCGCCATTTCAGGCCGTTGCGAAGGCCGGTCGGAGGGGCGGGCTTTCTGGACATGGGCGAAGTGTTAACCGGCGTTAGATGGGCGCGCCAGCCGTCAGGCGGCCAGCGACTTGCCCTGTTGAAGCTGCAGCGACAGGGCCTCGCCGAGGCCCCCGCCGATCTGGCGGCCGGCGTTACGGGCGGCGTCCTGGGTGGTGATGACGTCGAAGGCGGCGGCCAGCCGGGTGTGTTCGAGGCGGCCGCCCTTCTGGATGGCTACGGTCACCTCGGCGATGGTGAAGCCGCTCACTCCCCGCCCTCCTTATCCGAGGGGGTGGCGGATTGACGCTCAAGCTGCTCGATATAGCCATCGAGCCAGTCGGCTTCGTCAGCCAAAGCCAGATTGCCGAGCGACAGCCCGTGCTCATCCGGCATGGCTTCCCGAATGGTCTCTAGGCGACCGTGGATGCGGCGCAGGTAATAGGCCGTGTTGTCCATCACACCGCCCCCTGTTCGGCTTGCAGGGTGGTGAGGGCTTGGCGCCGTAATGTGGTCACGCGGTCCAACTCCTCGCGCGTCATGAACAGGACGCCGCGTTTTGACTGGTCCTCCTGGGCTTCCAACGCCTCCACCGCTACCCGCAGCGCGTCGGGGGCGGGGTGGGTGTGGAACTCCACGATTGACAGGATGCGATCAGGATAGTCCTCAAGCGGAACGTCCTGATTATCTGCGGCGCACAGGTTGTCGTAAATCTCGCGCTTTAGCTGAACCCTGCTTTTGATGGCAGCGCCAGCGAATAGCGCCGTGTCGTCAGGCAAGTCAGACGCCCTACCGTAATCGGTCCAAACGATCCCACCTTGTGAATTTCCCTTGCGCGACACGCGGGCCACCGGCTGCGCTTCCTCGCGGGCTGGCGGCTGGGCGCGGAGGGCTTCGAGACGCTCGGCAGCTTCAAGCATCAGGACGCCGCACCTGTCGCGCGCTTCTTGGTCCGCGTCTAAGTCCCACGTCTCGGCTCGACGCAGCCGGGCGGCTAAGTCATCCTCTCCCGCCTCTGCCGGGGCTTCCTCGCGGGTGGCGAGGGCGGCCTTGAGCGCACGGATGCGGGCTGATGCCTCGCGGGTCAGGTCGTCCCACAAGCTGCCTTTGATCCACTCGCGTCCGAACTTCTGGTGGTCCTCGACAGCTTTAGCGGCCATCTCAAGGATCTCATCTGCATCCACCGCCCCGCCTTCCGGCGCGGGGGCTGCGGAGAGGCAGTTGAACACATGATTTGCGATGCGCGTGGCTTCGTCGTCTTCAAGGTCGCGGTCCGGGTCGATGACCAGGACGGTCTTGCCGTTTTTGTCGACGATGGCGGCGTCGCCTTCTCGGCGCAGCGGCAGGGTGAAGGGGGGCAGGCGTCCAGTGGTCACAGGATGCGCTCCTTGCGGCAGAGGAAGAGGAAGGCGCGGTGCGCCAGATGGAGGAAGCGCCCGGCCATGAGCGGCCCGGCCGTCAGCCGCCGGCGGCCGCGAGGAGCGCGGCGGCGGGATCGGCCAGGGGGGCGGGAACGGCGTCGTTCGCCACGGGGCGGGCGGCCGAGGGGGCGACGGGCGCCGCCTCATGCGCGGCCCAGCGTCGGCCGTTGATGAAGTCGGTGACGGCGCGCAGGGCCCAGCGCGGGCGCTGGCCCTTCCCCCCGCCCAGAAAGGGCGGAGGGAAGCCGTCGAGGGTGCGCCAGTTGGACTGGAGCCAGTGGTAGCCGACGCCCAGACGGTCGGCGACGCCGCGCAGGTCGAGAACGTCAGCGGGCAGCATCAGGCGGCGTCCTCGCCCGCCGCCCCGATCGTGCCGGGGGCGTAGTGGCCCAGCGTCAGCTGGCCCAGGTGGCGGCGGGCTTCGTGCGTGGGCTTGATCCCGCCGCAGATCCCTGCCGTGGGCACGTCTTCGGCCAGGCCCGCCTGGATCCAGCCCTCCACCGTCGCCTGATCGACGTAGGGGGCGCCGTAGGTGGCGCTGTAGCCCTCGGCCGATTTGTAGAGGCGGCGGCTTTCGACCAGCAGGCGCAGCTCGCGCGCGCGGACGGCGATCGGGGCCGTCTCGGTTTCGATCTGAACCAGCGGATCGTTCGACGGGATCTCGGTTGCGACCTCGGCCGCCGTCACGGCGGCGTCGCCCTCGGCCTGGATCACCGGCGTCTGGCCGGCGGCGATCTCCTCGGCCGTGAAGGTGTCGGCCGGATCTGGGGCGTCGTCTGCGCTCGCCATGGCCGCATCCAGCTGATTGAGGATGGGCGCTTCGTCGACGCAAGCCGGGCAAAGATCATGATCAAGAACCCCGACCGGGTGTTCCTCGCCGCAGTGAACGCAGCTGGCGTGGGGGTCAGATCCGTCTTCGACCTTGCTCGTAGCTGCATTCGCCTCGTCTACCTCGCGCTCGATGGCTTCAAGCTTCTCGGCGCTGTCGCCGGGCGTGGTGCGGGCGTCAGCCAGGTCGTCCAGTTGTTCCGGCGGCGTTTGCTGCGCGTTCGGCGGGCCGTCGTCAGGACGGTTGGGATCGCCGTTGGCCGTGGCCATGGGCGCCGTCTGGTTGCCGGTCAGGGAGCCGCCGTCGTGGCCGTCGCCGTCGCGGTCCAGGGGGCGAGTACGGTGGGGTTTGCGGGTCAATGGATCGGCTCCTTGTTGATCGGGGTGACGCCCGGCTGCGCCGTGAGGGCCGCCATGGCCTGGGTGACGCGCGCCAGGCGGCCGTCGCAGCTGGGGCAGCAGGAAGCGCCTTCGGCGGCGCTGTCCCTGATGATGCTGAGCAACTCCAGCGCTGCAATTTCAGCCTCTTCTGGCGTGGCCTTGACGGCGAAGTCGACAGAGAAGGTGTTGTCTGCTTCGGCCTCTATGACGGCCACCAGGTGATGCTTCGTCGTTTTCTGCTGAGTGTGGTTCAGCAGCCTTTTCGCCGTGCTGATCAATGCAGGTTTCCTTTCGCGGCTTCGAGGGCGCGCGCGAAGGCGTCGGCCTCGTCGGTGCCGTGGCGGACGACGCTGCGCCCCTTGCCCGTCACGGGGTTGTAGTCGGGGCTGGTCAGGACGCAGACCTTGCGTCCGTTGACTTCGGGGTGGGCGCGGACGGCGGCCTTCCAGCCGGTCAGGCCCGCGTCTCGCACGGCGGCGGTGTGCAGATCGTCGCTCATGACAGGGCGCTCAGGATCTGGCTGAGGGCGAAGGCCCCGACGAAGACGAGGATGGTCGCGCGCGTCAGCTGCATGGCGCGGCTGGGGCGGCGATGGCGCGGCTGCCAGGCCACGACCGGCAGGGCCGGTTCGCCCAGGCGGTGATACTCGACCGGGGGCATGGCCTCCGGGTCGGGCGCGTAGGTGAAGAAGGGGGCGCTCATTGGCGGGCGTCCCAGGTCAGGGCGCCGAGATAGGCCAGGGCGACCGCGATGAAGGCGCAGGCGACGGCCGGGACGAGCGCGCCGAGATAGGCGTAGCCCGCGCCGCGCACGGCCTCGGCGACGGCCTGCGCGCAAAGGGCGGCAGCGGCGCAGCTGATTGTGGCCTTTCGGCCGGGGGCGGAAGTCCTGTCGGGCATATGGCCCTCCCGTTGGCTGAGGAGGGCATCAAGATGTTGTTCGGACGTAATGTCAAGACAGAGTGTCTATACATGGCTGCCTGCTATCGTGAGATAGGTTGGGTCATCGAATAGTGTTTGGCAGATGGGGCTATGGGGCGCGCGGATTTGCTAATCGGGTTCGGCGGATTGAACCTGCTGGTGGCGCTCGTTCTAGGCGCTGGGGCCTTGTGGCTTGGCCGACGCGATGCTGCGATGATCCGCTGCGCGGTTCGCCTCGCGCCGCTGGCGGCCCGAGCCGCCACTTCTGGGCTGCCGACGTGGAAGTTGTCCATCCTGGCGCTTCGGCGCGTCCTGTTGCCGGCTGAGGTGGCCCTCTTTGGGCTGGTTCTGGGCTGGGGCGGCCTGGCGGCGGGTGTGGTGGCCGCACTAGGGATGTGGGGGTTCAGCGTCGCCCGGGCGGGCCGTATCCTCTACGAGGGCGCTCCCGGTGATCCCTTGGAAGAGGGTTATCAGGGTTATACGGCTAGAGGGCTGATCGAGGCGGCTTTGATTGCAGCCGGGTATGTGGCTGCGTTTTCGTCGACCGTATTACTGGCGTTCGCGACCTGACGTTCAGCCGCGCCCGACGACGGCGTGCATGGCGGCGATCTCGTCGACGGCGAAGGACAGTTCGCTGTCGGGGTTCAGTTGGCGCACGGTCACGACGCCGTCGGCTCGTCTAACGAACCGCTTTAGGTAGCCAAACCCTTCGCTGGTGACGACGACGCAGTCCTGTTCTCGGGCTGGCCATTGATTTGGTGCGATATAGACGGTCTCGCCGGGCTCGTAGCGCGGGGACATGCTTTCGTCGGAGACTCGAAGGGCAAATGCGCCGCGAACATTGAGCTGATTGGGGTGGCGCGGCACCGCGCCGAGAAGGGTTTGTTCGGCGAAGGTTAGGCGCTCCGCGCTAGCTGCGCCCGCCCATCCATATAGCGGCACCAGGCCGGGCATGACCGCCACTTCGCCGCCGTCGTGGCTCTCGGGGATCTCGCCGCCCAGCCACTCCTCGATCCGGTTCCATTCGTGGCGCTGGATCTGGCGCTGGCCCTTGATGATGCGGGTGACCTGGGAGCCGTCGAGCCCCAGTAGTCGGCCCAGATCAGCGTTCGTCTTGCCTGCCCCGTAGATGCGATCGAACAGGGTGCGCAGTTCTGCGGTGGCGGGCTCGGCGCGGCGGCGTGTGTCGGACATGCGGACGACTTTGGACGAAATGTCCAAACGGCGTCCTTGACGCGGTTCGCAAATCACTTGAGCCATAAGTCCAGACATTGTGTCTGGAGAATATGTCAAATGTCGCCCGAGGGCAAATACAGCCCCGCTCAGCGGGAGGTGCTGCGCATCGGCACCACCAAAATCGCCTATTGGACGGGCCGCAGCGAGAGCGCGGTGTACAAATGGCTGACGCGCCGCCCGGCGTCCGCGCCGATCCCGCCTGAGCATCTGCCCGCTGTAGTCGAGGGTGCGCGCGCGGATGGGGAAGAGATCAACCTGACCTTGCTGTGGCCCGACGGGGTGCGCGTCCTTGGGGCGGCGGCATGACCCCTGTGGATCTGAACCTGCAGCGCTGGTTCCGCCTGATCGCCGAGGCGCACATGGCCGTGGAGAGCGGCGACGTGCGGTCGCTGGAGAAGCGGGCGACGGCGATGCGCGAGGCCCCGTCGCCCGCGCAGGGCGCGGGCCGGGCGGCGTGCAACACCTTTCGCTGGGCCTGTCTGTGGTTCGTCCATGCCGATGCGAGCCACAGGGCCGGGCTGGCCCCGACCCTGTTGACGATCGCCGCCCAGGTGGAGCGCGAGCTGACGCCGCTCGAGCCGGATCCGGTCGCGGTCGCGGCGGCGGCCAATGCGCCGGACCTGTTCGATCCGGCGTGGTCGCGGCGCGCGGACATCGGGGGCTGAACCATGGGGGCGTTTGAGCGCGAGGCCGGGATGCAGGCGGCCATCGATGCGGCGGGCGGGGTGCGTCCGCTGGCGCGCAGGCTAGGGGTTCACGCCAGCAGCATTTCGCGGATGCGGCGGGCGCCGCGCGACAGCCTGTTCGCGCTGGCGCGGGCCGCCGGGGTCGAGCCCGAGACGGTGCGGCCGGATCTGGCCGACTGGATCGAGGCCGAGCGGCGGCGCGGTTGGATGGAACGGGCGCGGGCGCGGTTCGCGATCAGCAGCGGGCTGGATGGGGCGTCGGCCAAGGTCAGCCGGAAGAGCGGCGAGGCGGCGGTGATGGACCTGCTGGACCTCGGCCTGGTGGTCGCGGCCGTGCGGTTCGCGGCGGGCGAGCGCGGATTGACGCCGGCGGCGGTGATGACCGCGCCGCGCGGCGGGGCGGGCGGCGCCCCGACCCCGGAACAGTCGGCGCGGTCGCTGGCCATGGGGCTGGCCGTCGCAGTCGGCCGGGTGTCGTCGGAGACGACAGCGCAGATCCTGGGCGTCACGCGCCAGGCCGTGGACAACGCGGCTGAGCGATACCTGCGCGCACGGGACGGGGACGACGACGCCGAGGACGGCCGGGTGATCGAGCGCGGCCGCCTGCGCAAGGCCAAGACGGCGGACGACAGCCTGTGGGACGCGCAGCGGCGGTTCGCGGCGCAGCTGGCGGGGGAGGGCGCATGATGAAGCTGTCCCTGACCAAGGTGGAGCGTCGTCAGGTTCAGATCGTGCGCGAAGAGCCGACGCCCTGGGGCCTGACGACGGTCGTGGAGATGGGCGGCAAGCATCTGTCGGTGCGGGTCTTCGCCCGCGACGGCGGAGTGTATCGCATCACCCTGAGCTGCACGCCGCGCTGCGGCGACAGCGCCGTGAACATGACCCGCCAGAAGGTGCGGCGGCTGCTACGCCTGATCAACGGGAGGGCGGGGTATTGAATAGCGATTATCGGCCGAACGTCGGCCGCCCGCTGGAGATCACGGTGCGCGAGATCTCGGCCATGCTGGCCGATCGGATCGACAGCGTTTGCCGGGCGCTGGGCCTGACCGGCGCCATCGTTCAGGGCGCCCTGTTGCCGCGCAATCCGACGCGAAACGACAGGAACCCCGGATCGTTCGTGATCCAGCTGTCGGGCCAGCGACAGGGGCGCTGGGACGAATACGCCACGGGCGACTGGGGCGATGCGCTGGATCTGGTGGCCTATATCCAGTTCGGCCGGGTGGACCGGGCGTCCAAGCGCGAGGCCCTGACCTGGGCCAAGCGGTTCCTGGGCGTCGGCGACGCCAGCCATATGGACCCGGCCCATTCAGCCAAGCTGCGCGCCGCGCGCGAGGAGATGGAGCGCAACACCGAACGGGCGCAGGCGCTGGCTCTGACCAACATGTCCAAGGATCGGCGGCGGGCGCAGGCGATGTTCCTGGAGGCCAAGCCGCTGGAGCCCGGCCTGCCGGGATGGACCTATCTGACCGAGGCGCGGGGCATCGACCTGAGCCGGCTGGAACGGTTGCCGTGGGCGGTGCGGTCGCACCACGCCATGCGCCATGTCGAGACGGACCGGACGGTGCCGTGCCTGATTTCGGCGCTGTTGTTCCCCGACGGGTCGTTCGGCGGGGTGCATCGGATCTTTCTGGAGCCGGACGGGCGGTCGAAGCTGCAGGCGGACCCGCATGTGGCGGTCAAGAAGATCTGGCCGCGCGGGTGGCACGGCGCCTTCATCCCGATCAGCCGCGGGGCGACGAAGCTGTCGCCGCGCGAGGCGGTGAAGAAGGGGCTGAGCGACGAATGCGCCTATGCGGAGGGGGTGGAAGACGCCTTCACCGTGGCACTGCTGACGCCGGAATGGCGGGTGTCGGCCGTGGGCGCCAGCGCCAACTTCGCCCATGTGGATCCGGCCGACAGCGCACGGGCGGTGATCGCCATCCGCGATCGGGATCCCAGCCGCAGGGTGCGCGATGGGGTGACGCGCAAGGTCGACGAGCTGAGGGCCAAGGCCGAGGCGCGCGACCTGCCGTTTTTCGAGAGCTGGCCCGCGCGCGGGTTCAAGGACTTCAACGACATGCTGCGCGGGGTGTGGTCATGAGCCGCCTGATCCCCGGCTCCAATCGGTTCAGGGGGCGAAACCCTTTCTACTGGGCGGAATATGACGCGCTGCCGCCGCCGGTGCGAAGGGTGCTGATGTATGCGCCGACCGATCTGGGATCGCGCCGCGCCCTGAACAACCTGCGAAGCGGCCGCACGGTGGCCGAGGTCTGCGCGATCGAGCGCGGCGTGGCCGCCGGCGTCACGCGACGCGACATTCTGGAGGCCTATGGGCCTGAGCACCCCTATCTGAGTAAACAGGCATGACGCCCGATCAAAGAAAGGCGGCGCGCAAGGCCGCCCAGGCCGAGGCCGAACGCAAGCGCAAGCGCGCCCTGGATCGACTGGACGGCGTAGAGCCGCAGAAGCCTGAGCCGCTGGATCCCGAACCCGATGCGGAGGTGGATCCCGAGGCGGCCGAGGAGGCGTTTGCGCATGGATCCATCGCGCCCGTGACGTCCGAAGAGGCGTTCATGGAGGCGCGGGCGGCCCTGCTGGACGTATCCACGCCCACGGACCGATCGGAGAAGGCCAAGAGGGCCGAGGCCGCCGCGCGTCTGGTGCAGGGGTTCAGCTGGGCGGCGGACGAGCTGGGCCTGCCGCCGCACATGCCGGTGCGGCCGTTGGGCAAGCGCAAGTCGCATATGTATTTCCTCGACCCGAACGACGAGTTCGTGGAGCTGTCGGCCGGAAAGCTGAACCAGCAGGGCGAGATCGACAATCTGTTCGGCCCGGCGATCGGCTATCTGTGGTCATTCTATGGAAAGCAGTCGTCCAACGGCGAGCTGCGCATCAAATACGAGGACGTGCGGCGCCACCTGACCGGGGCGTGCGGACGGCTGGTGGCGCGGACGGGGCTGTTCGACCCCATGCGCAAGGTGCGCGGGCGCGGGGCGTGGCGGACGGACGGCGGGGTGCTGGTGCTGCACCTGGGATCGCGGCTGTGGATCGGCGGCGTCGAACAAGATCTGGGCGAGGTCGAAGGCCACGTCTATGCGCGGGACGTGGACCTGTCGCCGCCGGCGTCGGCCGCCATGTCGGACGAACTGGCCAGTCTGTTCTTTGAGGCGGGCCTGCTGGAGGGCGACGATCGGTCCAAGGCGCCTGGCCGATGGATGCTGCAGGCCATGAAGACGTGGAACTGGAAGCGGCCCGAGCTGGATCCGCGTCTGGTGCTGGGATACGTCGTCTGCGTCTTTCTGGGCGCGGCGCTGAGGTGGCGGCCGGCCATCTATCCGATCGGGGACAAGGCGTCGGGCAAGTCGTCGCTGCTGGCGCTGGTCAAGGCGGTGCTTGGCGACCGGCTGATGGATCTGGCCGACCCGTCGGGGCCGGGCATCTATCAGTCGCTGGGGCTGGCGGCCATCGGCGTGTGGGCCGACGAGTTCGAGCAGGAGGGCGAGAGCGCGAGCGACGCCCGAGCGGCGGCGGTGATGCGCCTGGCGCGATACGCCTCGGACGGCAAGAACGTGGTGCGCGGCGGGGCCGAGGGCGTGCCGACCAACTATCAGGCGCGCGGGACGTTCGGGTTCACCGGCATCAACCCGCCACCCATGAAGCCCGCCGAGCTGAGCCGCATCGCCATGCCCATGCTGTCGCAGCTGACGGACGCCAGCGCATCGGCGCCCGAGCTGTCGGCCGCGCTGGGCGATGAGCTGGGGCGGCATATGCTGAGGCGGATCGTCGATCGCTGGCATGAGTGGCCGGACGTGCTGACGGCGTGGAGGGGCGTTCTGCTGAGCCACGGGCATGACAGCCGGGCGGCGGACACCTTCGGCACTCTGCTGGCGGCGTCGCATCTGGTGCTGGACGACGGGGTGCCGCTGTCGGCGCAGATCGACCCGCTGGCCAAACACCTGCCGCGCGCGACCATGAACGAAACGCAGGACGACCGGGCCAACTGGGAGAAGTGCATCGACCGCCTGTTGCAGGCCCAGCCGGATGCGTGGCGACAGAACAAGTATCGGTCGGTCGGGGAGTTCCTGACCGCCGTGCTGGACGATCGGCCGAAGGACGACGTGATGGAGACGACGCCGATGGCGGCGCGCGACCGGCTGGCGACGGCCGGGCTAGGGTTATGCACGCCCACGGGCGGGCCGTTGCAGGGCCGGTTGTGCCTGGCCGTGCCGTCGAACCACGTCGAGGTCGCCAAGCTGTTCGAACGGTCGCTGTGGGCCATGGGCGTGGGGGCCGTTCAGGGCGGCTGGGCCACTGCGCTGAAGTTCGCGCCGGACGACGTGGTGGATCACCGGAAACAGCGCGTGGACGGGCGTTCAGTGCAGTGTTCGCTGCTGGCGCTGGACAAGGTGATCGATGCGGCCGGCGACGGCGAGGCCCAGACCCAGGTGGCGAGGGCGGCTTAGAGAGGATGTCATGACAGTGAGAGAACTTATCGAGGCGCTGGGTCAGTTTCCCGACGACGCTATCGTTGCCTTGTATGACCACGACGAGGCGGCGCACCTCGCGATCGGATCAGTGACGGCCCTCGCTGGGGATGAGGCGTGGGGGCCATTGCTTGAACGGCACGAGCCGCCTGCACACGGTGTCGTGTTGGAATACTAGGCGCTTAATCAGGCTCCGAGCATGAAAAAGGAGGGGCTCGCCAGCGATCAGCTGGCGGGCCTCGACCCGTGCGGCCGACCAGGCCGCACACCCTTTGACCTTCCCTAAGCTGTCGAGCGCAGCGCGCCGCAGGCGCGCGGTGCGCGCTCGACCCCGAACCCCTGACCCCATTGGCTCAGAAGCGACGGCGGCCGCCAGTGGCGCGGGATGCGGCCTTATCCATCCCACCCACCCACACCCCGACCCTTTGGTGGAGAGAAGGCAGGGCGGCAGGCGTAGAGTTAAGAATAACTCGCAAAGCTTAATCCCGAGGCGCGGGCTTGACTTGCCACAGGGTGCGGGGGGAAGGTCGCGGTTCAGGTGATCGCGCGTCGCCTGTTCCGGGTGTTCCGGCTGTTCCGGCCTGAGGCGGAACAAAAAAAGCGCGCAAATCCAACAACTTAGATTGCTGTTCCGGCTGTTCCGGCTGTTCCGGGCGGTTTCTACATGCGCGCGCTTATTCGCGTGACGCCCTCGCGTGTGTGCGCGCGCGATGATGATTTTGATGGAACACCCGGAACAGGTGGAACAGACCTTTAAAAGAGGTGCGCCGCTTGGCTTTGAGCCTGTTCCGGCCATGCGCCGAGGCGTCGGAACAGCCGGAACGTCGGCGGCGTTGCGCCTCGTCGCCCTAGCCGATGCTGCGCCTGAATAAACAACGAGGGTGATATGTCCGGCGGGGTGCGCACGGCTTTGGATCAGGCAGTGGAAGGCGAGGCGGGCATGGGCGAGATCGTCCAGGCCGGTCTGTTCGAGGAACTGGAGCCGTGCGAGACCGGCGCTCTCGACGCGCCATCGCCGCTGTCGGCCGCCCTGCCTTCGGCCGGGCGCAGGCCCGGACGGCCCAAGGGGTCGAAGAACCGGCGGACCGAGGCCGTGACAGCATGGCTGCTCCAGCAGCACCGGCACCCGCTCGCGGTCATGATGGAGGCCTATTCCATGGCCCCGGCCGCCTTCGCCAAGTCGATCGGGATCACCAATCCCGACGCTGACACCCTGCTGGACATCGTGAAGCTGCAGCTGCGCATGGCCGAGGCCGTCGCGCCCTACGTCGCGCAGAAACTGCCCCAGGCGGTGCAGTTCGAGGGCGGAGCGGCCCTGACGCTGAACTTCGGCGGCGTCCACCTGGGCGGAGGAGGGGTCTCCAGTCCCGCGCGCGGGGAGGCTTCGGAGATTTCCATGGGCGCTGGGATGGCCGTTCGGCTGGGCCAAGTCGGACGGGAAAAGTCGGACGCCGATCTAGACGACTGATTTCAAACAGCTTTGCCGGTAACGGGACGTTAGCGGAGCGCCCCCTCCAGAGGAGGCCTCCCCCCAAACCCGGCGCGGCAACCCCTTATGTGGGTGCGTTCCCGCACTATTCGGCGTTGCCGATTTGGAGGGCCGTCGAACCTGCAACCTGCCCCGAGGGTCCGGGGTGCGGGTTCGGAGATAGGGCGTGTTCGACGCCAGGACTTACATTCCCGGCGGAGCGAAGCTTCAGGCGTTCCACGAGAGCAACGCTTTCATCCGCTTGATGGCAGGGCCGATCGGATCTGGCAAGACCGTGGGTGCGGGTGTCGCCGAGCCGTTCTTCACGGCCATGACGCAGAAGCCTGACAGCAACGGCGTCAGGACGGCCGTGGTCGGGGTGCTGCGCGACAACTATCGCAACCTATACGCCACGACGATGAAGACGTGGCTGGACTGGGTGCCGAAGGATTTCGGCCACTACACCGGCTCGGACGATCGCCCGGCTGTGCATGAGCTGGAGTTCCCAGCGCCGTTCGTGGATGGGACGCCCGGCGGCGGCCTGTGCCGGCTGCGGGTCGAGTGGCGGGCGCTGGGGACGCATACGGTCGAGGCGACCTGTCGCGGCTGGGAGCTGCACGGCGCTTATGTCGACGAGGCGGATACGACGCCGTTCGAGGCGATCAGTTTCCTGGCCGGGCGGGTGAAGCGCGGCGGGCGGAAGGAAACGCGCGTGTCGCGCGGCGTCTGGGTGACGTTCAACAAGCCGGATACCGACCATCCGCTGTTCGATCTGTGCGTCGATCAGGCGGCCAGCCATCGCGAGAACGGGACGGAGTTTTTCGACCAGCCCTCGGCGATCTTGCCGGGCGGCCCGCCCTATGTGACGAACCCGCTGGCTGAGAACCTGGCGAACCTGGACGCCGACTATTACGAGGTTTCGGCTCGCGGCCAGCCCGAATGGTATGTGCGGCGGATGATCCGCAACCAATGGGGCGCGTCGGTCGCGGGCGAGCCTGTGTTCGGCGAGGTGGATCTGGATCGGCTGTTCTCGCCGGTCGAGCTGGAGCCTGAACCGGGGTCGGAGCTGTTCCTGGGGATAGACGGCGGCGGCACGCCGGCGGCGGTCATCTGCGGCCGTGACCGGATGGGGCGCCGGATCATCTACGCCGAGGTCGTGCTGACCGATCCGACGGACCCGCGCGGACGCCGCATCCTGCACGGGGTCGGGCCCAAGCGGTTCGCCCAGGCGCTGGGCGACACCCTGCATCCTCGGTTCAGCAAATGCCGGATCAGCATCGGCTGGGGCGACCCGGCGGCCTTCTATGGCGCCGACCGGGAGATGGGCGAGTTCGCGGATATCGAGATCGCCTGCAACCAGCTGAACATCCCGGTTCAGCCCGCGCCGTCGAATGAGCTGGGGCTGCGGCATGAGGCCGTGCGGATCCCCATGCTGCGGATCAACCAATACGATCAGCGGCCCGATCTGATCATCAATCCCTCGTGTCGTTGGCTGCGACGGGGCTTTGGCGGTGATTATCGCTGGGAGCCGCGCGATCCGAAGCAGCCGGCCAAGCGGCTGAGGGTCCAGAAGTCCAACTCGTCCCACGTCATGGAGGCGGGGCAATACGCCCTGCTGGGCGATCAGGGCCGAGCCGGGATCGTGGCGGGTCAGGCCTATGACGCGCACCGGCCCAAGGCGATGGCTCAGGGCGACGGTTGGAGCCAGTCGCCGGGCGGGGTGTGGACGCCGGGCGGCCTGTCGAGGCCGCAGGGCGGCAACGGCGGATCCTACAGCTCGGACTGGTCGCCATGGTGATGACGGTGGCCGAGGCCTCGGCGTTCGACATGCTGGAGACGCTGACGGACGCGGGGAGGGTCGGGCGCTTCACCCGCCAGCGGTTCGGCGAGATGGCGCGGCAGGTGTCCGAGGGCGCCGCCTTCGCCCTGCGCGACGGCGAGGGACGGCTTATCGCCGTGGCCGGGCTGTGGCCCGAGGCGGACCACGCCGAGGCATGGCTGGCGGTGGGGCCTGCCTTCCGCGCCAACCTGCGCGGGGCGATGAGGCAGTTGGGCGCTCTGCTGACGGGCGTGGCTGAGGGATCCGGGACGCAGGAAGTCCGGCTCTATGTCGCAAAGGCGCGAGGGGCGGAGCGCGTTGCGGGGACGCGGCTGGCCACATGGTCGGGCTTCATCCGGTCAGGGGAGGAGGCGACGCCCCTGGGTCCGGTCGAGGTCTATCGCCGCAGCTTCGGAGGTCCGCGCCATGGCCAATAGGGTGAAATCGTTTTTCGGCGGGCGGACACGCGAGCAGAAGTGGGCGCAGATCAACGCCGAGAAAGCCCAGGCCGAACAGCGCCGGGCGGCTGAGGAAGAGAGCCAGCGCGTGCGCGCGGAACGGGCTGCATCCGGCCGCCTGATGCGTGGCGCGGGGCGGCGTCAGCTGAGCTGGCAGGGCAATGAAGCCGGGCTGGCCCCGACGCTGGGGGGCTGATCGACCGTGGCCGCCTGGAACGCCAAGACGATCAATGAACGCAGCGAGGCCGCCTTTCAGGCCCGCAAGGCGATGCAGCCCTATATCGAACGGGCGCTGCAATACGCCATGCCGTGGCGTCACCCGCGCGCGAAGAGCGGGGCGATTTTCGAGGGCTTGTTCGACAGCTCGGGCCTGACCGGGGCGCACAAGTTCCCCGGCCGGGTGCAGCAGGACGTCACCCCGCCGTCGCAGCGCTGGTATCAGCTGGAGGCCGGGCCTCTGGTGGCCGAGGAGCATCGCGAGCGCGTCAATCGTCAGCTGGATCTGGCGACGACGGTGTCGCACCGCATCCTGGACGCCTCGGGCTTTCACAAGGCTTCCAAGGAAAGCTACGCGGATCTGGGCATCGGGACCGGCGCCCTGCTGGCGCTGGAAGGGGACGACAACGAAATCATGCGCTGGCACGCGGTGCCGCCGTGGCAGCTTGGGATCGAGGAAGGCCCGTCCGGCCGGATCGACAACGTCTACTGGAAGCGGACCTATCCGGCGTGGCAGTTGCCGCGCCTGTGGAAGGAGGCCCGCTGGCCCGAGGCGATCGCGCGCAAGGTGCGCGAGGAAAGCCGCGATCCGGTGATGATCCTGCAGGCCAGCTATTACGACGTGGAGATCGCCGCCTGGCGCTACGCCGTGGTGTGCTGCGAAAGCGCGGCGTCGGGCGAGATCGTCGCCGAGTTCATCAACCGCACCAATCCGTGGAACATCTTCCGCTGGTGGACGACGCCGGACAGCCCGTGGGGCGTCGGTCCGCTGATGCTGACGCTGCCGGACATCATGACCGCGAACAAGGCGGTGGAGATGATCCTGAAGGCGGCGGCCTATTCCCTGGCTCCGCCCTTGATGGTGGCCCATGACGGGGTGGTGAACCCCGACACCCTGCGGGTCGCGCCGCACGCGCTGATCCGGGTGGCGCGCACAGGCGGGCCGGTAGGGGCCTCGATCCAGCCTCTGAACATGAACGGCCAGGTCGATCTGGCTCAGCTGGCCTTGACGGACGTGCGCCAGTCGATCGCTCAGCACACCCTGAGCCGCCAGCTGCCACCCGAGAGCGCCAGCGTGCGCAGCCCGACCGAGATCGTGGAGCGGATGCGGGACTTCGCCTTCGACACCGGCTCGGCCTTCGGCAGCTTGAACTATGAGTTCGTGCCCAATGTGGTCGCGCGGGTGCTGGACATCGCCGACCGCAAGAAGATCCCCGGCATGGATTTCGAGGCGCTGAAGATCGACCAGCTGGTGCTGCAGGTGAAGATCACCGGCCCGCTGGCCCGGTCGCAGTCGCTGGCCGATGTCGAGAGCGTGGCCCGCTATCTGGAGATCCTGAACGCCTTCCTCGGCCGCGAAGGCATGATGGCGGTCGCCAATGTCGAGGAGCTGCACCGGCTGCAGAGCCTGCTGGGCGCGCCGAACTGGATCAACCGCCCGGCCGCCGACCGCGAGAAGATGCTGGAAGCTCTGGGCGAGGCGGCGGCGTCGGGCGCGCCGATGCCGGAAAGCGATCCGGCCGGACAGCCTTCGCTGAAGCTGGTGGCCTGATGAGCTGGTGGAAACCGAAATGGCTGACAGACTTCCTGCTGGATCAGGTGTTGGAGCCGTCCGCGCAGGCTGCGCTGATCGCGCCGGTTCAGGCGAACCGCCGCTTGCTGGACGAGGTGTGCGATTGGGTGCGCGGCGGGTCGCGCGTGGACGAGGAGACGCTGGCGGCGATGACGTTGGCGGCCGAGGACGCGCGGCTGATCGCCGAGGCCTTCACCGGTTCGGACGGCGAGAAGCGGTTGATGATCCTGGCGCGGATGACGGTGCTGCGCCCGCCGGTGGACGTGACCATGCCCGCCGGGACGCGCGACGCCTACGCCCAGCTGCGGCAGGGGCAGGACAGCATCTTCGCCGGCGTCGTCCGCTACCTCGATATCCACACAGCTCAGAAGAGGACTGAAGAGCATGAGCGATCCCAATCCAACGCCCAGCCTGGCGCCGAACCCGGATCCGACGACTGGAGCGCCCCCAGCGCCTACGACCCCGGCGGCCTCGTCGGAGGGCGGTGAGCCGCTGCTGGATCCGAACGCGCCGCCGGCAGACGGCCAGCCGGATCCCGCGCCCGAGCCGACGCCGGAAGAGGCGGCGGCCTCCGCGCGCGCGGCCGTGCCCGACGCGGCGGACGGCTATGCGGTCAACCTGTCGGACGACGCCCGCGAGAAGCTGGGGCTGACGGACGGCGACCCGCTGGTGGCCGAGCTGTCGAAGTTCGCCCACGCCCAGGGCAAGCCCCAGGGCTGGCTGGACGACGTGATGGAGGGCGCGGCCGCCCTGGCGGAAGCGGGGCTGTTCGACGGCGGGTTTGATCCGGCCGCCGAGGCCGCGGCGCTGGGGGAGAACGCCGAGGGCCGCCGCCGCGAGGTCGAACTGTTCGCCGAGAGCCTGAAAGGCCGCGGCGAAATTGACGACGGCATGTTCGGCGAACTGATGAGCCTGTCGCCCACGGCGAACGGCGTGAAGTTGATCGAATGGATGCGAGGGCAGATGGGCCCTGCAGGCCAGATCCCCAAGCCTGACGGCGAAGCTGTCAGTTCGGAGGACGCCGCGATTTCCCGCGCCAAGGAGATGCGTCGAGATCCCCGATATGAGACGGACCGCGCCTATCGAGCCCAGGCTGATGAGGCCTGGCGCGCGGCTTATCCGGGTTCTCGCTGATCCGCGTTGCAGCCGCTGGAGCCGACCTAGCCTCAGCTTCGTCAACAGCTCCGGCGGCATCGCCGGCCAAATGAGGAAGACAGCGCGATGACCGCAAACATCAAGTCCTGGTTCACCCCGAAGTATTTCGATGAGGTGCACCACGCCTATCAGGGCGACCGCAACAAGCTGGGCGATACGGTCTCCGGCGGCGGCACCTTCGTCGGCGACAAGGCCTATTTCCCGCGAATGGGCGCTGTCGACGTGTATGACAGCCCGGAGTTCGCTCGCCTGATCCTGGCGAATGTCGGGCAGGATTTTATCGAGCTGACGGCCAAGCCGAAGTTCATCGCCTTCGGTCTGTGGGATCCCAACGCCCACAAGTACACGCTGAACACCGCCGCCGAATACGGCAAGGCCGGAGCGAAGGCGATCATCCGGGGCGAAAATCAGTGCATCATTGATGCGTTGAAGGAAGCGGCCGCGAACGGCGTCAAGAAGATCGGCGGCGCGCCTGGCGAGGTGGATCAGGTCCACACGATCGGCGACTACGACACCGTGGCGACGCTGAATGACATCGCCAACGGCATCGCTCACCTGGGCAGCCAGGAGGCATTTGAGGGGGAACAGGTCACGTGCCTGCTTCCGTTCCGCAACAAGATGCAGTTCGCGCTGGATCCCTACATGGCGTCGAACGACGTCAAGGAAAACATGCCGTGGAACGATCTGAGCTGGCGGCGTAACGAGCGGACCGGGGGCAACGCTGATGGCACCGGTGTTGATCTGTGGCTGTACGCCAAGTCCGCGCTCGTCTCGGGCTACAACGACAAGCCCACGAAGATCGACGAGCGAGACGGCGCCGCGCTGACGGATATCATCGGCGAGTGGTTCCAAGCGGCCGCCGCTGCTCGCGACGCCGCCGGCATTGTTCGGATCAAGTCCAAGGCGAACTTCGTCCTCTCCCGCGAGCCAACCCCCGTTTCCGGTCTGGTGGCGGCCGCCTAATCCCCGGTTCCTCCTGAGCCGACTTGGCCCGCGTCCTGAACGGGCGCGGGCCGTTCTTTTTCGAGCGGGGCCGCCATGCCATTCACCGATCTGGACGTCTGCAATCTGGCCATCGACCGGGTGTCGGGGGATCGCATCGACGCCCTGGATGAAGAGAGCCCGCTCGGGGCGTTCTGCTTCGTCAACTATCCGCACAAGCGGGATTTCATCCTGTCGAAGTATCGCTGGACCTTCGCCAACGCCGTGGCCCTTTTGTCTCGCGTGGATCCGGCGGCCGATCCGAACGAGCCGCGTCCGTGCGAACACAAGTTCGCCAAGCCTGGCGATCTGGTCGGGGCGGTGCATGACTGGCGGGTATCGGCCGATCCTGCGGCCTCGCGCGGGCGGCCCTATGTGATGGAAAGCGGCGGCTTCTTCTGGAGCGACACGGCGCCGCTTTACGTCGAATACACGGCCCTGCGCCGAGAAGAGACGTGGCCCGCGTGGTTCCGTCAGCTGGTGGTGACGGCCTTCGCCGCCGACCTGGCCGACTTCTGCCAGCTTTCGACCAAGGCGCGCGATCTGCGCAGCGAGGCCTGGGGGACGCCGGGCGAGAATGGGGAGGGCGGCCTTTACGCCAGCGCCCGCAATGAAGACGCCCGGCTGGCGCCGCAGCGCCAGTTGATCGCGGGCGTGGACGCCGGGCCTCTGGTTCAGGCCCGTTGGGCGGGCGGTTCGCCCTTCGCCGGGCGCAGTTGGGAGGTTCAGGGCTGAACCATGCCGCAGGAGATCCTGAGACAATCCAACTTCAACGGCGGCGAGCTGTCGCCGCAGGCGGTGGGGCGGCGCGACCTGAAAGCTTACGCCTCGTCGCTGGCGCTGTGCGTCAATATGCTGCCGATGGCCGAGGGGCCGATCCGGCGTCGGCCGGGCCTGAAGCACGTGGATCTGGTTCGCAACCGATTGCAGCGTGTGAACGTGACGGCAGCGATGTTGAATGCGCCGAACGGAGGCGCGTCGGCAGAGGTGCTGGGCGGGGTCGGTATGGAGACGACAACGGCCCTGGGCGCCAGCGAGGGCTATGTCGTCCTGGCCATCGACTTCGGCGCGCCGGTCGAGGTCGGGATGGTCGATCTGGTGGACTTCCTGATCAAGTCGCCGAGCGGCGGCGGGGGCGGTGGAGGAGGTGATCTGGATCCGCTGCCGGATCCGACGCCGCCGCAGTATCCGTGGAACCCGCCCTTTGATCAGCAGGTGAACATCCCATGACCGTTCCCGTCACCCTGGTGAAGGAACTGGCGCTGCAATATCAGAATGGCGCTGGGCAGTGGATCACGGCCGCCCGTTGCGACGTGGGGGCGGTGCTGCGCACGCGGCGGCTGGCCTTGCCACCCGGCCGCCAGGTCGCTGCGAGACATTGGCGGATCGTCCGTCTGAACGCGGATCCGGCGGCTCCCGTCGATCTGGGAGATGCGGTTATGCGACTGACCCGCGTCGAGGTTCGTCGCGAGACGGGGGCGCTGTCTCCATTCCGTCGCTGGGCGTTCGATTTCGACACCGGCGATCAACGTTACGGCCTGGTGGCCACAGACGGCAATGTCGAGGTGTATCAGCGCGGCGTTCGCGTGGCTTCGATCGCCTCGCCCTACACAGCCGCCCGCGTGCCAGACGTGAAGCGGGCTCAGATGCTGGACACCCTGCTGGCGTTCCACCCCGACGTGGCGCCCTATCGGTTTGCGCGTCAGGGTGCGCACAGCGAGTGGGACAGTCGGCCGCAGGCGTTCGAGAACATTCCCAGGTTCGACTACGACGGCACACGCGCGGGAGGGGTCAGCGAAGTCCAGCAGCTGTCGTTCGCCGATTTCCTGGCCGGGGAGACCTTCAATCTGACGTTGGAGGGACAAACGACCGGCGCCATAGCCTATAGCGCGTCGATGCCGGCCCTGGCCGCCGCAGTCGCCGCGGCGATGAACGCGCTGGACAATGTGGGCGCCAACGGCGTGGCCGTCACCAGTCCTTCGGACAAGGTGCTGCGTATCGCCTATCAGGGGAAGAACCGTAACGAAGACGTGGGTGAGATCGTCGCCCAGGTGCTGATTTCCGAAAAAGGGATCGTGCGCACCGCCACGGTGACGCAGGGCAAGGAAGGCGGCGAACCAGTCATCAGCGCGTCGAGGGGGTGGCCTTCGGCGGGCGTCTTTTTCGATAGTCGTCTGTGGCTGGCCGCGCCGCGATCTCGGCCGCAAACGATCATGGCCAGCCGCAGCGGCTTCTTCTTCGACCTGAACATCAAGGGGGCAGAGGCCGACAAGGGGATCAGCGTCGATCTGGCGACCGATCAGTCGACCCGGATCCTCAACCTGTTCGCGGGCCGCCACCTGCAGGTGTTCAGCCAGTCGGCCGAGTTCTTCTGCGCCAGTCAGCCGATCACGCCGCCGCCCGCCTTTCCGCGCACGTCGAGCGTCGGCCTGGCGCCGGGGACGCCGCTGTTGGAAATGGAAGGCGGGACGCTGTTCATCCAAGCGGGCGGAGATACGGTGTCTCACTTCGCCTATGAGGAAGGGGCGCAGAGCTACGTCGTCACGCCTCTATCGAGCTACGCGCCGCACCTGACGAAGGGCATCGTGGCGGGCGGGTTTCGGCGTCACCGTTCCACGTCGGAGCCGAACCTTGCGCTATGGGTCCGCGCGGACGGCACCGCCTCGGCCATGTCGGCCATACTGTCCCAGGACGTGCTGGGCTTCGCGCCGTGGACGACCGACGGCGTCTTCGTTGAGGCGGGCGGGGAACTGGCCGGCGAACTCTATGTCGGGGTTCGACGCGCGTCGGCGGGGGGAGACCGGCACCGCCTGGAAGTCCTGTCCGACGCCCACATGCTGGACGCCTCGGTGCGGATCGAAGGGCCCGCCACTGAGATCACCGGGCTGGAGCATCTGGAAGGGCGAACGGTCGCCCTTTTTGTCGATGGCGCGGACGAGGGCGACGCAGTGGTCACGAACGGTCGGGTGGCTTTGCCGAACCGGGCGGAACGTTGGGCGGAGGCGGGCCTTCTGTTCGTACCGCGTGGCCGGCTCCTTCCCATGGTTCTGCAACAGGATCCGCGCGGTGGGGCGTCGATGAAGGCGCGCGTGGGGGAGGCGGCGCTGCGCCTGGGACCGACCGCAAACCTGCGGCTAGGCATGACGGGCAAAACCCTGTGGCCGGTCAAGTTGAAGCGGCGCGGCGGCGTTGGCGACCAGGCGGCGTTGCTGGACCACGGGCCGGGAGAGGATGCGTTCGAGGGCTGGACGCGGGTTTATCCGATCCCCGGTTTTCAGGACGACGCCCAGATTGAATGGGAACAGCCGCGTCCTGGGCCGCTGGAGATCCGCGAGGTGGTGGTCACCGTCCAGTCCTGACGGCGCCCGGTCATGGGGCCTGACGGAGGTTCGGCATGAAGGCGGTGATGGCCTTTTCCAGCAAGGCGGCGGGCTTCGCCAAATCGGCTTTCGCCCAGGGCGGGCAGGCGAGCGGCGGCCAGGGCGGCGGCGCCTTGGGCGGGAAGCAGCTGGGCGGGATGAGCCGAGGGGTTTCGGCGGTGGCGTCCCTGATGGAGTTCGCCGGCGCACGTCAGCAGGCTGCGTCCATGGATCAGAGCGCCCGCGACGAGGCCATGGCCGCGCGCGGTGAATACATTCAGGCGGCCGAGAAGGTCAGCGCGATCGACAGCGAGTATAACGCGCTGGTCGGCCAGCAGCTGGTGGCGGCGTCGTCCATGGGGATCGACGCCGGATCCGGCAGCGTGATTGCAGCGCGGGAAGCGGCGCAGACCGAGGCCGATCGGGAACGCAACATCATCCGCAACTCGGCCGAGACGAACGCCCGTCTGCGCTACGCCCGGTCCGTCAGCCTGCGCGAAGCCGCCAAGAACGCCCGGTTCGGTTCGGCGCTGAAGCTGGGCCTGGACGTGGGGCAAGCCATCTTCGGGGGACGTTGAGCATGGCGCGCGGACCTTTCCCGACAGGCGATTTCGGGCGCCGCGTCAGCGACGCGCCCATCGGCATGGATATCGGCGCTCCGGCGGCGGGTGCGGCGGCGGGCGTCGCCGAGGCGGCCAGGGGGGTGGCGCGCGAGCTGGGCGCGATGGCGGACCGCAGCCTGAAACGCGAGGGCGAACGGGACGCGGGGCGCGCCATCACGGCGGCCGGTCAGTTCGGCCAGGAGGTCCAGCTGCGTCAGGGGTTCGGCGTGGATGATCAGGCGTTCAACGCCATCGCCCGCGAGCATCTGTCAACGCGGCGCATCAGCGCCTATGCCGAGGAGATCGACAGGGCGGAACTGGCCAGCCCCGACAGCGAGGCGGGGTTCACCGAAGCGCGTGGCGCGGTGCGTCAGGCGTTCCGCGATCGGGCAACGGGCGATCCGCTGATCGACGCGGAGTTCGAGCGGCAGGCGACCCTGCTGGATCAGGCCGCCCTGCGGCGCGTGCGCGTGGGTCAGGAGAAGGCCCGCATCAGCATGGCGCGCGGGGCGATGACGGAAGCCGCGTCGGTCGGGGAAACCCTGATCGGGCAGGCGGTCGCCTCGGCCGGTTTCGACGATGCCGGGGCGACGCTGATCGCGGCGAACCTGTCGGAATACGCGGCCAAGATGGCGCGGTTCGGCCCGCGCGAAGCTTTCAGCATCGGCGGCGTGGAGTTCGCGGCAGACCCGAACCGATCGGCGGCCATGTCCGTGGAGGAGCTGGCGCGGCATCTGGATCAGGTTCAGGCGCGGACGCGCAGCACCTGGCTGACGACAGCGGTGGATCAGGCCCCGGACGCGGCCAGCGCGCGGGCCATGGCGGGGCAAATCGAGGAACAGTGGGCGGCGGGCAACCCTGCGTTCGTCGGCCTGTCGGCGGCGGACTTCGCCCAGGTCGCGGCGCGCAACGAGGCGACGGTCAACCGCAAGGCCAACGGCGAAGGCGCGGCCCAGAGGGCGGCGGGCCAGCAACTGCGCGACATGATGACGGCCGCCGAATACGGCGGCGATTACGACGTCGGCCAGATGCGCGCGCTGGCCCAGGCGTCGGGCGATCCGGGCCTTGTCGCCATGGTGGAGTTCGGCGAGCGCCACGGGTTCGGCGTGACGCCGGCGTCGCTGCGCAGCGGCGGCGGGCCGGTCGGCGGCGGGTTCGACGGCTGGGTGGATTTCCTGCTGGACGATCTGGAGGGCGAAGGCTTAGTCGGGAACGACAACGGAGCCGGGCGCGCCCAATGGGGCATTACGGAGCGCAGCCACCCCGAGGCCTGGGCGGACGGCAGGATCGACCGCAACGAGGCCCGCGCCATCTATCGCCAGTATTGGGCGGACGTGGGCGGCGACAATCTGCCGCCTGCGCTGGCGCACGCCGCCGCGTCGGCCGCTGTGGTCGCGGGGGCGGGCAATGCGCGGCGCTGGCTGGCCGCCAGCGGCGGCGACGTCGAGCGCTTCCATGATCTGCAACTGGCCCATTTCGAGAAGCTGGCGGCGGACAATCCTGCCAAATACGGCGGCTCCCTGCACGGCTGGCGGCGACGCGACGGCCTGTCGCGGGCGCAGTCGCGGCGCGTGACGGCCAGCGAACGGGCGGCGGAGGGCTATGCTTCGGATCCGATCGGGTTCGCACGCGGCAACAGCAAGCGCGACGCCATGGTCGAGTTACCGGAGTTCGACATCAATCGCATCTTCGGCGGCGACCAGTCTGCGGGCGGCTTCCTGCGTGACCGGCTGGCGGTGGGGCGTCAGCTGAACGCGCGCAGCGGCGTGCCGGTGGCCGTGTTCGACAAGGCCGAACTGGCCACGATCAAGGATCGGATCGAGGCGGATCCCGCAGCTGTGGTCGGTCTGGTGCAGACGGCGGCGCAGACGCCGGGCGTCAGGTCCGACGGGGTGCGCGTCATCCTGGGCCAGTTGGGAATGGCGGGCACGGCCTCGGCGGATCTTCACCTGGGCTGGCTGGCCACCGACGATCACACGCGCAACATCGCGGCCAAGGTGATCCAGGGGCGCGCCCTTCGCGCGGGCGGGGCCAAGGATGCGGATTTCGGGCGAGGCGAGGAGACCATCGCCCAGGCGGCGCTGCGGTTCGCGCCCGCTTTCGCCATGCAGCCGGATCTGTTCGCCGTGGCCCAGGCGACGGCGCGAGACATGGCGATCGCCGATCAGGCGCGCGGCCAACTGCAAAGCGCCGAGGCCTATGTGAACAGCGCCCTTGGCGCCACACGGGCGAACGGCAAGCTTTACGGCGGACTGGCCCGCGTGAACGGGGCGGACACTGTGGCTCCGACCTGGCTTCGCTCGGACTATCTGGACGACGCGCTGGAGATCGCGGCTGATCTGTGGGCGGCGCAGGACGTGGGGCCGGTGTATTCCAACGGCCAACCGATCCCGGCGCGGACGTTGAGGAACTATCGCCTCAAGGCGACGCCGCACGGAAGCTATCGCCTGGTCAATACGGCGGGCGAAGAGCTGCCCGCCCGCACCGGGCGGCCGTTCGAGTTCAATATCGAAGCCGACAGCTTCCGCGACGTGTTGCGTCGCCGCCTGCCGGGCGCCGTGCTGGGGAGCCGCTGATGCCGCCTCAGTCCTGGGCCAATCAGCGCGACTATGAAGCGCCCGCGCCGTTGAAGGCGCCCGCGGCGCCCGTGCCGTTCTGGGATGCGGTAAGCCGCAACATGGAGGACGCGGGCCAGACGCGGCGGTCGGGCGCGCGCGAGGAAGCCTATTTCGCGCGCATGTGGGCGCGTCACCGCGAGATGGAGGCGGCGACCGGCCGCACCCTGTCGCTGTCGGACACGCTGAACGGAGAGCCGACCGACCAGCGCGACAGCCTGAAGCAGTTCATGGATCGCGTGATCCCGGCCGACCGGATCAACGCCGCCATTCTGGGCCGCCCCGGCTCGCTGACCGACGACGCCTATGAGGCGCAGGTGGAGAAGCTGCGGGCCGAGAACCCCGAAGCCTTCGCCCGGATCCGCACGCGGGACGAGATCCTGGCCGATCTGGACGCGGATCTGCGCGGGATCCGTCGTCGCGCCGATGAGGCGTCGCAGGGTTTCGGCGGGGCCACGGCCGCCTTCGTCGGCCAGACGGCGGGGATGTTCCTGAGCGACCCCGGCCAGGTCGGGGTGGCCGTGGTGACCGGCGGCGCGGGCGTCGGGCGGCCGTTGCTGACGCGGATGGCCGCCCAGGCGGCGGCTGGCGCCGGGGCCGAAACGCTGGAGATCGGCGGGCGGATCGCTGACACCCGGTATGGCGGGCCGGAGTATACGGCGGGCGAGGCGGCGCTGGATCTGACGTTCGCCGGGTTCGGCGGCGCGGCGTTCGAGGCGATCGGCGCGGGCGGCAAGGCGACCTGGCGCGCCACGGCGTCGCGGCTGGCGCGGTCGGAGGATCCGGCCGAGCGCGGTCTGGCCGATCAGATCGAGCGGCTGCTGGCCGATGAGACGGTGCTGGAGCAGGCCGACGACTTCGACGCCGCGCGGTCGGCCCTGGCGAACGGTGAGGCGCGGCCCGTCGTGGAGCCGGAACGCGACCTGGACAGCCTGTTCGCAAATCAGTCCGACGGGCCGGTGTTGCGCAGTGTTGCGGGTTCGCAACCTGAAATCGCCACGCCGGCGCCCGGCGCGCTGAACTCGGCCGACTACATGGGGCGGACGATCTGGAGCGGGCGGTTCGACCCGATGACGGTCGAGGCGGACGCGGCCCGGTTCCAATACAAGGGCGACGGCGACGCTGAGGGCGTGACGGGCCGACTGCGCGGGGTCGAGCGATGGGACGCCACCGCCAGCGGCAAAGCGATCCTGTTCGAGGATACGGACGGGCGGATCTTCGTCGCGGACGGGCATCAGAGGCGGGGGCTGGCGCGGCGTCTGGCCGAACAGGGGTGGGATGACGCCCGGCTGGACGGCTATCTGTTCCGTTCGACGGACGGCTGGAGCGCGCGCGAGGTGCGCGTGGTCGCCGCGCTGAAGAACATCCGCGAAGGATCCGGCGCCATCATGGACGCGGCCAAGCTGTTCCGCGAAGCGCCCGGCGCGCTGCGGGACCGCAGCCTGCCGGTGACGGGGGAGTTCATCCAGCAGGCGCGCCAGCTGGCCAGCCTGTCGGATGCGGCGTTCCGGGCCGTGGCCAACGGCGTCATTCCCGAACGATACGGGGCGGTGCTGGGCGAGGTGGCGGGCGACCGGCCCGAGCTGCACGGGGATCTGGTCGACCTGATCCGGCGCGGCGAGCCCGGCACGGCGGACGGGGCGCGCGCCCTGGTTCACGAGGCCATGCTGGACGACTTCATCGCGAGCGAAGGCGTGCAGATGGATCTGTTCGGCGGTCTGCCGCGCGAAAGCACGGTCATCGCGCGCGGGCGGATCCGCGAGGCGGTGATGCGGTCCCTGCGCAAGGATGAGCGGACGTTCGCCGCCCTGGTGAAGAACGCCGATGCGGTCGAGGCGGGCGGCAATGTGCTGGCCCGCAGCGACAATGAGGCGCGGCTGGCGCTGGATCGGGCGGCGCAGGAGTTGGTGTCGCGGCTGTCGTTGCGATCGGGCGAGATCGGGGAGGCCTTCGCCGAGGCGGCCGCCGCCGTGACCAAGGGCGAGGCGACGGCGGCGGGCGCCGCCAAGGGGCTGACGCAGCGGATCCGAAATGCGGTCAAGGCGGGCGATCTGCTGGAGCTGGAACGAAAGGCGCTGATCGACCCGGACGCGCCGTCGCCCCAGGCTTTGAAGGCGGCCGAGGCGTTCGACCAGCCGGGCGGACGCGGGCAGGCCGATCAGATCCCGCCCAAGCCCGAGGACGCGGAGCTGGAGGGAGGCCGCTTCGATTTCGAGCAGGGCGACGGCGCCGATGGGCCGACGTTCTGGGTCCGTCCGAATGAGGCCGTCGCGGCCGCTAACAGCATGGACGGCGACAGCTATCTTTTCGGATGGGTGCGTGACGGCGAGTTGCGGATTGAACGCGCCCAGATCGCCGACGCGGCGCGGGGCAAGGGCCTGGGCGTCGAGATGTATGAGCGGGCTTTGCGCGAGGCCGCTGACCGAGGCGTTAGGCTGGCCAGCGATAGCGAAGTCAGCGCGGACGCTCAGCGTGTGTGGGCGGCCCTAGAACGCCGGGGCTATGCGGTCGAGCGCCATCCGGGCGCCGTCAATGAAGGGGGCGTCCTGCGACAGCCGGAAGGCGAGGCCGTCTTCTCGGTTCAGGATCGGCCCCCGCCCGGCCTGTTCGACGATCTGCCGACCGACATGCCCGAGGAGCGGGCGCTCAACGTGTTGAGGGCCTGCGCGCCCGGAAGGGGCTGAGATGGCCGATTTTCGTTCCTGCATCGTGGATCACGCCGCCAAGGGCGAGATCGACGCGGAGACGTCGCAGCTGGCGCAGGACGCCTATGACGACGCCTTCGCCAGCGCGTCGGAGACGCTGGGGCCGGCAGACGCCGATCGGGCGGCGGCCGACGCGGTGATGGCGCGGCTGGAGGCCGAGGCGATCGAGGCGCGCCGTCGCCGCCAGCTGTCGGTGCGGACGCGTCGCGCCGCGCTGGAGACCATCGCCGGGCTGAAGGGAAGGCGGGGCTATCAGGGCGTGAAGGCCCTGGGTGGCGGCGACGGATCCGGTCGGCCGCCGAAAGACGGCTGGGTTCAGGGCGGCACGCCGCCGGGGGAGGGGCCGGGAAGCCGGGGCGCGATGGCGGCCACGGCCCTGAAACGGATCGTGGAGAACCGGCCGGGGCTGGGCGGCGCGCCGGGGCCGTCGGTCGAGGGGCGCTATCGGGCGGTGCGCGGATCCTTCGACGCCAGCATGGCCGACTTGATCGAGCAGTTCGAGACGAGGACAGGGCTGGATCAGCCGGGCAAGGGCGGGGCCAAGCGCGCCAGCCTGGACAATATCGTGCGCGAGGCGTTCGGCCAGGACACGGGCGACGCGGCGGCCAAGGCGCTGGCCGGGGCCTGGAGCGAGGCGGCGGAGCGGGCGCGGCATATGTTCAACGCCGCCGGCGGATCCATCGGCAGGATGGATGGGTGGGGCCTGCCGCAGGCCCATGACGGCGCGCGCGTGCGAGAGGCCGGGCGCGACGCCTGGACAGCGTCGATCCTGCCGCGTCTGGACCGCGCCAAGATGGTGGACAGGGTGACGGGCGAGCCCTTCACCGAGCGCCGTCTGAAGGCCGTGCTGGGCGAGGTGTGGGCGACGATCGGCAGCGGCGGCGCCAGCGCCCGCCAGCCGGGCGCGGGGATGGGCAAGGGCGCCCTGGCCAAACAACGCAGCGAGGCGCGGTTCCTGGCCTTCAAGTCGGCCGACGACTGGATGGCCTATCAGGCGGAGTGGGGCGAAGGCGACGCCTTCCAGACCATGATGGGGCATCTGGACGACATGGCCCGCGACATCGCCCAGATGCAGATCCTGGGGCCGAACCCGGCGCATCAGTTCGAGTGGCTGAAGAATTTCGCCCAGCGTGAGGCGGCGCTGGAGGAGTTGAACGGCGTCAAGGGGGCGGTCGATCGGGCCAAGGGACAGATCGATCTGGCCGACCGGATGATGGGGCATTTCACGGGCGACCTGAACAGCCCGCTGAACACGGGCCTGTCGACGGCCAGCGGCACGGTGCGCGGGGTGCTGACCGGGACGATGCTGGGCAGCGCCATCCTGGGCGAGGTCGGGTCGGGCTTCATCCTGGGGCGGATGGCGCGCGGGTTCGTCGGCCTGTCGCGCAACGGCGACATGGGCGAGCTGATCAAGCTGCTGTCGGATCCGGCTGAACGGGCGATGGCGCGGCGCACGGGCTTCATCATCGAGAGCGCCACGGACGGTTTCGTGCGCGCCAGCCACGACAACCTGCGACTGATGACGGTCGGGGCCAAGGCCGAGGGCGGGATGAACGCGTTCGCGCGGCGTCTGCCGGCGGCCGTGATGCGGCTCCAGGGGCTGACGGGCGTGGTCGCGGCGCGCAAGCGAGCGCTACGGTTCGAGCTGATGGGCGCGCTGCACGACGTGAAGGGCCGCAGCCTGGCGGATCTGAAGGGCGGCGACGCCCGCGACCAGGCGCTGGCGCGCTGGCTGGACGCGCGGGGTTTCGGCGAAAAGGAGTGGGCGATCATTCGGGCGGCGCCGACCTATTCGCCTCGCGCCGGGGCGGATTTCCTTTTGCCGCGCGATGTGGCGCATCCCGAGCTGAGCCTGCGCCTGGCCGAGGCGATCGAGATGGAGACGCGGTTCGCCACGCCGGAGAGCACGCTGGAGAGCCGGTCGTGGTGGACGACGCAGCGGGCGGGATCTTTCTGGGGCGAGCTGCAGCGCTCGACGGGCATGTTCAAGGGGTTCACCGCCACCCTGTGGTCGCTCTACAGTCATGAGATCGCGCTGCAGGCGCGGGCGGCGGGCGGGAACGCCTGGCTGGCGGGCGGGTCGATGGCGGCGCAGGCGGTGATCTTCCTGACCATCGGCGGGGCGGTGAACATCCAGCTGCGCGAGATGGCCAAGGGCAATGATCCGCGTCCCATGGACGACGCCAAGTTCTGGGGCGCGGCCCTGGCGCAGGGCGGCGGCCTGGGGATCTTCGGCGACTTCCTCTATGCGGCGCAGGCGCGAAACGGAAAGTCGGCGCCGGTCGCGGCGTTCGGCCCCGTGGGGCAGCTGGCCAGCGACGCCTGGAACCTGACCGGCGGCAATCTGCAGGAGATCGGGGAGGCCCTGTCGGAAGGCGAGAGCCTGAGCGATGCGGTCGAGGGCGCCAATGTCGGGCGCGACCTGACGGGGATCCTGCGCAACTACAATCCGCTGTCGAGCCTGTGGTGGAGCCGGGCGGCCTATAACCGGCTGGTGGCGGACAATGTGCAGCGGGCGCTGGATCCCGAGGCGGAGGAGGCGTTCGAGCGGCGCCGTCGCCGGATGGAGAGGGAGACCGGCCAGGGCCAGTGGTGGGGGCAGGGCGAAGCGGCGCCCGCCCGCGCGCCGGATCTGGGCTTGATGGGCGGGGCGGCGGACTAGACCCTGACCGCGTTGCGCGGCGTTGGCCGCCCGCATCATGCGGGTCATGGCCACATTGCCCGAAAATGATCGCATCGCCGGTCCCTTCCTAGCCGCAGCCGGGCAGGTGGATTTTCCGGCCGACTTTCCGCTGATCAAGGCGGAGGGGCTGCGCGTTAGCCGCGAGCGGAACGGCGTGACCGTCATCCTGAAGGCGCCTGATATCTCGGCTCTCAATCTGACCGCTGGGGGCTTCGTCTGTCGTCTGGCCGCGCCGTCTCAGGCCGGGGATCGCCTGTTCGTCTTTTCGGAACTGCCTCCAGCACGGGGACGCGCGCACGCGCGTAACGGCGCGGTTCGCACAGATACGCTGGAGGGCGACGCGACAGAGGCGCAAGCCCAGCTGCAGGAGCAGCGGCGTGATCTGGGGCGCGCACTCGTTGCGCCGGTCGGGGAAGCGGGCATCACCCTGCCGCGTGCGGCGGCGCGCGCGGGCAAGACAGCGCGTTTCGACGGCGCCGGGAATGTCGTCGCAGTGGACGAACCCACGTGGCCGACCGATCTGGCGGATGCGCCCTTCATCGGCGTCGAGGGCGGGAAGATCGTGCCGAAGGCTGCGCCGGTCAACGGCTCGCCCGTGTCCGCCGCCATGGCGGCGGTGATCGCGGCGGCGTCGACGGCGGGCGCGGCGGCGGTGATGGGCGTGCCGATGATGGTCACGGCGGCGCAGTTCGCCAACAACCCGGCCGTGGCGGCCCAGGCGGCCTATGCCGCCAATCTGCCCTATCTGAAAGAAGTCGACACGGACGTCATGATCGACGTCGGCCCGGACCTGGCGGCGGCGGCGGACGCCGACGCGCGGGCGGCGGTGTTAACCAACGCCTTCAATTGGACCGGCCGGGCGCCCGGCGGCGGTTACGGCAGCGTCGGCGTGAAGATGCCGCAGGGCCTGATCGACGTCGGGGCGAACCGTTTCCTGCGCGGTCGTGAACAGCGCCGCCTGTATCTGGAAGCGGCGGGTGCGCCGTCCTTCATCGACCTGACCAGCATCAGTTCGGCGCCTGTCGTTCCATCGGTTAGCGAGCGAGAGGTGACGTTCGGCCTGGCCTCGGCCCTGCCTGCCTATGTGACGCCGGATTACTGGATCGGGTTGCAGAACCCCGTCGGCAACAACGACGCCGTGGCCTTCGGCGGGTCGTGGCGCATCCGCTCAATCGGCGGGGATCGCAAGAGCTTCGTCGCGCGCCGCCATTTCCGCGTCACCCCGGTCGATCCCACGACCATCACCATTGGCGGCACGTCGCGCGGCCTGGTGGAAAGCAAGGTGCTGGTTCCCCAGTCCTGCCTGATCGGCGCGTGGACCAGTGCGGCCGAAGAGGGAATGTTCACCCTGCTGGACGGGGCTGTGGCGCAGTCGAAATGGATGGGCTTCGGCGCACGCGACACGGGGGCGGAAGGCTGCATCGTCCAGATTGCGGGCGGCGCAGGGCGCTGGGAAAGCCTGGACTATGAGGTCTGGGGCGCAGCGGGCGACCGCTGCATCCGCGTGACCTTCGGCGGGGGCGATTTCTACATCAACCGGGGCTGTATGGGCGCGGACAGCCGGCCCACGGGGTCCGAACTGATCGGGATGCAGGGCGGCGGTTTCAGCGGGGTGATCCGCGCGACCATGGGCGGCGCCCGCGTCCAGCAGATCAGCGTCGGCCAGGGATCGGGCGCCTATATCGCCCAGACGGTGATGACGGGCGGGTCGACCGCCGTGCTGAACTGCATCGGGTCGAACGCCGTCCTAGTCTATCCCAGCACGGCAGGCTACGGCGAGCGCGGCATTCTGGCCGATGCGTCGCGGGTGGTGGCCCACAGCGGCGGGACCAGCTTCGCCACCACCTTGCGAAACAACCTGGGGCTGGACAGCGTGAGGGGCGGCGACGTCGTCGGTCCCGTCACGTCCAGCGGCGACGCGACGGCGACGTGGGCGCGCGCGGACATGCTGCGCGACGGCGGCCGATACGTGACCCGCAACGTCAACCCGGTGGACGGCGGGCGATCCGTGACGGTCGCCGATGATCAGGTGATGCAGGCGGTCCTGGGCGGGACCAGCGGCGAGATCCGGGTGACGAGCCGACACAATACGGCCGACCGTTTCGTCGCCGTGGTCAAGGCCAGCCCTTCGGTGTCCGGCCTGGTCTTCGTGCGCGAGGCCATAGGCAGCGACTGCCGCGACACCATCGCCGCCGGGGCGACGGCCCTGACGGACGGCCTGACGAACCTGAAGGCGCTGGCCCTGCCGGTCAACGACGGTCGCAAGACGTTCAACATCTGGATCAACGGCGCGACCTACATGCTGCAAATCCTCAACGAGGACGGCGGCCCGCGCACCTTCGACATCACCCTGACCGGCGACCTGGAGCTGGGCGTCTTCGCGCCCTGATAGGACCCCATGCAAGATTTCGACCTGAACGCCGCCGCCGTCATCGCCAGGTTCCATCTGGCCGAGGCCTGTGCAGCGCTGAGCCTGCGCACCGCCGTGGTGGCCGACCCCCTTCTTGACCTGAACGACGACGTTCCTGCCAATACGGCGGCCGCGCGGGCGGCCATAGAGGCGGCGCGGGACGCCTATGTGGCGGACGGACCCTTGGCCGAGACCGTGGTGGACGCCCTGATCGCGGCCTATGCCGCCCTGGGGCATCTGGCCATCATGGTGCGGGAGCCCGAGGGCCTGATCATCACGGTCGAGGCCGATGCGGCCTTCGCCGCAGCCATCGCCGCCGTCATCCCGCCCGCGCCCGTGTTTGCGCCGCTGGACGGCGACGCCTGATGGCCGACCACAGCCCCGCCGTCGCCGCCGTGATCGAGGCGGGCATGGGCGTCTGGCGCAAGCTGGAGCCCTTCCTGCCCGGCATCCTGGGCGCAGCGGTGGCCCAGATGATGCGGCCCGGCCTGGGGATGCGCCAGCGGTTCGTCCAGTGGACGGTGGGCGTGATCGTCTTTCATTACGGGTCGAAGGCGCTGGCGGCGCTGTTCCACTGGCCCGAGGCCGTGGCCGACGTGGTGGGCTTCTTCATCGCCTTCCTGGCGTTCGAGGGCCTGCACGCCTGGCAGAAGGCGGCGATCGAGGCGGGCGTCAGCGCGATCCGCGACGCGGGCGCCGTGTGGCGTCATCTGTTGCAGGGCTGGGCCGCCAAGGCGGGCGCCGGCCAACACCCCCAGAAAACCGAAGGAGAAGGCTGATGACCTTCAACCTGAGCAAACGCTCGCGCGCGCGACTGGTCGGCGTCCATCCCGATCTGGTCGCTATCGTCGAGCGCGCCATCCAGATCACCGGCGTCGACTTCATGGTCACGGAGGGGCTGCGGTCCGTGACGCGCCAGAAAGAACTGTTCGCCGCCAAGGCAACCCGAACCATGAACAGCCGCCATCTGACCGGCCACGCCGTAGACGTAGCGGCCATGGTGGCGGGCGAGGTCCGTTGGGACTGGCCTCTCTATCCGCGCATCGCTCAGGCTTTCAAGCAGGCGGCGCTGGAGCGCGGAACACCGATCATCTGGGGCGGCGACTGGAAGTCGCTGAAAGACGGCCCGCACTTCGAGCTGGACCGAAAGGCCTACCCGTAATCGCTGCCGAAAGGCGGGATGCGAGCCGGCGCTTTCCGGCACAGTCTGAGGAAAGACACTATGGACGATGCTCTGAAAGTCTCTGACGCCGAAGCTGCCAAGGTCGCCATAGCCCCCCGAGTGACGCTGGAAGACTTGGAACGCTCCATCGCCAGCGAGCACTATATCCGGGCTAACGAGGCCGTGACGACCTCGCACGGCGACGCTTATTCTGAAGTGTCGGAAAATGCGTTGGCCTGCCTGACGCTATGCGTCTTGGTCACCAAGTCGGGCTTTACCGTGACTGGCGAAAGCGCCTGCGCGGCACCCGAAAATTTCAACGCTGAGCTTGGCCGCAAGTTCGCCCGTGAACAGGCGATCCGCAAGCTGTGGGCATTCGAAGGGTTCGCCCTCCGCAAGCGCCTGTCTGAGGCGGCCTGACATGAGCATCGCCGCCGCCCTCGTCGCCCTGAAGGAATACCGGAAGGTCGCGACTGTCGTCGTCTGCGCGGGGGTGGCGGCGGCCTTCTATATCCAGTGGCAGGCGGCCAAGAGCGCGGCGGCGCAGGCCGCCGCCGACCGGGCCAGCCTGATCGCAGCCGCTGACGGGACATGCCTGGCGCTGAACAGCGAGTTCCGGCCGCAGGGCGTGCGCCGTGAGCAGTGGGGCGTGGCGTGTCTGAACGAGGCGCGCCGTCTGGGCCGGATTGAGGGCGACCTGGCCAAGGGCGACGCCGCCGCCCTGATCGCCGCCCTGGACGAACGCATGGGCAAGGAAGCAGCGGACGCCGCCCTGGCGGCCGCCATGTCGCAACGCACGGCCGACGCCGTGGCCAGAATGGAGGCTGCGGATGCGGCTGTGGAAAATGACCGGGTGGGCGCTGGCTGGGCTTGTGCTGTCAACGACCTTGGCGGCCTGCGCGCACCGGGCTGCTGAAGCGCCGCCCCAGGCGGAGCCGGTCGTGGTGGTGCGGACGGTCAAGGAGACGCCGCCGGCGGAGCTGCTGCGCTGCCCGGCCGTCCCTCTGGGGTTGCCCTCAACCGGCGAAGCGCTGATCCCGGCCGACTGGCGGTCGGCGATCACGCGTCTGTCCCGTAGCCGGGGCGAGGTGGCGGGCCAGCTGGCCCGCCTGATCGCCTGGCATACAGGGCGAGAGTGTGGGGCGGACTGAGTGGTTAACGCCGGGTCGCAGCTTCCAGCACTGATCGGATCCGCTGAATGTTGCTGGCAAAGCCTTCAAAATTGATTGCTTCGTAAGGCCTGTTTTCGGCCAAGCAGGTTTCGACGAGACCTACGTGCCGGACGACGCGCCGCATGACTTTTCGGGCTCGCATGATGGCGACGACTTCATTGGGCCCCATTGCCATGAGCGACATCTGGTCGAGCGTAGACGCGGCAGTTTCAATCATGAGCCGCGACGCGGCGATGTTCTGGGGAGTGAAGCCTGCGGCGGCCGATCTCTTTCTGAGGAACTCGATGTCGGCCGCGCATTCCTGCAGGATCACCTTGACGGCCGCCACTCGGTCTTGAGCTGCCCGGTCCGCAGCGCGGTGTTCACCTCTAGCTATGAACCAGGCAACACAAACGGCCACCAAGGCCCCGATCGCCTGCGCCCAAGCTGCGGTCGCGGGGTGTGACAGGAACACTATGAAGCCGCCGGATGGTCCTGACGCTATCGCCGCCATCGCAATGCAGAAAACTGCAACGGCGACCAGACTGAGCATGTCGGCGAATCTAATCATCCATCGAACAATGACATGCAGGCCAGCTTGGCGGTAGGTTAGCTCTTACCGACGGGCCTCGTCGCGGTTAGTCTAGCACGTCGCAGCGCCCTCGCTTGCTCCTCGCGATGGCCGTCGTCCCAGCAGCGTGGCTTGAGCGCTATCTGCAGGAGGTGTTCGCCGCTCGTGCTGTTGCGTCGGCTCACCTCAAGGGCATCTGGATAGACGCCGCACCGGCAGCAGCGAAAACGCAGGGTCTGAAGCGGGGTGTCCGCTAGGCGGGCTCCGACCTTCCAGACGTTGAACTCCACGTTCAGGTGACAGCCCAAACAGTAGAAGCTCAGCGTGACGTCCCGATGCACGACGACGTCGCGGGCGGTCAGGCGTTCGGGGGTCCAGCGCGCCGGGTCCATGAGCGCGCGATACGCCCGAGAGGCCGAGAACGCAAGGGGAACATCTGGCGGCGTTGCGTGCTGGATCCCAGCCATAGGCTGTCTTCATGATCGCCGTGGTGGCGGTCCTTCAGATGGAGATCGCCCCCATGGCCCTCAACAAAACCCAGCTGTCGAAGGTCGCGAACCTGAACAGCGTCGCCGGCGCGTCCGGCAGCAAGCAGATGTGGCACTATGAGGCTGGAGCCGACGCCGTGGCGACTGTCGTCGCCGCTGGCTACTTCAACGACGTGCGCGGCTTTCTGAAGGTCGGTGATCGCATCGACGTGGTGGCCGCGACCGGCGCCGCATTCCGCATCCTCACCGTCACGGCCGCGCCGAAGTCGGGCGACGTCACGACTTCCGCCGCCGCCTTCGCCTGACCGATCGCGGCGCGGGGCGGCGTCCTCCCGCATCCTGCGCCGTGGGAGCGCCCCGGCGAGGCCGCGCCGCCGGGGCGCTTTTCTTTTCCGATGGTGGAGGTCGTGCTGTCTGACCTGAGGTCGAAAGCTTCCGACTTAAGCCCATATTTTAACCGAAGTCGGACAGGTCGGCCGCGCTAACCCAATGAAATCAATAGCGCCGGATGCCTGTTTCTATATGGCTCCGTTTACCGCGCGCGATTGTCGCAGGCTCAGGACCAGGGGCCCATACGCGACGAGGGCGCGTCCGGCGCGACCGGTTCCGACGCCGTCGGGCGGGCGGGGGCGAAGGCGCCGCCGTGCGGTTCGGCGGCTCCGCGCGGGTCGGCGTGGATCAGGATGTCGGCGTGGGGAAAGGCCTTCAGCACCCGCTTCTCGGCGTCCAGGAGGATGTCGTGCGCGGCCTTGAGGCTGAGCTCGGGGTCCATGTCGACATGCATCTGCACCATCAGGGCCTGGCCGGCCATGCGGGTGCGAAGCTGGTGGACGTTGGCGATGCGGGCGTCCTCGGTCACGGCGGCGACGATGGCGGCGCGATCCTCGTCCGAGGCGGCCTGGTCCAGCAGATGGCCGGCGGCGTCCTTCAGCAGGCTGACCGCGCCCCAGGCCAGCCAGACGGCGACCACCAGACCGGCCGCCGCGTCCAGTCCCGGCGCCTTGAGGAAGGCGCCCGAGATCACCCCGATCAGCACCACCACATTGGCGGCCAGGTCGGCGGCGTAGTGGGCGCGGTCGCCCGCCACGGCCAGGGAGCCGGTCTTCTTCATCGCCTGGGTCTGCATCCACACCAGGCCCGCCGTGACGGCGATGGACAGGACGACCACCCCGACGGCCCAGCCGCCGGCGGTCACCGGGCGCGGATCGAAGATGCGCTGAGTCGCTTCCCAGCCGATGAAGACGCCGGAGGCCAGCACCATGCCCGACTGCACCAGCGAGGCCAGGCCTTCGGCCTTGCCGTGGCCGTAGCGATGCTCGTCGTCGGGCGGGGCGGCGGCCCAGCGCACGGCGAAGAAGGTCGCCAGCGACGCCACCAGGTCCAGGGCCGAATCCGCCAGGCTGGCCAGGATGGAGACCGAGCCGGACGCCCCCAGGGCGAAGGCCTTCATGACGATCAGCAGGACCGCCGTCGCCACCGACAAGGTGGTGATCCGGCGGGTGGTCTCATGGGCGGCGTCGAGAGGAGAGGCGGACATTTCCTCGCCCTTGTCGCCCAAAACAGCGCCCGCGCCAATGGCGGCGGCGGAGGCGGGGCGCTAAGGAGAGGCGGACGGGAGGCCGCAGGCTGCGGCGCGCCCGACAAAGAGACCGAGCGGAGCATTCATGGCGGACTGGCTGACGGCGATCCTTCTGGGTCTGGTTGAGGGATTGACCGAGTTCATTCCGGTGTCCTCCACCGGTCACCTGCTGCTGCTGGGGCATTTCCTCGGTTTTGAAAGCACCGGCAAGACGTTCGAGATCGTCATCCAGCTGGGCGCTCTGCTGGCCATCATCAGCGTCTATTTCAAGCGGCTGTGGACGCTGGCGACGCGCTGGCCCTTCGATCCGGAGGCGCGGCGCTTCCTGATCGGCCTGCTGGTCGCCTTCCTTCCCGCCGTGGTGATCGGCTTCCTGGCCTATGGCTTCATCAAGACGGTGCTGTTCGAGACGCCGCTGGTGATCTGCATCGCCCTGATCGTCGGCGGGGTGCTGCTGCTGTGGCTGGACCGGATGAACAAGATTCCGACCTATCTGGATGCGGACCGTTATCCGTTCCGAGTCTATTTCCTGATCGGCCTGTTCCAGTGCCTGGCCATGATTCCCGGCGTCTCGCGTTCGGGCGCCACCATCGCCGGCGGCTTGCTGCTGGGCACGGACAAGCGGTCGGCCGCCGAGTTCAGCTTCTTCCTGGCCCTGCCGACCATGGGGGCGGCGGTGGCCTACGACCTGTTCAAGAACCGCAACGTGCTGGACTTCAGCGACGTCGGCCTGATCGCCATCGGCTTCATCGCCGCCTTCATCTCGGCCCTGGCCGTGGTGCGCTTCCTGCTCGACTTCGTGTCCAAGCGCGGCTTCGGCCCCTTCGCCTGGTGGAGGATCGTGGTCGGCGTCGTCGGCATCATCGGCCTGGGCGTGACGGGCGCGCTGTAGAAACGATGCCCCCTAAGCCGTCATCCTCGGGCTTGACCCGAGGATCGGGCTGACCATCGGCAGGGCGCATGAAGCCGAGAGCGCGCGTCTTCACTCGATCCTCGGGTCAAGCCCGAGAATGACGGAGTCAGGAAGACGCGCCGAAGCCAGGCGGATCAGGCGGCGGGGCTCTCGGCGTACTGGCCGCCGTTGCGGTAGCGCCACAGATAGGCCGGCGCGATGGCTTCCAGGCCAGAGGGTTCGACTCCCAGATCGGCCAGGCCCTTGGCGCCCGGCGTCACGACATTGTCCGTCTCCAGCAGCACGACCTGATCCCTGGTCAGGGCCGGACGCAGGCCGATCATGGCCGGGATCTGGGCCAGGGAGCCGATCAGACGCGCGACCGGGAAGGGCAGGGGCAGTAGGATGTTGCGGCGGTTGGTCTCGCGCAGGATGAACTTCAGGATGTCCTCGAAGGTCCAGACCGACGGGCCGCCCAGCTCATAGGTCTCGCCTTGGGCCTCGGAGGCGACGGTCGCGCGGGCGATCGCCTCGGCGGCGTCGGCGACATAGACCGGCTGGAACTTCGTCTGGCCGCCGCCGATCAGCGGCAGGACCGGCGACCAGGTCGCCATGGCGGCGAAGCGGTTCAGGAACTGGTCGCCCGAGCCGAAGACGATCGACGGGCGCACGACCACGGCGCCGGGGAAGGCGGCGCGCACGGCGGCCTCGGCCTCGCCCTTGGTGCGGGCGTAGTCGGCCTTGCCGTGCGCGTCGGCGCCCAGGGCCGAGATGTGGGTCAGACGCTCGGCTCCCGCCGCCCTGGCCGCCTCGGCGACATTGGTCGCGCCCTCGACGTGCAGGGTCTGGAACTTGCGCCCGCCGGTCTCGAACAGGATGCCGACCAGGTTGATCACGGCGTCGGCGCCGCGCACGGCCTCGGCCACCGCAGCCTTGTCGGTGATGTCGCAGCGCACGACCTGAACCTGGCCGACGTCGCCGGCCATGTGCAGCATGGGCGCGCTCTTGGCGTTGCGCGCGGCGACGCGCACGCGCCAGCCGCGACGGGCCAGGGCGCGCACCACCTGGGTTCCGATAAAGCCCGAGCCTCCGAACACGGTGACCAGACCGGGGGCGAAATCAGCCATCTCAGACGCTCCAACGCCAAGCCCCGGCCGCAACCGACGGCCGGAGACGAAATCCTATGCGCGGGGCTTAACCGAAGCGGCCCCCGCCCGCAACGAGAAGGGGCGGGATTCCGTCTGATCCGTCCGCCTCTCAGTCGGCCTGATGCACGATCCGCCCGTCGACCACCGTCAGCACGGCCTGGCCCTTGGGAATGACGGCGGCGGGGACGGTCATCAGGTCGATGTCGAAGGCGGTGAAGTCGCCGCGCTTGCCCACCTCGATCGTGCCCAGCTCATTCTCGCGGAAGCTGGCGTAGGCGGGCCACAGGGTGAACATCTTCAGCGCCGTCGCCCGGTCCACCGCCTCGTCCGGCCGCCAGTCCGGCCCCTGGAAGCCGTTCAGGTCGCGGCGCGCCACGGCGGCGTAGAACTCGATCAGCGGGTCGCCGCGCTCGACCGGCGCGTCCGAACCGCCGACCACGATCACCCCGCGATCCACCAGCGTATGCCAGGCGTAGGCGCCGTCCAGCCGAGCGTCGCCCAGACGGTCGGCGGCGAAATGCAGGTCGCCGATGGCGTGGCTGGGCTGCATGGAGGCGATGATCGGCAGTTCGTCGAAATAGTGATAGTCGCGCGGCCGGATGATCTGGGCGTGCTCGATGCGCCAGCGCGGATCGGCCAGCTTCCACTCGGACTTGGGCACGGAACGCAGCGCCTCTTCATACCAGGCGGCGACGTCGTGGTTGCCCTGGTCGCCGATGGCGTGGGTGGCGATCTGGACGCCGGTGCGCAGCGCCTCCTGATACAGGGGCATGACCTCTTCGCGCGAGGCCAGCATCAGGCCGGACGTTTCGGGCCGGTCTGAATAGGGCTCGAACAGCTTGGCCCCGCGCGAGCCGAGGGCGCCGTCGGCGTAGAATTTGATCGCCCGGGTGATGATGCGCCCGTCGCCCGCGTCGCGCGGCCCGCCCGCCATCAGGGCGCGGGCGTCGCCCATGTCGATGCTGTTGTAGACCCGCAAGGGCGCCTCGCCCGCCTCGGCCATCGCCTCCAGCAGGGGCACGTCCTTCCACGGCGCGCTCATGAAATGGACGCCGGTCCAGCCGTAGCGGGCGTAGACGCCGAACCCGGCGCGATAGGCCTCGCGCGTCGCCGCCGCATCCGCCTCGGGGGCCAGGCCTTCGAGCAGAGCCATGGCCCCGTCGACCAGCAGGCCGGTCGGCTGGCCCTCCGCGTTTTTGAGAATCTCGCCGCCCGAGGGGGTCGGCGTCGTCGCATCGATCCCGGCCGCCGTCAGGGCGGCGCTGGACGCCGCCCGCGCATGGCCGTCGGCTCGGCTCAGCACCACCACCCGTCCCGGCGCGGCGGCGTCCAGGTCGGCGGCGGTCAGGAAGCGCTTCTCGGGCCAGTGAGTCTCGATCCAGCCGCGCCCGACGATGACGCCCTCGGGGTGGGCCTCGGCCCAGGCGCTGAGTCTCGCCATGGCTTCGGCGACCGAGGCCGAACCTTCCAGGTTCAGAGTCATCTCGCGCCAGCCGATGCCGTCCAGATGGGCGTGCCCGTCGGTGAAGCCGGGGAAGAGGGTCGCCCCCTTCAGGTCCACGACCTCCAGCCCCTCGGCCGACGGCGCCGCGTCCGCCGCCCCGACATAGGCGATGCGTCCGTCGCGCACGACCACGACCTCGGCGGTGGGCTGAGCCTCGACGCCGGTATGGATGGTCCCGCCCCGGATCAACAGGTTCTGGGCGTAGGCCGCAGGTGCGGCCGCCAGCATCAGCGCGGCCGCCAGCGGCAGGGTCGTCTTCACGGTTCGGATCATCAGCGCCTCCAGTCGCGGCGCAGGGGAGCCTCAGCCGCGCCTGGCGTCAAGCTTGCTCCTCTCCCTCCGTCATCCTCCGACAAGCCGCGAAGCGGCGCTGATCGGGGGACCCAGCGCGCGTGAGCGCGAAAGACGCCGCCGCGGCGCTTGCAGCAAGATCGCCTTCGGCGCCGCTGGGTCCCCCGGTCTCCGCTGCGCTTCGCCGGAGGATGACGAAAGCGGAGGGGCGACTACGGCCGCCCCACCACCTGATCGACGGAGTTCGAGGTGACCGGGTGATACAGCGGTCGCGCCTCGGCGTAGATGCGCGTGGCGATGGGGCGGCCCCAGTCGCCTTCGGCCCACAGGGTCTGGAACAGCGGCAGGACGAATTTGCGTCGGCCCTGGCTGGTCAGGAAGCGCTCGGCCGTGGCCACCGCGGGCTCGTAGCGGTTGGCCAGGGCCGCCTGCAGCCAGGCGAAGGTCAGTTCGGCGTTGCCTTCGCTGTCCAGCTTCAACGTGCTTTCCAGATCGGCCAGCTGCGCCGGGGTCAGCCAGTCGGCGCCCGCCGCCAGGCCTTGCGGCCGCCACGACAGGAAGCGCAGGCGCTGCTGGGTGTTCCAGTCCTTCCACGGCGCAGCCGAGGCGGGGCCCTTGGCGACGTAGAAGGCCTCGGCGGCCGCATCCACGGCTTCGAAGGCGTGCGACACCGGCGCCTGGGCGTTGGACGGCAGGCCCGGCTGATAGATCCAGTTCTCCAGTTGCAGCTCCGCCTCCAGCGCGGCGTCACCCTTGATCAGATGTTCGCGGATGTCCTTCAGGAAGCCGACGTCGGTCATCGGCTGGAAGGCGTGGCGGTCGAAATAGCCGCGCAGCCAGGCGTCGAACGTCTCGCGCCCGACGATGCGTTCGATGGTGCGCAGGAAGGCGGCGCCCTTGTCATAGGGGATGCCCGACAGGCCGTCGTCGGGGTCGCGTCCGGTCAGGTCCAGATGCAGGCGGGTGTCGCCCGGATCGGTGACGGCGATCTCGGCGACCAGATCGTTCCAGGCCAGGGCCTGTTCCTGCAGGGCGCGCTCGCGGCCGTAGAGCGCCTCCATGATGCGGTTCTCGAAATAGGTGGTCGTGCCCTCGTTCAACCAGATGTCGGCCCAGGTGGCGTTGGTCACCAGGTTGCCGGACCAGGAGTGGGCCAGTTCGTGCGCCACCAGCGACACCAGCGACCGGTCCCCGGCGATGATGGTGGGCGTGGCGAAGGTCAGGCGCGGGTTCTCCATCCCGCCGAAGGGGAAGCTGGGCGGCAGCACCAGCAGATCATAGCGGCCCCAGCGATAGGGGCCGTAGAGCGCCTCGGCCGCATCGACCATCTGGGCGGTCGGCTCCAGCTCCCATTGGGCGGCCTTCAACCGGCTCGGCTCGGTCCACACCCCGGTGCGTTCGTCGAAGGGGGCGAAGGCGAGGTCGCCCGCGCCGATGGCGATCAGATAGGGCGGGATGGGTTGATCCAGCTTGAAGCGCCAGGCCTTGGTTCCGGCGCCGGCCGCCTCGCCCTGCGGGGTCAGCTGCTCGGCCGACATGACGACGGTCAGGTCGGCGGGGGCGGTGATGCGGGCGCTGTAGGTCTGGCGGATGCCGGGGCTGTCCTGGGTCGGGATCCAGGTGCGGGTCAGGATCGCCTGGCCCTGGCTGAACAGATAGGGCTTCTGGCCGCCCGCCGTCTGCTGCGGGCTCAGCCACTGCAGGGCCGAGGCGTCGGGGCGGGTGGCGTAGGCGACGACGATCTTCTGCGTCTCGCCGCTCTGGAAGGCCGGGACGCGGACGCTCAAGGGCTGGCCCTTGATCGGGTCGGCGGCGCCCAGGCTCCAGTCCAGCGGGCGGCCTTCAGCGTCGGTCACGCTCTTGATGTCCAGCATCTTGGCGTCCAGCACCACCTCGGTCGCGCCGGGGCGGCCGGTCACGTCCAGCGTCGCCGTGCCCGTCAGGGTCTTGGCCGCGAAGTCGGCGGCCAGGTCCAGATCGACGTGCGTCACCCGCGCCTCGGTGGGCCGGGCCCAGGAGTGCGGGTCGTTGACGTAAGCCGTCGCCTGGGCCGACGCGGCCGGGACCAGGGGCGACATCGGCGTCGTGTCTCCGGTCGTGGCGCAGGCGCCCAGGGACGTGGCGAGGGCGGCGGCTATAGCGAGGGCGGAAACCCGCCCGACCAGCTTCAGGGTCATCGAACGCTCCGTATCAGATGCGCCCGAAAAGGCTCCCTTGCGCCCGAAAGATCAAGCCTTTGCTGCGGTCGGCGGCAGGTGATGGGCCTTGAACAGCCGCCCCTTCTCGGCCGCCAGAACCAGCGCCAACGCCGCGACGCCCAGCAGGACGAAGCCCACGGTCATCGGCACGGTGGTGCCGTCGAACTGCTGACCGATGGCGAAGCCCAGCAGGGCCCCGCCGATCGAGGAGATGAAGCCCTGGGCCGAGGAGGCCGTGCCCGCGATATGGCCCATCGGCTCCATGGCCATGGCGCCGAAATTGCCGGCGATGAAGCCGAAGCAGAACATCTTACAGGCCTGCAGGGCCGCGAACACCCACAGGCTGTCGTGTCCGGTCCAGGCGATCAGGGCGTGCAGGGCGCTGAAGCCGATGAAGCCGAACAGGGCCGTGTGGGCGATCAGGCGCGAACCCAGCTTCTCGACCAGGCGCGCGTTGAGGACGGAAGCCACGGCGATGCCCGCAGCCACCAGGGCGAAGACGACGGGGAACAGGCCCGGCGCCTTGAACACGTCGAAGAATATCTGCTGCGAGGAGTTGATGAAGCCGAACAGCGCCCCGCTGATAACGGTCATGGCCAGGGCGTAGCCCATGCCGATCCTGTTGCTGAGGGCGAAGCGGAAAGCCCCGGCGATGCGGACCATGTCGATCGGCATCCGGTCTTCGGGGTGCAGGGTCTCGGGCAGGCGCAGGCCCGCCCAGATCAGGAAGGCGCCGCCCGACAGGGCGAAGACGCCGAAGATCCACGGCCAGGGCGCGACCAGCATGATCGTCTGGCCCACGGCGGGCGCCAGGATGGGCACGCCCAGGAAGACCAGGAAGCTCAGCGACATGACCCGCGCCATCGTCCGCCCGGCATAGCGGTCGCGCACGATCGAGACGGCCAGCACCCGCGTCGCCGCCGCCCCGATCCCCATGCCGATCCGCGACAGGATCAGCATGTCGAAGGTGTGGGCGAAGGCGGCCAGAACGCTGAAGACGACATAGACGGCGATGCCCGTGAACAGCACAGGCCGGCGTCCATAACGGTCCGACAGCGGGCCGTAGAACAGCTGCGCCACGCCGAAGCCCAGCAGATAGGCGGTGATGACCCACTGACGGCTGTTCTCATTGGCTACGCCCAGATCCTCGCCGATGTAGGGCAGGGCCGGCAGCATGGCGTCGATCGCCAGGGCGTTCAGCGCCATCATCACGGCGATCAGGCAGACGAATTCGGCGAAGCCCGGCCCCTTGGGCGGAGCCTTGATCGCGGAGGAGGGGGCGCTGGTCATCGGCTCCAGATGCGGCCTGCGACAGGCTGACGCAACCCTGCAAAGGTGAAGATTTGCGCACCGCAACAATAAGTCAGGCGGCGGGCTGCGGATTCGGGGCTGTTCGTTCCTGTCACCCGCTCATCCGGGCCGAAGTCGGGAAGAGCGGGCGGCGCCTTCAGCCCTTCACCTTGATCCGCGCCGTCACCGACATGCCCGGCGCCAGCCGCTCGGCGCCCTCCTGGCCCGGATCGACGGCGATGCGGACGGGGATGCGCTGGGCCACCTTGGTGAAGTTGCCCGTGGCGTTGTCGGGGCGGATGACGCTGAACTCGGAGCCGGTTGCGGGCGAGATGCGCTCGACCTTGCCGGTCAGGACGCGTCCGCCCAGGGCGTCGACGGTGATCTCGACCGGCTGGCCGACGCGCACGTCGCGCATCTGCGTCTCCTTCATATTGGCCGTGACCCAGACCACGTCGGGGACCAGCGCCATGAACTGCGTGCCGACCGCCGCCTGCTGGCCCTGACGCACCGTCACCTCGCCCAGGCGGCCGTCGCGCGGAGCCTCGATGCGGGTATTGTCCAGATCGATCTGCGCCAGGCGCACCTGGGCGCGGGCGTTCTCGACGGCGGCCTCCAGCGAGCCTCGATTGACCACGGCCGAGGTGACGCCGGTCTGGGCCACGTCCTCGGCGGCGTGGGCTTCGGCCAGTTGGGCTTCGGCGGCGCGCAGGGCGTTCTGGGCTGTGTCGACCTGGGCCTGGGCGACCCAGCCGCCCTCGAACAGGGCGCCAACCCGCGTCGCATCGGCGCGGGCCTTGGCTGCGGCCGACTGGGCGGCGGCGATGGCGGCGCGCGTCTGGGCGACCGATCCGCGGGCCGAAGCCTGGCTCTGGGCCGAGTTGGCCAGCGCCGCCTCGGCCGAATGCAGCGAGGCCTGCGCCTGCTCCAGCCGCTGGCGATAGATCCGGTCGTCGATCGTGGCCAGCAGCTGACCCTGCTTCACCGTCTGGAAATCCTGCACCTCGACCGAGGTCACATAGCCGCTGACCTGCGGACTGATGATGGTCACCTGACCGCGCACATAGGCGTTGTCCGTGGTCTGCGGCCCGCCCGAGAAAGGCGGCAGGCGCCAGGCGTGCAGGATCAGGCTGATCCCCACCACGGCCATGGCGATCAGGGCCACGCTCCACATCACGCGGCGGCCGCTGGACGGCGGCGGCGCGGCAGGGGTCGGCCCAGACGGAGGGGGCGCAGGGGGCGCGGCTGGAGCGGACGGCGAGGGGGCGGCGTCGGTCATGGTCTTGTCCGGTTCAATCGACGGCCGTCGCGACGGAGGCGGCGGCGTCGGAGGCTTGCGTCTGGGCCTGGCGTGCGGCGCGGCGCGCCTCCAGCTTGGGCCGATAGTGGTTCAGGGCGACCCAGGCGGCGCCGATCGCGGCGGCCCCCGAGATCAGCAGGAAGACGTCGTTGTAGGCCAGCACCTGGGCCTGCTGGCTGACCTGCTGTTGCAGCAGGCGCAGGGCCGCGCCCTGACGCTGGGCTGCGTCGCCGATCACATGGGCGTAGGCGCCGCCCAACTGCTGCAGGCGCAGCACGGTCTCGGGATCGCCCAGACTGATGCTCTCGGACAACTGGCTGGAGTGGAACTTCTCGCGCAGGGTCTGGATGGTGCCGACCAGGGCCGAGCCCATCAGTCCGCCGACGTTCTGGCCGATGGAGAACAGGACGATGAAGCTGACCATGTTCTTGCCCCCGCCCTGCAGCACCTTGCCGAAGCCCAGGATCATGGTCGGGCCGATGAAGAAGGCGGCGGCGAAGGCCAGCAGGGCCTGGCTGAAATAGAGCTGGGTCGGGCGCGTCAGCACGGTGGCGTGGCTGTCGATGAAGGCGCCGACGGCGATCATGACCAGAGCGATCGAGATCGGCTTCCACAGCTTCATCGGGTTGAGGGTGAAGGCGCTGACCAGGGTCCCCGCCGCCGTGGCGATCAGCATGACCACGAACAGGCCCTGCATCTGCTGCGGCACCAGCCCCATCTGTTGCAGGAAGCCGACCGCGCCGGTGGTCTGTTCCGACAGGACGATCCGCACCAGCAGGATCGCCAGCAGCAGCCGCACCAGGTCGCGGCCCGCCAGCCACTTGAGGTCGATCAGCGGGTTGGTCCGGTTGTATTCGATCAGGACGGCGGCGGTCAGCAGCACGATCGCCCCGGCCAGGGCCCAGCCGATCCACGCCGCCTCCGTCCACCAGACGATGCGGCCCAGACCCAGCACGGCCGTCAGCAGGGCCACGCCCGGCGCGAACAGGGCGAAGGTGACGAAGTCCAGTTTCTCGAACACGCGCACCCGCTGCGACGGCGGCATCCTCAGGGCGAAGACGGCGGGCAGGGCGACCAGCACCAGCCCCAGCTCGAACATGTAGAAGGCCCGCCACTGATCCAGGTCCAGCAGACGCATGACGCCCAGCCGCGCCAGGGGAATGGCCAGGCTGGACAGGCCGACGCCGATGATGATGCCTTTCAGCCGGTGCTGCGCCGGAAAGGCCTGGATGATGTAGAGGATGCCCAGGGTCGACATCCCCGCCGCCGCCATCCCGGCCACGCCGCGCACAATCAGCGTGGAGCCGTAGTCTTCCAGAAACAGATGCGCCGCCGCCGTGGCCAGGAAGACGACCAGGATGATCTCGGTGAACAGGCGCAGGCCGTACTGCATCCGGAACTTGACCAGCAGCAGGTTCATGCAGGCGTTGGTCATGACGAAGACCACGGGCAGCCATGCCGCCTCCGTCGTGGTCACGCCCAGCGCCCCGGCCAGTTGCGGCAGGTCGGCCGTCACGGCGGCGTTGCCCAGACTTCCGGTCAGGGCCACCAGCACCCCGACGAAGGCGTAGGCCAGCCGCCAGGGCGTCGTATGATCCGGCGTCGCGGGCGAACCGGGCAGGACCGGCCGCTCGTGCGGCTTCAGGGTGGCGAGGAATTCCTCCCACGGCAGGTCCCAGTGACGGCGGCTCATGCGGCCTCGCCGCGCGGCCGCACCGCGTCCAGCACCAGGGCCAGGGACCGCAGGCTGAGCGCTTCGCGCGCCTTCGCCGGGGCCGTCCGCGACGGAGCGCCCAGCATCAGGGCCAGGACGCGGATATCCTCGACCGTCAGGTCCGGCCGCACCCGCCCCGCTGCCTGGGACACGGCCAGGGCCTCGGCTCCGGCGGCTTTCAGTCCCTGACGGATGGGCGCCAGGGCCTCGTCCTTCAGATCGCGGATCGCGCTGGACAGGCCCGCGCTGTCCAGCATCAGCCGGGTCATCTGCTCCAGAAACCAGACGAAGACGTCCGGATCGTCCAACTGGGCGCGGGTGCGCCGCGCCAGGTCGTCGATCTGCTTCAGGAAGACCGCCAGGGCGAGCTCGGAGCGGTCGGCGAAGTTTCGATACAGGGTCGCCCGGCCGACCCCTGCCTGCTCGGCGATCAGATGCAGCGGCGCGTCCAGCCCGTCGCGCGCAAAGGCGGTCTCCGCCGCCAGAAGCAGCTTCTCGCGACGTTCTGCGGCGTCTTGTCGCAACGGACGGGTCATGGCGCGCTAAGTGGACACTTGTGTCCGGTTAATCAAGGGGCCTCGCCCCTTTCAATGCGCAAGTCGCCCGCAAGCTGCGCCGCGACGGCCTGTCGAGGCGGGGTCGCCATGCTACACGTCGCACGGAAGGCCATGGAGGACGATGATGTCGGCTCGCACCTGGAAGGCTCTGTCAGTCATCGGCGCCTGCGTGATGCTGTCGGGTTGCTATTCCTGCTCGCTCAACGGCGGCTGGGAGCGGCAGATGAATCCGTTCTGCGCCGAGCGAGGCGCCCTGGTCGGCGCCGCGCCGATGTCCGTCGAGACGTCCGCCATCCCGCCGACCGGTCGTCTGCCTGGACGGGGGACGCCGGGGAAAGCGTCGCTCTGATCCTCAAGGGGGCTTGAAAGTCAGCTGGTGCCGGTGGTCGGACTCGAACCGACACTCCTTGCGGAACCGGATTTTGAGTCCGGCGCGTCTACCAATTCCACCACACCGGCACGGCTAGGCTCAAGGCGGCGCAATCTAGCGGCGGCTGAGGTCGCGTCAATCGATGAAGCGCAGCCGCCGCCAGTTTTTATCGAGCCGCTTAGACCGGCTCCACCGTCTGTTCGATGGCGCCGAACAGGCTGTGGTTCTTTTCGTCCAGCATTTCGATGCGGACGCTGTCGCCGTGCTTGAGGAAGGGAGTCCTGGCCGCGCCGGTCTGGATGGTCTCGACCGTGCGGATCTCGGCGATGCAGCTGTAGCCCAGTCCGCCCTCGGACACCGGCTTGCCGGGGCCGCCGTCGGCGTCCTTGTTCGACACCGTGCCTGAGCCGATGACGGTTCCGGCGCCTAGGGCGCGGGTCTTGGCCAGGTGGGCGATCAGGGTCCCGAAGTCGAAGGTCATGTCGACGCCGGCGTCGGCGCGGCCGAAGTCCTGGCCGTTGACCTGAACCAGCAGGGCGCCCGACAGCTTGCCGTCCTGCCAGCGATCGCCGAGCGCGTCCGGCGTGACGAAGACCGGCGACAGTGCGCTGGCCGGCTTGGACTGGACGAAGCCGAAGCCCTTGGACAGTTCAGCCGGGATCAGGTTGCGAAGCGAGACGTCGTTGACCAGGCCGACCAGGCGGATCGCCGCCAGGGCCTCGTCGCGCGTCGCGCCCAGGGGCACGTCGCCGGTGACGACCACGATCTCGGCCTCCAGGTCGCAGCCCCAGGCCTCGTCCTTCAGCGGGATGGCGTCGCGCGGCGATAGGAAGCCGTCGGAGCCGCCCTGATACATCAGCGGATCGGTCCAGAAGCTTTCGGGCATCTCGGCGCCGCGCGCCTTACGCACTAGTTCGACGTGGTTCACATAGGCCGAGCCGTCGGCCCATTGGTAGGCGCGGGGCAGGGGGGCGGCTGCCTCATGCTCGCGGAAGCGGCCGCGCGGCACGGCTTCGTGCTCCAGGCTTTCGGCCAGGGCGCGCAGCTGGGGCTCGCAGCGCTCCCAGTCGTCCAGCGCCGCCTGCAGCGTCGGCGCGATCAGGAAGGCGTCCGTGAACCAGTTCAGGTCGTTCGAGACGATGACGAGACGGCCGTCACGGCCGTGCTTGAGCGAGGCGAGTTTCATGGAGAGGAGGCTAGTCTCGGCCGAGGCGCTTGGAAAGCGGGGAGATGACGGCGCCGGCGCCGTTGCAGAGGGGAATTATTCGGGAGGGGTGATCACGGCCCGCGCTTCGGCGCCGGTGCGCTGAGCCGGGTCGCGCACCTCGACCTCGACGATGACGGCGCCCGCGGGCTCGTGCGCCCACAGGTAGCGGCGCTCGATCTCGACCGTGCGGCCGGACGGGGCCATGCCCTCATAGGCGTCGCCCCAGGGCGTGACGGCCTTCATCTCGTTCCAGCGCAGGCCGCAGGCGGCGTCCAGCTCCTCGATCGCCATCTCCGACAGTTCGTCGGCGTGGGGCGGGGGCGTCTCGGGGTTCACAGCCATCGGCGCACCCTCCCTTTATAGGCCTCGTATTCGGCGCCGAAACGCGCCGACAGATACCGCTCCTCGCGGGCGATGACGAAGCGGTCGATCACGATCAGGCAGGGCGGCAGCATGGCCAGGGCGATCGGGCTGTCCATGGCCACGGCGAAGCCGATGTAGGTCAGGCCGAAGCCCAGGTAGATCGGGTTGCGGCTGAAGCGATAGAGCCCGCCGGTCGCCAGCGCCGTCGTCGGCTTCCACGGCTCGGGCGGGGTGCCGAGGCGACGGAAGGTCCCGGCCGCGATCCCGTCCAGCAGCAGGCCGCCGATCACCAGAACGAAGGCCAGGCCGCGCCGCCATTCGATCGCCAGGCCCAGGGACGGCTCGCCGATCAGGCGGCCGATCCCGAACCCGACCAGCAGGAAGGCCAGGTAGATCAGCGGCGGGGGCGCGAGGACCCCCGCATGGTCGCTCTTGGCGCTCAACGCGCGCCCTCTTCGTCGCCGTAGATGGCGACGCGGGCGGGCGAGGTCGAGGAGACGGCGCCGCGATACATGCCCGAGGTGTTCATCGAGAAGGCGTGGACGCCGTCCTTGCCCATGACGATGACGCCGCCGTCACCGCCGATGCTTCCGACCTCGGCGATCTCGGCGTCGGCGGCGGCCTGGACGGTCGCGCCCTCGGCCGTGCGGCGGCAGATGTCGCGCGCCACGGTGGCGCGGATGAAATACTCGCCCGAGCCTGTCGCCGAGACGGCGCAGCCGTCGGCGTTGGAAGCGTAGGTCCCGGCGCCGATGATCGGCACGTCGCCGACCCGGCCCCAGCGCTTGGCGGTCATGCCGCCGGTCGAGGTGGCCGCCGCCAGCCGTCCCTGGCTGTCCACGGCCACGGCGCCGACGGTGCCGAACTTGCGCTCGTCCAGCGGGGCTTCAATGAGGTTGAAGGCCAGGGGCGCGGCCGGCCCCAGGCGGGCCGGTTCGGCCGGGGCGCCCTCGGGGCGCGGCGGCACGGTCTCGCCCCGATCGGTCAGGGCCTTGACCAGGGCCTGCCAGCGGCTCTCGGTGAAGAAGAAGGCGGGCGCCACCTCCTCCAGGCCGACGGAACGGGCGAAGGTCTCGGCGCCCTCGCCGATCATCATGACGTGGGGCGACTTCTCCATCACGGCGCGGGCGGCGGCGATCGGATGGCGGGTGCGGGTCAGGCCGGCCACGGCCCCGGCGGTCAGGTCCGGGCCGTTCATCACGGCGGCGTCCAACTCGTTCTTGCCCGCCGAGGTGAAGACGGCGCCGCGCCCGGCGTTGAACAGGGGGTTCTCCTCCATCACCTCGACCGCAGCCTGGACGGCGTCCAGCGACGACCCGCCGCGCGCCAGCACGGCCGAACCGGCGTCCAGCGCGGCCTGCAGTCCGGCGCGATAGGCGGCGTCGCGCTCGGGGCTCAGCTGGGCGCGTTCGATCACGCCGGCGCCGCCGTGGATGGCCAGCGACCACTGCGGCGCGTCTTGAGCCCCCGGAATCTGAGCAAGGGCTGGCGCGGCCAGCAGGGCGGCGGCCGCAGCGGCGGCGAAGGCGATGGATTTCATTTCAAGCTCCCCATTGTTCTTTTCCTCCCCTTTGCCGGGAGGCGGATCGGCGGCGATAGCGGACGGAGGGCGGCGCCTGACGGCGCCCGCCTCGTCGCTGAAGTCTAGCGTCTATGATGCAGGCGTCGCCACAGGCGGTGGGCTAGGATGGGGGCGAAGCCGCAGACGAGGGCGGCGGCCAGGACCATCCAGAACCCGCCTCCCAGCCAGTACTCGCCCGCGAGCGCTCCGGCCCCGGCCGCCAGAAGCGGGCCGAGCCAGGGCAGCCAGTGCGGCGGTCGGAACCGCATTCAGGCGTCGACCTTGATGACGCCGCGACGGATCTGGTCCAGCTCGATCGAATCGAACAGGGCCTGGAAGTTGCCGTTGCCGAAGCCCTCATTGCCCTTGCGCTGGATGATCTCGAAGAAGATCGGACCGAAGGTGTCCTGGGTGAAGATCTGCAGCAGCAGGCCGTCCTCGTCCGAACCGTCGATCAGGATGCGGTTCTTGCGCATCCGCTCCACGTCCTCGCCATGGCCCGGCAGGCGTTTGTCGATCAGTTCGAAATAGGTCTCGATGGTGTCCTGGAAGTCGACGCCGCGCTCGCGCATCGCCTCGACCGTCTCGAAGATGTTCTCGGTGGTCAGGGCGATGTGCTGGATGCCTTCGCCGTTGTAGCGACGGATGAACTCCTCGATCTGGGAATTCTCGTCCTGGCTTTCATTCAGCGGGATGCGGATGGCGCGGTCGGGCGCGATCATCGCCTGGGAGAACAGGCCCGTCGCCTTGCCCTTGATGTCGAAATACTTCTGTTCCTCGAAGTTGAACACCGAGTTGTAGAAGCCCGACCATGTGCGCATCTCGCCGCGACGGACGTTGTGGGTCAGGTGATCCAGAATCTCCAGACCGACGCTGTTCCTGCGCTCGGCCTCCTCCCAGCCCTCGATCTCGTCCCAGGCGTCATAGAGGGAGCCGGTCTCGCCGTACTGGTCGATGACATAGAGCAGGCTGCCGCCGATGCCCTGCAGCACATAGGGGTAGTCGTTCGCCAACGCCCCGCCGTGCACGCCCTCGGCGGGGCGGGCGCCGCGCGCCAGCGCGCCATCGTAAGCCGCCTTGGCGTCGGCGACGCGGAAGGCCATGCCGTTGGCCGAGGGGCCGTGATCCCTGGCGAAGTCCGCCGCCTGTCCGGCCGGTTTGCGGTGAACCAGCATGGTGATGTCGCCCTGTTTCAGGCGGACCACGTCGTTGGCGGGATTCACATGGGTCGGGGTGAAGCCCATCAGCTCCAGACGTGAAATCATCGCGTCGGGCTCGGGGCCGGTGAATTCGACGAACTCGAAGCCGTCGACGCCGAGGGGGTTTTCCTGGTCGAGTTTGGCGGCGTCCTGCATGACGCGTCTCCTCTCTCTTATGGTTTGGCGCGGCCGGGGCCGTCATGGCGCGGCCGCTGATTGGGGCGGAACCTACTGGCGGGGCGGCATGGCGCGCAAGGCGGCTCTGGAGTGAAACGGCGCACGTTCCAGTGTCGCAGCCGCCCTTCGCCTCTCGCCCCCGCCGATGCGGCCTGCTATCGGGCGGGAGACGAGAGGCGGGGGGCCTCGACCGGGACGCCTGAATGCTTCGCAAGCTCTATGACTGGGTCTTTTCCCTGGCCCGCCATCGTCACGCGACCCGATCGCTGGCCGTGGTGTCCTTCGCCGAAAGCTCCTTCTTTCCGATTCCGCCCGACGTCATGCTGGCGCCCATGGTGCTGGCCAAGCCGGAGCGCGCCTATTTCTACGCCATGGTCTGCACCGTCGCTTCGGTGCTGGGCGGGATAGCGGGCTACGCCATCGGCTATTTCCTGGAGCCGGTCGGCCTGCAGATGCTGGCCTGGCTGGGCAAGGCTGATGCGTTCGAGGCGTCCAAGGCCCTGTTCCAGCAGCACGGCGCCTGGGTCATCCTGATCAAGGGGCTGACCCCCATCCCCTTCAAGCTGATCACCATCGCCTCGGGCATCTTCCAGTTCAATCTGGCGCTGTTCATCGCCCTGTGCGTCGTGACGCGCGGCGCTCGTTTCTTCCTGGTGGCCTTCGTGCTCAAGCGCTGGGGGCCGCCCATGCTGGCGATCGTCGAGAAGCGGCTGGCCCTGTTCACCGTCCTGTTCTTGGTCCTGCTGATCGGCGCCTTCTTTATGGTCAAGCTGATCGGACACTGATCGACGCCGGTCTCGGCCCGGTTTATGAGAGGCGCCTGGTTCCTGTGAGGCGCATATGAGCGCGATCTACAAATTGCTGACCCGCTGGTGGACGGCCTTCGCCCTGGCCGCCGCCCTGGCCATGCTGGGTGCGGCCCATGCGTTCGAGCGGTTCGGCGGCATGGCGCCCTGCAACCTGTGCCTGAAGCAGCGCGAGGTCTACTGGGCCGCCGTCGCCATCGCCGGAGCGGCCACCTTCTGGGCCCTGTTCAGCCGGGCCAGCCGGGGCACGCCGCGCATCGCCTCCTTCCTGCTGGCGGCGGTCTTCCTGACCGGGGCGATCACGGCGGGCTATCACGCCGGGGGCGAGCTGAAGTGGTGGGCCCTGCCGGCCACCTGCATGGCCGCGCCCAGCACCACCATCGACCTGTCGGCGCTGACGGCCCTGGTCGACGGCACGGGCGGAAGCGCGGGTTTCGTCTCCTGCGGCGATATTCCGTGGAGCTTTGCGGGCCTGTCGATGGCGGGCTGGAACTTTGTGATCTCCCTGGCGCTGGCTATCTTCAGCCTGCTGGCGGCGAAACGTCCCAAGGACGCCCGCGCGCCGAGGAGCTAGGATCGAAGCGTCATGACCGAAGCCGCCGCAACCGTTTCCGCCGCCCGCCGCATTCCCCTGGCTCGCCCCGGCGTGGGGCAGGACAAGGCCCGCCTGGCCGAGATGCTGCGCGTCGACCACGCGGGTGAATTCGCGGCCGTCCACATCTACCGCGCCCAGCGCGCCGTGCTGGAAGGCCGCAAGGGCAAGGACGCCATCGCCGCCGACCTGACCGAAATGGAGGGGCACGAGGCCGTCCATCTCGCCCGGTTCGAGACGCTGCTGAACGAGAACCGGGTGCGCCCCACGGCCATGATCCCGCTGTGGAAGCTGGCGGCCACGGCGCTCGGCGCCGGCACGGCCCTGATCTCGGAAAAGGCGGCCCACGCCTGCACCGAGGCGGTCGAGAGCGTCATCGAGAAACACTACGCCGACCAGATCGAGGAGATCCGCGACCGCGATCCCGACCTGGCCGCCGAACTGACGAAGTTCCGCGAAGAGGAACTGGCCCACCACGACCACGCCATCGAGCACGGCAGCCGCGAGGCCCCTGCCTACCGCCTGCTCAGCAGCGTCATCAAGGTCGGCTGTAAGGCCGCCATCAAGATCAGCGAACGGATCTAAGGCCTTCTCCCCTTGAGGGAGAAGGATCAGCGGACGTCGAAGGCCAGCATCAGCGTCTTCTGCGCCGGATTGGCGTTGTCGTCGGACAGGATGTAGAGGCGCACGCCTTCGCCCTTAGCCTCGGCGGCGATCCCTTCGAAATTATCCGTCAGGCCCGGCAGCTTCAGCTCGACCAGCACCGGTCCCAACGTCCCGTCGGCGTCCATACGGCGCACCCGCGCGCGCACGTCGAACGGCGGACGCCATGACCGCTGCATGGCGAACCAGCCGTCGCCGCCGGGATCGCGCTCCAGCCCGGTCAGCCGCCAGCTGTCGGCGGGCGGCGTCGGCTCGACAACGGTGCGGCAGCCTTCCGGCGAACAGTCCCACACGCCGCCGCCTTCGCCGCCGGCACGCCAGCCGCCGGGCGCCGCAGCCAGGCCCTCCATGCCTTCATTCGGGGGAAAGTCCGCTGCCGGATACGCCCGCGCTTCGGGGCGGGCGTGCAGGCCGTCCAGCGAGCCGTAGCTCCAGATGCGGTGCTGGCGCTCGAAGCTGATCAGCACCTCGCCCTCTTCGGTCAGGGCCAGCCCCTCGGCGTCGCCCGCGACCTTGTCGATGATCGGCTCGCCCTCGGCCGTGGTCAGCCGGCGCACCCGCAGATCGTGCAGTCCCGACAGCTTGCCGTCCGCATCCAACTCCAGCCGCCCGCGCACCAGATCGCCCGAATCCGACACGGCGACGAAGCCGTCGTCGCCGGTCAGCTTCAGGTCCGACAGACTATGCAGGCTGGAGGCGGGCGCCGCGATCAACTGCACTCCGCCCGCATAGCGCACACCCTCGGCCAGTTTGGCGCCGCCCGGCCAGCCCAGGCCGACCTGCCGCGTCGACCCGCCCGCCGGCGCCCAGCCGTCGGCTGTCGCTTCGGGCGTCCAGGGATGAGATGAGACCGCCGCCCCGGCGCAGGCGGCCAGGGCGAGAGAAATCAGGGCGGCGACATAGAGGCGGCGATTCACGCCGCGCGCTTGTGCGGAACGCGCCCGCCCTGGCCGCCGAGTCTTTGGCCGCTGACGGTCTTGGGCTCGGCCTCGAACAGTTCGGCCAGCTTCTCGGTCATGGCGCCCGCCAGTTGTTCCACGTCGACGATGGTCAGGGCGCGGCGATACCAGCGGGTCACGTCGTGGCCGATGCCGATGGCCAGCAACTCGACCGGGCTGCGCGTCTCGATCTTCTCGATCACCTGGCGCAGGTGCTTGTCCAGATAGAGGGCGGCGTTGGCCGACTGGGTCGAGTCGTCGACCGGCGATCCGTCCGAGATGACCATCATGATCTGCCGCGCCTCGGGCCGGGCCAGCAGACGGTCATGCGCCCACTCCAGCGCCTCGCCGTCGATGTTTTCCTTCAGCAGACCCTCGCGCATCATCAGGCCCAGGTTCTTCTTGGCCCGGCGCCAGGGCGCATCGGCGCTCTTGTAGATGATGTGGCGCAGGTCGTTCAGGCGGCCGGGATTGGCGGGCTTGCCCGCGCTGATCCACGCCTCGCGGCTCTGTCCGCCCTTCCAGGCGCGGGTGGTGAAGCCCAGGATCTCGACCTTGACCCCGCACCGCTCCAGCGTCCGCGCCAGGATGTCGGCGCAGACCGCCGCCACCATGATCGGCCGCCCGCGCATCGAGCCCGAGTTGTCCAGCAACAGGGTCACGACCGTGTCGCGGAAGGGGCTTTCGCTCTCCATCTTGAACGACAGGGGGCTGGTCGGGTCGGTGATGACGCGGGTCAGGCGCGCCGTGTCCAGCATCCCTTCCTCGAGATCGAACATCCAGCTGCGGTTCTGTTGCGCCAGCAGGCGCCGCTGCAGCTTGTTGGCCAGGCGTGAGACGACGCTGCCCAGGGTCGACAACTGGGCGTCCAGCAGGGCGCGCAGCCGGTCCAGCTCCATCGGATCGCACAGTTCGGCCGCGTCGATGATCTCGTCATAGGCGGTGGTGAAGGCGTGATAGACTTCGACCGCCCGGCCATCGTCCTGGGTCTGCTGATGGTTGGGGCGATCCCCTTCGCTCAGTTCCGGGGCGTCTTCCTGGCCCTCTCCGTCCGGTTCGCCGGGCGTGCCGTCGGGGCGGGCCTGACGTTCGTCCTCGGCGGACTGGTCGTCGGCCGTGCCGTCCAGGGACTCGCCGCCGTCGCCGCCGTCCTGTTCTTCCTGCTCGTCCGGATCGGCCTCGTCCTGATCGGGCTTGTCGGCGTCGTCTTCGCCGTTCTCCTCGGGCGAGTCGCCGCCGTCGGCGTCGCCGGGGTCCAGGTCCAGCGCGCGCAGCAGATCCTTCATGCGCGCGCCGAAGGCCGCCTGGTCGTCGCCCAGGGCGGCCAGGGCGTCCAGCTCGGCGCCGGCCTTGGCCTCCAGTTCGGCGCGGACCCGGTCCAGCATGGTCTTGGCGCCGTCGGGGGCCGGCTCGCCCGTCATCCTCTCGCGCAGCAACAGGGCGGCCGCCTCGGCCACCGGCACCTGAGCCGCCTCGGCGCGCAGGGCGCCCGACTTCTCCAGCCGGGTGACCAGGGCGGAGTCGAGGTTGCGCCGCACGCCCTTCAGCTCGCGCGCGCCGACGGCCTCGACGCGGGCCTGTTCGACGGCGTCGAAGACCTCGGCCGCATTCATGTCGACGGGGCGCAGCTTGGCGTCCAGCGCCGGGTCATGGTTGGCCAGACGCAGCGCCAGCCGGTCCGCCTGACCGCGAAGGGCGGCGCTCTCGGGCGCTGCCGGGTCGCGCGGCGGGTGGGGCAGGGTCAGCACGCCGTTCGACAGTCGCGGACCGTCGCTGCCGAAATGCACTTCCAGCTCAGCCTGCTCGGCCAGCGCCCTCGCCGCATGCGACAGGGCGCGTTTGAACGTCTCGACGGGAGTCTCTGCAGCGGCCATGGGCCACACATAGACCATGCTGCGCCGGGGGGAAGGGGACGAGGCGTCCTATTGCTGCTTGAGCCGTACCCGCATGACGCCGCCGGGGCCGACCTCGACGTCGAATCGGCCTGTGGCGCGGACCAGTTCGGACAGCTTGGCGTGGCCGTAGGTGCGCTGGTCGAAGTCGGGGTAGGTGTTGCGCAGGCGGTTGGCCACGCCGCCGATGTTGACCCAGCCGTCGCCGTCCTCGTCCATGTCGGTGATGGCGGCGGCGATCAGGGCGGCCGCCTCGGCGGGTTTGCGTTCGGCGGGGGGCGCGGCGTCGGCGTCAGTTTCGGCGGCGGCTCTGCCGGTCAGGTTCTCGGTGTAGATGAAACGGGTGCAGGCCTGGCGGAAGCTCTCGGGCGTCTTGCGCTCGCCGAAGCCGTAGACCGGCACGCCCTGTTCGCGGATGCGCGCCGCCAGTCGGGTGAAGTCGCTGTCCGACGATACCAGGCAGAAACCGTCGAACCGCCCCGAGTGCAGTAGATCCATCGCGTCGATGACCAGGGCGATGTCGCCCGAGTTCTTGCCCTTGGTGTTCTGGAAATTCTGCTGCCACTGGATCGCCCAGCGGGGCAGGACGTCGATCCAGCCGCGCAGCGCCGGGCTGGCCGCGTCGCCGTAGATGCGCCGCGCCGACGCCTCGCCCAGGGTCGCGATCTCGGTGAACAGGGCTTCGGCGATGCGGGCCGAGGCGTTCTCGCCGTCGATCAGCACGGCCAGGCGCGGGGCGCGGGCGGCGGGGTTGAAGGCGTCGGTCGGCATGAAGGCTCCGGCGAGGGGAGGAGAGGGGCGAAGGCTCGCCCCGGCCGCGCTCGGGGTCAACCGCAAAGGAAAACGGCCGACGGGGCGCCCCGCCGGCCGTCTCCATGTCTGGCCTGGTACGAAGCGCTTACTGCGCCGTCTTCGGCGCCTCGGCGGCTCGCACCTCGACCGGCAGGCCCAGGGCGTCCAGCTGTGGCTTGACCACGGCGGCGTCGCCGACCACCACCCAGACGAAGCGCGACGGCTGAATGGCGGCGCGGGCGGCGGCGTCCATCTGCTCGGCCGTCAGGGCGTTGATGCGGCCGGCCAGGGTCTCCTGATAGTCGTCCGGTCGGCCGAACAGGGCGTTCGACCGCAGGGCGTTCAGCACCTGGAACGAGGTCTCATAGCTGCCCGACAGGGCGCGGGTGTCGCCCAGGACGGTGCGCTCGCGCTCGGCCGGGGTCACGCCCTCGGCGCCGAGGAAACGTTCGTACTGGCCGATCAGGGCGGCGATCGACTCGCCCGTGCGGTCGGCCTGGACCGGGGCGTTGACGATGTAGGGGGCGCGGTTCTGCAGTTGGCTGATCGTGCCGCGCACGCCGTAGGACCAGCCCTTGGTCTCGCGCAGGTCGGCGTTGATGCGCGACAGGAAGTCCGTGCCCAGCACCGTATTGGCCGTGGTCAGGGTCAGGATGTCGTCCGTCCCCGACACCGGCAGCACCTGGCCGCCGTAGATCAGCGACTGCGGCGACTGCGGCCGGTCGATCAGCACCACCCGCGCCGAGGTCTGCGGCAGGGCGGCGTCGAAGCCCTTGACGCCCTTGGCCGTCGTCGGGGCGCGCCAGTTTCCGAAGGCGGCCTCCAGTTGCGGCCTCAGTTCCGCCAGCGGCAGGTCGGAGACGACGAACAGCCTGGCGTTGTCCGGGCGGATCCAGCGGGCGTGTTCGGCCGCCAGATCGTCGCGCGTCAGGGCGCGGATCACCGCCTCGTCGCCCGAACCGCCGAACGGGCGGCCGTAGGGGTGGCTCTCGCCGTAGATCAGCGGGGGCAGGGCGCGGCCGGCGATGGCGGCGGGCTGGGTCTTCTCATTGGCCAGGGCGGCCAGGCGCGTGGCGCGCAGGCGCTCGATCTCGGTCGGGGCGAAGGCCGGGTTGCGCACCACGTCCGACAGCAGGGCCAGCGACGGCTGCAGATTGGTCGTCACCGCCGACAGATTGGCCACGGTGCGGTCCATCGACGAGCCGACGGAGACGCTGGCGCCCAGACGCTCCTGCGCCTCGGCCAGGGCCTTGGAATCGCGCGTCGTCGTGCCTTCCTGCATGACGTTGAGCATCAGGGTGTGGGCGCCCAGTCGGTCGGCGCGGTCGGCCGCGACCCCGGCGTCGAATTCCAGCGCCACACGGGTCACCGGCACGGTGGTCGAGCGGGCGTAGACGATCTCGATGCCGTTCGACAGGGCGGCGCGCTCCACCGCCGGGAAGTCGACGTTGGAGACCTGGCCGATGGTCGGGGCGGGGTCGCGGGCCACGCGCTGGATCGGCTCGGCCGGAACCGGGGTCGCGCCCGAAGGGGCGGCGGCGGCCTCGGCGTAGGCCTCGCGCTCGCCCGGCATGACGATCTGGCTGTAGACAGGGCGGCTCAGCCATTTCTGGAGGGCGGCCTGGACCTGGGCCGGGGTCACCGCCGCATAGGCCGCCAGCTCCTTCTTGTAGAAGTCCGGATCGTTCGAATACAGCTGCCCCTCGGCCAGGACCGAGGCCTTGCCGTTGGCGGTCTCCAGTCCCTGGATGCGCTGCGAGGCGTAACGGGTGACGACGCGGTTGATCTCGTCCTGCGTCGGGCCGTTGGCGATCAGGTCGGCCAGGACCTCATCCATGCGCCGGGCCACGGCGTCCGCATCGGCGCCCGGCTTGACCATGGCGGAATAGCTGAACATGCCGACCCGCTGGAACACCTGATTGCCGGCCGAGACGCTGGAGGCCGTCTGCTCGTCGCGCACCAGCACATTGTCCAGGCGCGAGCTGGCCAGGCCGCCCAGCACCGAGGCGCCGACGCTCAGCGGCACGGAGTCCGGATCGCCCAGGCCCGGCACCACCCAGGTGCGGCTGATGCGCGTCTGGGCCACGCGGTCGTGCAACACCTGTTCGACCGGCGCCGACAGGGTCGGCACCGGCGCCGCCGCCGGGGTGTTGACCGGGCCGCGCGCGATGGCGCCGAAATACTTCTCTGTCAGTTCGCGGGCCTTCGCCTCGTCGATGTCGCCCGACAGGACCAGGACGGCGTTGTTCGGGCCGTAGTTCTGGCGGAACCAGTCGCGCACCGTCTCCATGCTGGCCGCGTCCAGGTCGGCCATCGAGCCGATGGTCGAGTGGCGATAGGGGTGCCCTTCAGGGAACAGGGCTTCCAGCGTGGCGTAATAGGTCATGCCGTAGGGCTGATTGTCGCCCTGACGCTTCTCGTTCTGAACGACGCCGCGCTGCAGATCCAGCACCTCCTGGCTGACCTGGCCCAGCAGATAGCCCATGCGGTCGGATTCCAGATACAGGGTGTAGTCCAGCGCCGGGGTCGGCACCGTCTGGAAATAGTTGGTGCGGTCGAACCAGGTCGTGCCGTTCAGGCCCGTGGCGCCCGCTGCGTTCATCGTCTGGATGTGGCTGGAAGGCGAGTTCTCCGACCCGCCGAACATCAGATGCTCGAACAGGTGGGCGAAGCCGGTCGACCCCTTGGGCTCGTCCTTCGATCCGACATTATACCAGACCGACACGGCGACGACGGGGGCCTTGCGGTCCTCGTGGACCAGGACGGTCAGGCCGTTGTCGAGCTGGAAGCGCTTCCACGGAATGTCGACGCGGGCGATCAGCTCCGACACCGGCGCCCCGCGCAGGGGCTCGGCCTGGGCGGCGGTCACGGTTGCGGCGGCGGCCGCAGGCGCGGCGATAACGGGCGTGCTCACGGCCAGCAGGGCGGCGAGCGCAACGGAAGAGGCGGCAAGGCGCATGATGTTTTCAGTCCCCAACGGATCATGTTGAGGCGGACCTTAACCGCACGCGCGTCTCCGGCAACGCGACACATTGTTATATGAAGAATTCTTCATCTTCGCCGGCGCGCTCGGCCTGCGCTTGATCAGAGCGGGGGTCCAGGCCCGCCGCCGCCTCCAGTTCGCGCACCCGATCCCGCAGCGTCTTGCGCTCTCGCATCAGGGCCAGCCATTCTTCCATGCCCGCCTCGCGTTGCGCGGCGTTGACCGCCCAATACTCCTGCTTGGCCGGATGCGGGTCCGCCTCGTCCCAGATCGCCAGTCGGCTGGAGGCGCACTGATCCTCGTTCAGCGCCAGCGCCTTGATCAGCTCCAGCGGAATGTCGTCCAGCGTCACCTCGCCGCGCGCCCGCGCCCGCTCGCCCCTTTGCGCCATCCGGCCATAGGCCTCGGCCAGTTGGGCCAGGGCCTTGGCCTCGTCCCACATCCGTCCCCGCATGGCTCGCGCCCAGGCCCGCATCGCCGTCTCGGCCAGAACCTCCGCCGTCTCATCCGCCTCCTCTTCGGAGGGGGCGAACAGGGCTTCGGCGCGAACCGCCTCGGCCGCCGCCCGCTCGGCCTGCATCCGCTCGCGCGCCTCGGCCTGCTCACGCGCCCGCGCGTCGCCCCAGTCGCGCTTGGTCGCGCCGTGGACGGTGATCCGCTTGCGCAGGGCGTGCTGCGACACCCGCCACCGCTCGCTCAGCTCCGGCACGGTCGCGCCGTTGCGATAGGCCTCCAGAATGATCTCCCACGTCGCCCGCGACAGGCGATAGTGCGCGGGCTTGGCGTCCAGGGTCTCCTCCATGCGCGCAAGGATAGGACCGGCGCCGACTCAGGCGGGCTGCGGCGGCGGAAAACAGGCCGCTCCGATGAAATGAAAGCGTCAATTACGACAGATTGCGATCGCTGCGGGCGACTGGGCGGCTATACTCAGGCTCATGCAGCCTCTGAACGCCCGCACCACGTCGGCGATGTCTAAGGTCCGACAAGTGCGAACGACGCCTGAAGAGCGCGTCGCAAAGGTTCTTCGTGAACTGGGCAAGGCCTACCGGCGAAATGTCCGTAACTTGCCGGGGAAACCGGACTTCGCCAACCGCTCCAAGGGTTGGGTCGTGCAGGTTCATGGGTGCTTCTGGCATCATCATGACTGCAAGCGAGGAACGGTGCCGGTCAACAATCGGGAGGAGTGGTTGGTTAAGTTCGCGGCGAACCGAGTGCGGGATCAACGCGTCGAGGCTGACTTGCGCGGCATAGGCTTTGAGGTGGTCACGGTCTGGGAGTGCGAGACCCGCCATCACGCCGCTCTTGTGGAGAGATTGATCAACCTCAGATAAGGGCTTCATCCGAGCCTAACCCTTGGATGGTATGCTGTTGACACGCGAATCGTGTTCGCGTTTTGTTTGCGTGTATTTAAGGAGGGCGAAGCCGCCATGACATTGCGCCTGATTGACCTTTTCAGCGGCGCCGGCGGCATGAGCTTGGGCTTCTACGACGAGCTGTTTTGCGGCGGGTTCACCCCGGTGCTGGCGATCGACAATGACGCCGCCGCCGTCAAAACTCACGAGCTCAACTTCCCAGGCGAGGCCGTTAAAGCCAATATCGAGGAATGGCTTCTCCAGAATGAAGTGCCGCCGGCCGACGTGGTGATCGGAGGCCCTCCCTGCCAAGGCTTCAGCTTGCTGAACAAGAAGCGCGACGGCGACGCTCGTCGCGCCTTGTGGGAGCCCTTCATCGAAATCGCCGAGCGTTCGGGCGCGCGCGCCTTCGTGATGGAGAATGTGGCGGAACTCTACCGCTCGCCCGAGCGCATTCTAATTGAGAAGAAGGCGCGTCAACACGGCTTTCAGACACAGGCCGCCATTTTGAACGCCGCGGATTACGGGGCGCCGCAAACGCGCAAGCGCACGATCATCCTGGGCTGGCGGGATGCGAACAATCTCCCGAATTTTCCGCCCTTGCCGACGCACGCCGACCCTAAACTGAAGAGTAATCTCCCGCGTTGGAGGACGGTCCGCGACGTTATCGGAGATCTTCCCACGGACCCGTTCGGCACGGAGATCGGCGAGGCTAAGACCTTCGACTTGCACTTCGGGCGCAATCCTACGGAAAAAAGCATGCAGCGTTATCGGGCGGTGCCGCCCGGCGGCAATCGTTTCGATCTGCAATCCAATCGCCCGGACATCACTCCCAACTGCTGGATTAGGAAGACCAGTGGGGGAACAGATCTGTTCGGCCGACTGTGGTGGGACCGCCCTTCAGTCACGATCCGCACGGAATTCTATAAGCCTGAGAAGGGGCGGTATCTCCATCCGGAGGCCCATCGCCCGATCACTCACCGTGAAGCCGCGCGCCTCATGGGCTTTCCGGATGAGTTCAAATTCTCCGGTACGAAGGTAGAGGTGGCCCGCCAAATCGGCAACGCCGTGCCGCCGAACTTGGCGGGCGCGCTCGCTGCCACTGTGCTGACGGCGCTTACTGACCGTTCAATGGCTGCATAGTCGTTATCCGAACGGGAAGCGTTTCGTAACCAATCTGCCGTCCAGATGGCGGCATGCGAAAAGTGCCTCCATCCTTAGTTTTGCCGGGCCACCCCGACCATGTCTTTCTTGACCGGTTGGCGAGAGAGATCGCCGGGCGTCTCGGCACACGGCCTGCAGACGCCTTCGTGGGTGCGGTGATCGAAGCGATTGAGTTTGTTCTCGATCCCATACGGACCGGCCGCACGACACTTTCAGAACTCGATAATGTCGAAAAGACATTCATCGGCTTGAAAATTGAGCACTTCGTCCGAGATCTGCTCGATGCGCCTAAAGGCGTTCGTGACCTCACGCTCTTGGATCACGATGTGGATATAAAGAATACGGTCAGCCGATCGTGGAGTTGGATGATCCCGCCGGAAACCTATCGCGATGAGGAGCCCGTCATTCTGCTCGCAGCCGACGAAGACGAGCGCAAATCTTGGATGGGTTTGATGGTGGCGCGCGAAGCGTACCTCGGTGCGCCTAATCGGGACGGCAAACGCGGGGTGCTTTCTTCAGCTTACGCTAACATCCTCTGGCTGGCATCGGGTGTCGCCTGGCCGCCCAATCGCTGGGCGGGCCTCGATATGAAGCGCTTTCGTGAACTCCGTCAGATAAAGATCGGGAGGCGGCGAGCCGCGATGTTCTTTCTCGAAAATGATCGACGGATCACACACCGGACTGTTCTTGCGGCGCTGCTCTTCGACCAAAAGGACCCGATGAAGCGACTCCGGGCGAACGGCGGCGCGCCCGATGTTCTGCGACCGCTGGGAGTTGCGCTGTTGTCAGGGCGTTATGATGCGCCACTGGCCCGAAAACTCGGTTTTCAGCTGGCGACCGACGATTTCGTCGCTGTGAAGCCCAGGTCGGACGAGGAATTGAATCTTCTTCGTAATGCCGGAGATTTGGACTGATCCTCAATCCTCGTCCATCTTCAGCGCGGCGATAAACGCTTCCTGCGGGATCTCCACCTTGCCGAACTGACGCATCCGCTTCTTGCCGGCCTTCTGCTTCTCCAGCAGCTTCTTTTTGCGGGTGGCGTCGCCGCCGTAGCACTTGGACGTCACGTCCTTGCGCAGGGCGCGCACCGTCTCGCGGGCGATGATCTTGCCGCCGATGGCCGCCTGGATCGGGATGGTGAACATGTGGGGCGGGATCAGCTCCTTCATCTTCTCCACCATGCCGCGGCCGCGCGTCTCGGCGCGGGCGCGGTGGACCAGCATCGACAGAGCGTCCACTGGCTCGGCGTTGACCAGGATCGACATCTTCACCAGGTCGCCGACCTTGTAGTCGGTGATCTCATAGTCGAACGAGGCGTAGCCCTTCGAGATCGACTTCAGCCGGTCGTAGAAGTCGAACACCACTTCGTTCAGCGGCAACTCATAGACCACCAGGGCGCGCGCGCCGACATAGGACAGCTCGATCTGGTTGCCGCGGCGATCCTGGCACAGCTTGATCACGCCGCCGAGGTATTCGTCGGGGGTCAGGATGGTGGCCTTGATCCACGGTTCGCTGATCGTCTCGATCTGCATGACGTCCGGCAGGTCGGCCGGGTTGTGCAGGTCCATCTCGGTCCCGTCGCGCAGGCCGATCTTGTAGACGACCGAGGGGGCCGTCGCGATCAGGTCGAGGTTGAACTCGCGGCTCAGGCGCTCCTGGATGATCTCCAGGTGCAGCAGACCCAGGAAGCCGCAGCGGAAGCCGAAGCCCAGGGCGGCCGAGGATTCCATCTCATAGGTGAAGCTGGCGTCGTTCAGGCGCAGCTTGCCGATGGCGGCGCGCAGGTCCTCGAAATCGGCGGCGTCGACCGGGAACAGGCCGCAGAAGACCACCGACTGGACTTCCTTAAAGCCCTTCAGCGGTTCGGCCGTGGGTTTCTTCTCATCGGTGATGGTGTCGCCGACGGCGGCGTGGGCGACTTCCTTGATCTGGGCGGTGATGAAGCCGACCTCGCCGGGGCCGAGCTGCTCGACCGGGGTGTTCTTGGGCAGGAAGACGCCGACGCGATCGACCAGATGGGTCGAGCCGGTCTGCATCATCTTCACCCGCATCCCGGCCTTCAGCACGCCGTCGAACACGCGCACCAGCAGCACCACGCCCAGGTAGGGGTCGTACCAGGCGTCGACCAGCATGGCCTTCAGCGGGGCGTTGATGTCGCCCTTGGGCGCCGGCAGGCGGACGACGATGCCTTCCAGCACGTCCTCGATGCCCAGGCCCGACTTGGCCGAACATTCGATGGCGTCCGAGGCGTCCAGGCCGATGACGTCCTCGATCTGGGCCTTGACCCGCTCCGGTTCGGCGGCCGGCAGGTCGATCTTGTTCAGGACCGGGACGATCTCGTGGTTGTTGTCGATCGCCTGATAGACGTTGGCCAGGGTCTGGGCCTCGACGCCCTGTGAGGCGTCCACCACCAGGATCGAGCCTTCGCACGCGGCCAGCGAACGCGACACCTCATAGGCGAAGTCGACGTGCCCTGGCGTGTCCATCAGGTTCAGGACGTAGGTCTCGCCGTCCTTGGCCTTGTAGTTCAGGCGCACGGTCTGCGCCTTGATGGTGATGCCGCGCTCCTTCTCGATGTCCATGTTATCAAGGACCTGTTCCGACATTTCGCGCGCGGTCAGGCCGCCTGTGAACTGGATCAGGCGGTCCGACAGGGTCGACTTGCCGTGGTCGATGTGGGCGACCACCGAGAAGTTGCGGATGCGTTCGATAGGGGGCGTCGTCATGGTTCGGCGCGCGTAGCACGGCTGGAGAGATTGCGCCACGTCAGCCGCATGGCGGCCTCTGGGCGAATAATGACGCGGGCGCCCGAAAAAAGTCACGACTTCGCCAACTTTATTCCGGGTGACGTTTTGATCAAATGAAAGGCCGTGCTGCGCCGTCGGCCGGACTTGCCACTCCATTTGATCGAATTTCCGCCCGCCTGACGGTCGTGCTGCAAGAATTCTCTAGAAAAATCAGAGGTTCTCTTCAGGGGAACGACGGCTGTCATCCGACGATTTGGGCCTTCGGAGGTGGAGGAGCCTCCTTTGAAACCCTTTTGATTGGAGGCAAAGAAATGCGTGCCAAATTGATGACGTCCGCTGCGGTCCTGGCCGGAGCCCTCGCCTTTGCGGGCATGGCTCAAGCCCAGTCCTCGAGCGGGCCGAACGGTCCGGTCGGCGGCAATACCGACGCGGACGGCTCCTACAACAGCGGCGGCAACAGCACGGATGTGGATCTGGGCGTCGCGGACTCGTTCAACACCGATAATTCCACCGACCTCGATGTCGGCATTTCGGATTCGCTGAACGATAATTCGGATAATTCCACCAACACCAACCTGGAGTTGGGTGTTTCGGATTCGTTCAACGACAACTCGGATAACTCGACCAATACCGAGGTCGGCATCTCCGACTCGTTCAACACCGACGCCTCGACGAATACCGACAACTCGGTGAACACCAACCTGGAGTTGGGGGTCTCTGATTCCTTCAACGACAATTCGGTGAATGACTCGGGCAACGACAACTCCACCAACATCGGCAACATCCGCGTCTCCCTGAACATGCAGGAACTCAGCGCCAACGTCAGCGACCTGAGCTTCGACATGTCGGAAGACGGCCAAGGCCCGCAAAACGGCCGGATCCGCACGGGCGACATCAACCAGAGCGGCGGCGCCTTTGCAGGCTTCGCCGGCATTCAGACGGTGAGCAACAACACCGGTCTGGCCTCGGTTGGTCAGGCGGCCACGGCGATCAGCGCCAACGCTAACGTCACCTTCGGCGGCGGCGGCAACTAGGCCTTCGTTTTCGGCGGCCGGTTCTCCGGCCGCCGAACTTCTTCCTGGGAGGGAACCATGCTCAGCCTTCTGTCGACCCTGGCGCTGCTGGGGGCGGCCGATCCGAATTCGGCCTCTCCGCCGTCGCCCCCTCCGCCCCTGATCATCATCGCGCCGACCCAGGCCGACCCCTCGGCTGCTGTCGCGGGCGCTCCGCGTTCGCTGGCGATTGAGGAATTGGACGCCCTGCACGGCCGCCAAGGCGCGCCATCCGTCCTCATCGCCAGCGACCAGCTGCTGCAGGCGACGAACAGCGGAAACAGCGTCAACGCCAATACGGTCACGACCGGCGCCATGCGCATCGACGCCAACGCCTTTTCCGGCTTCAACGGCATCGGCAACTTCGTCATGAACAGCGGCAACAACAACAACCTGCAAGGCGCGATCACGATCAATATCGTGACGACGGCCCCGAACCCGTGACACGCTCGACCGCCCGGTTTCCGCCCGGCCTGGGGCTGGCTGTCGGGGTCAGCGTCGCGGTCCTGTGCGCGCCCTCGGCTCAGGCTGAGATTCTGCTGAACAACGGCCCGGCTGCAGGGCGGGTGAAGGTGGTCAGCTATCGCGACCTGCCGTTCCGCACAGTGGTGCGCCAGCAGTATGACTTCAGCTGCGGTTCGGCCGCCCTGGCCACACTGTTGCGGCACCACTACGGACGTGATGTCGGCGAGGCTCAGATTTTCCGCGCCATGTTCGCCGACGGCGATCAGGAGACCATTCGCCGCGTCGGCTTCTCCCTGCTGGACATGAAGCGGTATCTGGATGCGCGGGGCTATCCCGCCGACGGCTTCCGGCTGAGCCTGGATGAGCTGATCGAGATGAACGCCCCGGCGATCGTGATGATCGACACCGCCGGCTACAAGCATTTCGTCGTCTTCAAGGGCGACGACGCGGGGCGCGTCCTGGTCGGCGATCCGGCGCTGGGGCTGAAGATCTATTCGCGCGACCAGTTCACCGACATGTGGAACGGGGTCGCCTTCGTCGTCCGTCAGCCGGCGGACACCTTCAACGACGCCGAGGAATGGCGCGTGTGGAACCGGTCGCGGCCGGGTCAGGCGCTGCAACCCATGTCCCTGGCGGAACTGACGCGGGAGTTGCCGCCGCTCTATCAGGTGACGACGCGGTTCTCCCTCGATCCTTATCTGAGGTGACGCCATGCGACGCGCGCGATCCAGCCTCCTTATGATCATCAGCCTGGCGGCGCCGATCTGCGTTGCGGCGCCGGCCGGCGCCCAGTCCGCGGCCTTCGCCGCCGAACTTGCGGGCGGTCCTCTGTCGGAGCCTTCGGGCGCGCCGCTGCAAGCGTCGGCGGCGCCGGCGTTGGCCGTGACGGTCTCTGACGGTCCCCGGATGATGACGGACGCCGACATGGCCGAGGCGCGCGGGGGCTTCATGACGGTGGCGGGCTTCACCTTCGGCTTCGGCGTCGTGGTGCGCTCCTACGTCAATGACCAACTGGCCCTGCAGACCCAGCTGACCTGGACGCCGACCGGCGCCATGACCGAACAGGTCCAGCACAACGTCCCCGGCGTCTCCGACCTGGCGGGCGCCATGGCCGGCCTGATGGCGGGTGGCGTTGATCTTCGCGGACTGAACAACGCCGGCGGCGTGGCGGTGATCGACGGGAACGGCGCCACGGCCATCCTGCACAACATCACGACCAGCCAGTTGCAGAACCTCATCATCAACAACGCCGACAACCGCGACATCCGTCAGGATATGGAGTTGAATCTGGTCCTGCCCGACCTGGAGATGATCCAGACCAACAGTCAGCGGTACAACTATGGCTCCAACATCGCCCGCGACATCGACTGGGCGGGTCTTCGGAGCCCCGGCGGCTAGGTTGGTTGGCGGCGCGAGCCAGGGCAGGGGCCGCCGCGGCGGCCCCTTCTCATGTCAGAACACGATCGGCAGCCGCAGGATGAAGCGCATGTCCGGCGCATCCTCGGTCACGCCGAACTCGAAATTGCCGTTCAGGCTGTATCGGTCGTTGATCAGATAGGACATGCCGAACTGAAGGGCTCCGACCTGCAGTTCGTCAGACTTTTCCGTGATGTCGTTCAACTGGCTCGAGGTTGGGCGGATGTAGTTGTGCTTATAGCCCAGAGAGAAGGAGAAACGCGGGTTCAACGAGAAGCCGAAACCGATCGCCAGGCCGATGGCGTCGCCCGGATCGACCTTGCCGATGTGGATTTCGCCTTCTGTCTTGTCGATGTCGCGCGGCAGGTGGGCGAAGTAGCTCAGGCTGCCGAAGATGACCGCCGGGTCGCTGGGGTAGAGGAAGCTGATGCTGGGCTCGACGCCCCAGAAGCCGGAGCCGGTGGCCAGGCGCGTGGCGATGCCGAACTCGTCGCGATCGATGTCGAAGGGGCCTTCGCCGGTGTCGCTCTTGACCCGCAGGCCGGCGATGAAGATGGGGCGGCCGCGCTCGCCGCCGTTGATCTGATAGCGGACGGCGGCCTCGACGTCGCCGACGCCGTCGCCGCTCAGGTCGATGGTGCGGGTCACCGCCTCGTCGCGCTGCTGCACGGTGGTGATGGTGTCGTTGCGCCAGACGTAGGGGGCGCGGATCTCGACCTCCAGTCGGGGGGCGATGCCGTATTTCGCCGCCAGGGTGACGACGCCGGTGTCCCGGTCGGCCTCATTGGCCTCGATCACGCCGATCTGCACGCCGGGCACGATCTCAATGCCGCGGAACACCAGGCGATTGGCGCTGGAGCGGGTGTACTCGGTTGACAGGTCCACCGTCAGCTTGCCCGGCTGGCTCAGCACGGCGATGCCCTCGGGGATGGCGGCCAACTGTTCGCGCCGCACCTCGGGCGCGGGCGGCGGCGGCCCTTCGGTCGGGGGCAGGGTCGGCTGAGCCGGTCCGTTGGGCGCGATGGTGCTGGCGACCTGCTGGCCGGCGCGCAGCTGGTCGAGCGTGCGATCGGCGAAGATCGCCCGGCCCGAGGCGTCGGTCTGCACCTGCCAGCGGGAATCGACGGCGGGCGGAGGGACGGCGGCGCGTTCGGCCAACAGGGCTTCCTGCGCCTCTATCCGACGTTGCTGTTCGACGACCAGGGCCTCCAGCCGCGCGACCCGGGCCGCAAGGTCCTCGTCCTGGGCGAGGGCGGCGCCGGGCGCCAACAGGGCCGCCATGGCCGCTGAAACGCCGATCATCCGCAGGGCGGAGCCGGCGCGTCCCGGCGGGCGGCGGGGGAAGAGAGGCGGACGGGGCCGAGACGGTTGTCGATAAAGGCTCATGACGCTCGCTCTCTCTTTTCGCTTCGGTTTCAGTGAAGGGCGTGTTCGTCGACGCCATAGTCGCTGGCGGCGCGCAGATAGGCTTCGTCCAGCAGGGTCACCCAGCCGCTCTGCATGGCGATCAATCGCTGGCGTCGCATCTGTCCCAGGGTGCGGCTGACATGGACCAGGCTCAGCCCCAGGGCGTCGGCCAGGGTCTCCTGGGTCAAGGGCAGATGCAGACGGTCGCTGGTGCACAGGCCGGCGCGTTGCAGCCGATCGCGCAGTTCCAGCAACAGGTGGGCCAGGCGGGCCTGGGCCGACTGCCGGCCAAGGCGCACCACATGATTCAGCAGGCAGGCTTCCTCGTAGCGGCGAGAGGTCGCCAGGGCCCGACGCAGCCGGTCGTGACGCGGATCCTGCAAGGCGAGAATTTCGCGCAGCATCAGGGCGTCGACATATTCGACCCGCGTCAGGGCGATGACGGTCGTCTCGTCCAGCGGCCGCGGATGAAGGCTCAGCCCCATGGAGTCGCCGGGCAGCAGGAAGCCGAAGATCTGACGCTGGCCGTCAGCCAGGATGCGCTGCCGACAGGCCCAACCGCTCAGAATCAGGCGAGGCGAGGCGGCCCGCCCGTCCGGATCGAAGGCCTGACCCGCAGGAACGACTTCCTGAAAGACGCAGAGGCGCCGCACCAGGGCGCGCTCTTCATCGCTCAGCCGGTTGATGGAGGTGAGGTTGCGCAGCGCCGCCAGGTCGCCTGGCGTGGACGCCGAACGGCGCACGCTGACCGCGCGCGTCACCATGCCCCTACGGGCAGGCGCGACCGACCCCCTCCGGCGGTCCGGCTTGCGTCCCTCTCCCACACCATCTCAGGCGTTCCTCCGGGACGGGAAACGGCGACCGCACGACGGTCGTTCCTGCCAAGGCGCAAAAACGTTGATTTTAAGTTAATTTTAAGGAGGCGGCTGCGCGCATCGGCCGGACCGGCCGGATATGACCGGCTGCGATCAGCCCTTCCCTTGTCAGTGAGCGGCTGACTCCGCATGAGAGAGAAGGGCCGAAGACGAGCCGGCATGAGGGGGCGGTTGAATGGTGGAAACGACGGATCGGCGACAGGGCATCCAGTCGGTGGGCATCGGCCTGCGCGTGCTGGACGTGCTGGCGTCGCTGGACGGGGCGGCGGCCCTGGGCGCGATCGCCCAGGCGTCGGATCTGTCGGCGTCGCAGGCGCACCGCTATCTGGCCAGTCTGATCGCGGCGGGCATGGCGCGGCAGGACGCCGCGACGGGACGTTATGAACTGGGGCCGGGCGCCTTGCGGTTGGGGCTGGCGGCCCTGTCGCGCATGGATGTCTTCCGCGAGGCCGCCATCGCCATCGGCGACTATGTGCGCGAGACAGGCCGTACGGTGCAGATGGCCGCCCTGGGGCCGTCAGGCCCCATCGTGGTGCGCTGGATCATGGGCACGCCGCCGATCTCGACCTCGCTGACCGTCGGCGCTCCGCTGCCGCTGCTGAGTTCGGCGACGGGCCATGTCTTCCTGGCCTTCAGACCCGAGAACCAGACCCGGGCCATGGTCGAGCGCGAGACCCAGCCGCAGTTCCAGCCCATCGACGTTGAAGCCTTGCGATCGCGGGTCCGCCGCGACGGCTATTCCGCGGTTCGCGGGGACCTGATCCCCGGTCTGCGCGCCACCGCCGTGCCGATCTTCGACCTGCAGGGCGAGGCTGTCTTCACCGCCACGGTGCTGGCCACCGATCTGTTCAAGCCGGAGAACGACGCTCAGGCGCGCGATCGTCTGATCGAGGTGTGCGACCAGATCACCGCCGCGACCGGCGGCATACGTCCTCAGGTCTGACGCGAGCGCGCTTCAGGCGGCCTTGCGCAGGTCGACGGACGGATCGGATGCGATTTTGGGCTTGAGAGTCTTGCCGATCAGGCGGCGGGCGGCGGCGAAATCGCGCGGCCGGTCCAGGCAGACGGCGCCGACCAGAGCGCCCTGACGCAGGTAAAGCCGCACGCCTTCCCCACGCTCCACAACGGCGTCTGCGGCGGACGGGTCTCCGAGAATCTGCAGGTTATGCCCGCACTGGTCGGTCCAGAACCAGGGCGTCGGTTCGGGTTCGGACGGCAGGCCGAGGATCGCCAGCGCCGCCTTGCGGGCCGAGGTCTGAGCGTGAGCCCAGGTCTCCATGCGTCGCGCCGCGCCGTCCTTCAGCCGCGCCGCCACGTCGCCGATGGCGAAGACGCGCGGATCGCCCGGCGAGCGATAGTCGTCGTCCGTCAGCACGCCGCCGTCGATCGGCAGGCCGGACGCTTCCGCCAGTTCGACGCAGGGGATGATGCCGATCCCGACGACAACCAGGTCGACGTCGAGCGTCTCCCCGCCATCCAGCGTCGCCGTGACGCCGCCGTCGGGCGTGTCGTCAAGGCCGGCCAGCGAACGGCCCAGGCGGACGTCGACGCCGATGCGCGCGTGAGCCTCGGCCAGCCACTGGGCCGCCTCGGCCGGAATGTTGCGCCCCAGAAGCCGCTCGCCCGCTTCGATCACCACGGCGGACAGGCCCATGCCTTGCAGGGTCGAAGCCGCTTCCAGACCGATGACGCCCCCGCCGACGATCAGCGCGCGCGCGCCGGGCCGAGCGCCCGCGGCCAGGGCGCGCGCATCGTCCGTGGTCCGCAGATAATGGACGGCGGGATGGTGGGGCAGGGGCAGGCGCCGCACCCGCCCGCCGGTCGCCAGGATCAGGGCGTCGAACGGCTCGGTCGATCCGTCGGCCAGGCGGACTTCGCCCTTTTCGCGGTCGATCGCGACGGCGGGACTGGCGGTTTTCAGGACGGCGTTCAGCGCGCTCCAGCGTTCCGCCGGCGCCAGCCAGACGGGTTCGGGTTCGGCTCCGCTCAGGAATCCCTTTGACAGGCTTGGACGTTCGTAGGGGGGGTGCGGCTCATCGCCGATGAGGGTCAGGCTCCCAGAAAAACCCAACTCTCTCAAGGCGATGGCGGCCATTCCGCCAGCGTGGCCGGCGCCGACGACAACGATGCGCTCCGTCATTTGTGATCTCCTCAGGTCATTGCACTACATGCAACGCATTTGACATAGATCAAAAACCACGACACCAAGGCGGTCAACGGCGACGTGAGATCGCCGCTTCGAATTGTCAGTTCGGGAGCTTTTCAGTGACCATCGCCATACGCCCTCCAGAGGGCCGTCAAGCGCGCGCCTGGCCGGCCGATGTCGACGCCGCGGTGCCCTACTGGGTCTATACGGACCCGGAAATCTACGCCGAGGAGCTGCAGAAGATCTGGTACGGCCCCCACTGGCTGTACGTCGGCCTGGAATGTGAAATCCCCGATGTCGGCGACTGGAAGACCACGACCCTGGGCGAGAAGCCGTGCGTCATGGTCCGCTCGGGCGAGGACGAGATTTCGGTCGTCGAGAACCGCTGCGCTCACAAGGGGGTCAAGTTCTGCCAGTCGCGCTTCGGCCACTCCAAGGAGCTGATCTGCCCCTATCACCAGTGGTCCTACGCCCTGAACGGCGACCTGCAGGGCGTGCCTTTCCGCCGGGGCGTGAAGCGCCAGGGCGGGATGCCCGCCGACTTCGATCTGAAGCAGAACGGCCTGACCAAGCTGCGGGTCGAGGTGGTCAACGGCGTGGTCTGGGCCACCTTCTCGGACGAGACGCCGCCGTTCCGCGACTACCTCGGCGACAAGTTCTGGAAGCACTACACCCGCGTCTATGACGGGCGGAAGCTGCAGGTGCTGGGCTACAACCGCCAGCACATTCCCGCCAACTGGAAGCAGATGCAGGAGAACATCAAGGACCCGTATCACGCCGGGCTCCTGCACGTGTTCTTCGCCACCTTCGGCCTGTTCCGCGCCGACCAGAAGTCGGCCGTCGATATCGACGACGAGGGCCGCCACGGCATCCTGATCTCGCGCAAGGGCGAGCAGGAAAAGACCGAGGACATGGCGGACATCCGCAACTTCCAGGGCGACCTGGTGCTGGAGGACCCGCGCGTCATGGACGTGGTGCAGGAGTTCCCCGGCGAGGAGACCGTCGGGATGATCACCATCTTCCCCAGCGTCATCCTGCAGCAGCAGGTCAACAGCCTGACCACGCGCCAGATCGTGCCCAAGGGGCCGGGCGGGTTCGACTTCCACTGGACCCACTGGTGCTACGCCGACGACACCGACGAGATGAAGCTGCGGCGCACGCGCCAGGCCAATCTGTTCGGACCGGCGGGCTTCGTCTCGGCCGACGACGGCGAGGTTCTGGAGATGACCCAGCAGGGGGCTATGGGCTCGCCTGACGCCAACATGATCCTGCAGATGGGCGGCCGCGAGATCGCCCCGACCGACCACCAGGTCACGGAGACCGCCGTGCGCGGCATGTGGCGCTACTGGCGCAAGGTGATGGGGCTGTGAGCATGAGCGAGACCATCACCCGCGACGAGGTCCGCGACCTTTACGACGCCTATTATGCGACGCTTGACGATGTCGATCTGCACGCCTGGCCCGAGTATTTCACCGAGGACTGCCTCTATCGCGTGATCCCGCGCGAGAACCATGAGGCGGGCTACACCCTGTGCACCATGCAGGCCGAGAGCCGCGGCATGTTGAAAGACCGGGTGACGGGGCTGACGCGGACGCAGATGTACGCCCCGCGATACTACCGCCGCTTTCCCACCGCGCCGCGCATCGTCGAGCAGGACGAACAGGGCGTGCGCGTCCGCCACAACCTGCTGGTGGTACAGACGCTGATCGACAAGCCCTCGGACATCGTGCTGTCGGCCGTCTGCCATGACCGCATCGTCCGCGACGGCGACCGGCTGCGCTTCGTCGAGCGCATCGTCGTCTTCGATTCCGAAATGATCCCGAACAGTCTGGTGTATCCCGCATGACCGATGTCGCGACCCTGTCGTGGACGGCCGCCCTGCCGCCCTCGGCCCTGGATGAACACGGCGTGGCCAAGGCCGTCGTCAACGGCCTGAGCGTCGCCCTCTATGTCGTGGACGGCGAGTATTTCGCCACCGCCGACCTGTGCACCCACGGCCAGGCCAGCCTCTCCGACGGCTATCTGGACGGCGAGCTGATCGAGTGCCCGCTGCATCAGGGCACTTTCAATGTGAAGACCGGCGCGGCCGTGGACGCGCCCTGCTCGGTCGCCGTGCGCACCTTCCCGGTGAAGCTCGAAGACGGCGTCCTGCACGTCGGCATGGAGGCCTGATCACATGACGCAGCTGACCAACGACAATCGCGCCCAGCTCGAGACCCTCTATCAGCAGATGGAGCCGGAAGGGCTCTACCCTCTGTGGGAGAAGCTGGCCGCCCTGGTCCTGCCCCAGCCGCAGTCGCCGGCCCAGGTGCACAAATGGGTCTATGACAACGCCCGCGACTATCTGATGCGCGCCGGCGACCTGATCAGCGCCAAGGACGCCGAGCGGCGGGTGCTGATCCTGGAGAACCCCGGCCTGCCGGGCCATTCGGGCATCACGCCCAGCCTCTACGCCGGCCTGCAGCTGATCCTGCCGGGCGAGGTCGCTCCGGCCCACCGCCACGCCCAGTGCGCCCTGCGCTTCGTGCTGGAAGGCGAGGACGCCTATACGGCGGTCGATGGCGAGAAGGCGGTGATGCGCCCCTTCGATCTGGTGCTGACGCCGGGCGGCCAGTGGCACGACCACGGCAATCCGACCGACAAGCCGATGATCTGGTTGGACGGTCTGGATATCCCGACCGTGCGCCATTTCGACGCCAGTTTCGCCGAGCACTATCACGAGGACCGCTTCCCGGAGCAGGCCCCGGCGGGCGACAGCCTGAACCGCTACGGCCGCAACATGCGTCCGCTGAAGGGCCACACGGCGGACCGTCGCCCGGCGCACCAGCCTCTGTTCCACTACCCCTACGCCGAGTGGCGTCCGGCCCTGGACGCCCTGGCCGAGAGCGGCGCCGAGATCGACCCGCACCTGGGTCATGCGCTGGAGTTCATGAACCCGATCGACGGCGGCCCGATCATGGCCACCATCTCGGCCCATGTCCGCCTGCTGCCGAACGGTTTCCAGACGCGTCCGCGTCGCGCGACCGACGGGACCATCTTCGTCGTCGTGGAAGGAACCGGCGAGGCCGTGATCGAGGGCGAGACCGTCGCCCTGAACCACCGCGACATCGTTGTCGTCCCGTCGTGGAAACAGGTGGTGTTCAAGGCCGAGAGTCAGCTTGTGCTGTTCGGCTACTCGGACAAGGCCTGTCAGGAAAAACTGAATCTTTACAAGGAAGAAAACGCGTGAGCCTGCTGTTCCAACCGCAAGCGCCGGTCCTGGCCAAGACTTCGACGGGCGACGATTTCCCGGTTCGCCGCATCTTCTGCGTCGGCCGCAACTACGCCGCCCATGCGCGCGAGATGGGGCGCGACCCCGACCGCGAACCGCCCTTCTTCTTCACCGCCTGGGCCGAGACGGTCGTGCCGGATGGAACGACCATCGCCTATCCGTCCAAGACGGAGAACTTCCACTATGAGGCCGAACTGGTCGTCGCCGTGGGCAAGGGCGGGCGCGACATCGCCGTCGAGGACGCGCTGGACCACGTCTGGGGCTACGCCACGGGCCTGGATATGACCCGCCGCGACCTGCAACTGGAAGCTCGCGCCCAGGGGCGCCCGTGGGACACCGGCAAGAACGTCGAACAGTCCTCGCCGCTGGGCCTGATCCTGAAGGCGGGCGAGGGCGACTTCGACCCGTACAAGGGCGCGATCAAGCTGACCGTCAACGGCGAGGTCAAGCAGGACGCCGACCTGGCCGACCTGATCTGGCCGGTGGCGGACATCATCGCCTATCTGTCGACCCTGTGGGAGATCCAGCCGGGCGATCTGATCTACACAGGCACGCCGGCGGGCGTCGGCGCCGTGGTCGAGGGCGACGAGATGGTGGTGACCATCGACGGCCTGACGCCGCTCAATATCAAGGTCGGTCCGAAGGCCGCCTGATCCCCTTCAACGCATCATCAGCAATCACGGAGAGGCGCGCGTCAGACGCGCCCTCCGCAGGAGGACTACACATATGGCAGCCATGGGCGAAGGAGGCGGCAACGCCGTCATCGACCGGGCCAGATTCGGCCCGCTGCAGTTCGGCGTCACGGCGCTGTGCTTCATCATCGCCATGCTCGACGGCTTCGACACCCAGTCGATCGCCTTCGTCGCGCCCAAGATCGCCGAGGACTGGGGCCTGGCCCCGTCGGCGTTCGGCCCGATCTTCGCCATTGGCCTTCTGGGCCTGACGGTCGGCGCCTTCACCCTGAGCCCAGCGGCGGACAAGTTCGGCCGCAAGACGGTCATCCTGATCTCGACCCTGATCTTCGGCCTGTTCGCCCTGCTGACGGCGTTCTCGACCTCGATGAACGAGTTGTTGATCTACCGCTTCATCACCGGGGTCGGCCTGGGCGCCGCCATGCCCAACATCATCGCCCTGACCAGTGAATACGGCCCGGCGCGACTGCGCGCGACCCTGGTGACGGTCATGTTCTGCGGCTTCCCGCTGGGATCGACCATCGGCGGCCTGGTTTCGACCTGGCTGATCGCGACCTGGGACTGGCACTCGGTCTTCGTCGTCGGCGGCGTCCTGCCGCTTCTGCTGCTGCCGGTTCTCTACTTCATGCTGCCGGAATCGGTGCGCTTCCTGGTCGCCAAGGGTGCGCCGGAGCACAGGATCGCGCCCATCGTGAAGAAGATCGACGCCAGCGCTTCGGTCGACGAATTCATCGCCGGCCTGAAGCATGAACAGTCTTCGGCGGCCAAGGGCTTCTCGGTCTTCCAGCTGTTCCGCGAGGGCCGCACGCCCGTGACCCTGCTGCTGTGGGTCGCCTTCTTCATGAACCTGCTGGTCATGTACTTCCTGGTGAACTGGCTGCCGACCCTGCTGAAGGGAGCGGGCCTGCCGCTTAGCATGGCCATCCTGTCCACCTCGATCCTGAACCTCGGCGGCGTCGTCGGCGCCATCGTCCTGGGTCGGATGATCGACAGGATCAGTCCCTATGTCGTCCTGGGCGCGGCCTACGCCGCCTCGGCCGCCTTCATCGCCCTGCTGGCTTTCGGCGGCACCAATCTGCCGGTCCTGCTGGTCGGCGCGGCCCTGTCCGGCTTCGGCGTCGTCGGCGCCCAGATCGGCTGCAACGCTCTGACGGCGGCGGTCTACCCGACGGCCATCCGCGCCACGGGCGTGGGCTGGGCCCTGGGCGTCGGCCGCATCGGCGCCATCGTCGGCCCGCTGGTCGGCGGCGTGCTGCTGGCCGCCGGCTGGACGCCGCAGTCGCTGATCCTGCTGGCCGTCATCCCCGCCGCGATCGCCTCGATCGCCGTCTTCACCCTCGGCGGCGTGCGCCGTCGGGCCGGAGTCTGACCCCATGATCCTGCACGGCTATTTCCGCTCCACGGCCTCCTGGCGCGTTCGTATCGCTCTCGGCCTCAAGGGGTTGGAGGCCGTGCAGGTCGCCCACCACCTGCGCAAGGGCGAGCAGCGGGCGCCGGCGTACCTGGCGCTCAATCCGCAAGGGTTGCTGCCGTCGCTCGTCACCGACGACGGCGCGGTCCTGACCCAGTCCCTGGCCATCATCGAATACCTGGACGAGCTCGCGCCCGAGCCGGCCCTTCTGCCCGCTGAGCCGGTGCTGAAGGCCAAGGTCCGGGCCGTGGCCCAGGCGGTCGCCTGCGACATCCACCCGGTGCAGAATCTCAAGGTGCTGCAACGCCTGCGCGAACTGGGCTTGGGTGAAGAGCTGGTCCAGGCCTGGGCCTCGACCACGATCGAGGAAGGTCTCGACGCCGTCGACCGACTGCTGGCGGATCAGCCGGGTCCCTTCGCCTTCGGCGACGCCCCAAGCCTGGCCGACCTGTGCATCGTGCCGCAGCTGGGCAACGCTCGCCGCTTCGGCGTCGAACTGCGCTGGCCGCGCCTGCTGGCGCTTGAGGCGGCCTGCCTTGAACTGCCCGCCTTCCAGAACGCCGCGCCCGGCCAGCAGCCCGACGCCGAATAATCATCCCAATCGAACCGAGCGCGGAGACAACCGCGCCCTTTCCCGGAGGAAACCATGACCATCGCCGCTGCGGCCGCCGCCGCATTGCTTTCGCACGCCCCCATGCCCGCCGACACCGAGGCGCCGATCCAGACCGCGCCGGCCCCCGCGCCTGCTGCGGCGCCTGCTGCTCCGGTCGCGCCGCCGCCGTTCAAGCTGATCAACCACGACGAGAATTACGCCTACCTGGCCGACCCGGCGAAGCGCACCTCGACGTGGTCGAGGTTCAAATATGTCCCGGTCGGCGGGGAGGACAGCCCCGTCTGGGCCAGCTTCGGCGGCGAACTGCGCTTCCGCGCCGAGCATCGCGACAACGAACGCTTCGGCCGCGGTCCGCAGGACACCGGCGGCGATTTCCAGACCCGCGCCCGCCTGTGGGGCGAGCTGAACCTGGGCTCTTCGCTGCGCGCCTTCGTCGACGTGCAGGACGCCCGCACCTCGGGTCTGGCCAGCGGCGAGCCGGTGATCGAGGAGAACCGCACCGACCTGCATCAGGCCTTCATCGAGGCGAAGACGGGTCTGGGCGGCGGAAGCTTGCGCGTCCGCGCCGGCCGTCAGGAGTTCGGCCAGGGCGGCTTCCGCCTGTTCGACATGCGCGAGGGCGCCAACGCCCGGGCGGCCCTGGACATGGTCCGGGTCATGTACGACAGCCCGACCGGCTGGAGCGGCGGCGCCTTCGCCGGCTATGCGCTGCGCGAGGGCAAGGCCTCGTGGGACGACGCCACCAATTTCGACTATCGCCTGTATGGCGCGACGGCCGCGAAGACGCTGGGGCAGGGGGCGACGGCGCCGAAGCTGGAGCTGCTCTACGCCAACACCGATCGCCTGACGACGCCGTTCGATGGTCAGCTTCCCGGCCGCGACGACCGCGACACCCTGTCGGTGCGCCTGTCGGGCAAGGTCGCGCCCTGGGACTATGAGGTCGAGGCGGTCAAACAGTGGGGCTCGTTCCGCGACCTCGACATCGACGCCTGGTACATCTCGGCCGTCGGCGGCCGCACCTTCACGGATGTGAAGTGGTCGCCGCGCGTGGCCGTGCGCTTGGACGTCGGTTCGGGCGACAAGAACCCGAACGACGGCAAGCTGAACAGCTTCAACCCTCTGTTCCCGCAGCCGGCCGCCCTGCGCACCGATCTGGGCTTCGCCAACCTGATCCTGCTGCAGCCTGAGGTGACGGTGCGTCCGTCGCCCAAGCTGACGCTCGGCGCCAACACGGCCGGTCTGTGGCGCCAGAGCAAGGACGACGGTCTCTACGCCCTGTCGGGTCTGGTGCTGCGCGGGGCGGATGAAGGACAGTCGTCCTATGTCGGCTGGCGCACGGGCGTCTTCGCCCGCTACGCCCTGACGCCCTATGTCTCGCTGATGGGCGTGGCCAACTACACCAAGGCCGGCGACTTCCTGAAGGAAACCGGGACCGCCGAGAACCAGTCCTACTTGGGGACCTTCCTGACCTTCAGGTTCTGAGCGGGATCAGAACCTGAAGGCGGACAGCCTCCTGTCGAACCCGGCCTAACGTCGCGAAGGCGAGGAGAGGTGGTTCGACAGGAACAGGGCGTTGATCAGCAGACGCTCCGTGCCCAGCCAGTATTTGCGATGGGCCGGGTCGTCGGCGAACAGGACGACGTTGCCCGCGCCGACCGGGTTCACCTGAGCCCAGACCGAACCGGCCGAGCGGGCGCGCAGGGCTTCGGGCAGGTAGCCGTTGACCTGCGGGTCGGTCTCGATCCGCACGACGTTGGCGAAGGGATCGACCACGGGGGCCAGAACGACGTCCGTCTCCTTGTTCACGAACAGGTCGCGGCGCGACAGGCCGAAGGCCAGCGGGTGGCTGATGTCGGCGTCGGCCGACAGGGCGTTGCCCGCCGTCCGTTGTTCGCCCTGGATGGCGCCGCGGTCGGCGTAGTCGCGGCGCTCGACCTCGGCCTTCTTCTCGTTTTCTGAGGCGGCCTGCGGGGCCAGTCCGTTGGCGGCGGCCCAGCGCGCGGCGTTGCCGAACACCACCAGGGACCCGCCCGCCCGCACCCAGGCCTTCAGCGCGTCCACCGTCGGCTGGCCCAGGTTGTCGTAGCGCCCTCCGGACAGGACGATGCTGTCATAGCTTCCCAGCGGCACGCGGCCCAACTGGGACGGGTCCAGCCGCGTCGCCGGGTAGTTCAGCCGCTCGCTGAGGGCGAACCAGGTCGAGCCGATTTCGGTGGCGTTGACGCCCTCGCCCATGACCAGGGCGATGCGCGGCGCGCGCACGACCTTCACGTTGTCGCTGCCTAGATCGACGCCCGCGACGCTCTGGCCGGTCGAGACGGCGTGGGCGACCACGCCCGCCTCGCGTGCGGCCGTGTCGACGGCGGCGCGCAGGGCGGCGGCGTCCAGCGATTGTCCCGCCGCGGTCACGACGAGGGAGCCGCGCCCGAAGGCGCTGTCGCCCGCCGCAGTCCGCGCGGTCAGCGGCTCGAACGCCGCGCGGACGCGCACGTCCTGACGCAGCAGGGCCGCCAGAACGCGCGGGGTGTTCAGATCGCGCCAGTCGACGACATAGGCGTAGGCGTCCTGCGGCCCGCTGACGCCGCCGGTTGCGACGGGGGCCTCGGTCACGGCGGACCCGTGGGCGGGGACGCGGCGCAGGCCGTCGCTCTTCAGCCCATAGGCGAGGGCGACCGAATAGGAGGTGCTGCCGTAGACGCTGCCCTTGGCCGGCGGCGTCCGGTCGAAGATGGAATGCACCAGTCGGAACTGCGGCTGGGCCGAGGGCACGACATAGGCGCTGCCCGGCTCATAGGCGCGGCCGTTCTGCGTCACCCGCTCGGTCAGCGGGTGGACCTGGATGTGGTGGGCCAGCAGCAGGTCCAGCGTCTGGCGCGTCAGGCCGGGATCGGTCGCGTCGCCGAAGACGAAGGCCTGGCTGGAATGGCGCCGTCCCTGCTCGACGGCCGAGCGGAAGAAGTCGCGCTGGAAGGCCTGCAGCCCGGCGCGCTCGGCGACGGCGCCGCGGATGGTGGCCAGGCCGACATTGGTCTGGTTGCGGATGGTGAAGGGGAAGGTCAGCGGGCCGTTGGCCGTGTCCTGCACCAGGCCGCGCGAGCTGGCCTGTTCGACCGTCACCCCGACCCCGCCGTGGAAGTCGGGATAGGTCGAGCCGTAGACCGGCGAGAAGTTGTCGAAAACCTCGCGCGTGTAATAGAGCGAGCCGAGGCTATCCAGCGCCTGGGCGTGATACTTGGCCAGCGTCACGTTCCACTCATAGCTGGCGCGCGGCAGCAGCGGGCTTTCCATGCTGGCGGGCGAGGGCTCGAAATAATAGGTGCTGCCCGCGCCCATCTCGTGGAAGTCGATCTGGATGTTGGGCCGCCAGCGGTGGAAGGCCTCCAGCTTGGCGCGCGTCTCAGCCTGAGTCACCGCCAGCCAGTCGCGGTTCAGGTCGGTGAAATAGTGGTTGGTGCGGCCGGCGGGCCAGGCCTCGACGTGTTCCTTGTCCTGTGGATCCGAGACGGCGGGCTGGTTCTTCCAGGCGTTGTGCCAGTTGGCGGCGCGGTCGCGGCCGTCGGGGTTCTGGGCCGGATCGATGACGATCACGGCCTTGTCCAGCCAGTCCAGCACCTCGGGCGAGCGCCCGGCGGCGAGGTAGTAGGCGGTCAGCAGGGCCGCCTCGCCGCTGGAGGTCTCATTGCCGTGGACGCTGTAGAACAGGCCGACGACGACCGGGGCGTCGGCCCCCGCCGCCGGACCGCCGGGATCACCCGCCGCGATATGGGCGCGCTGAATCTGGTCGATCCGGCCCTGATTGGCGCTCGAGGTGATGACCACGGACAGCAGGGGCCGCTGTTCATAGCTGCGGCCGATTTCCTCGACCGTCACCCGATCCGACAGGCGTGCCAGTTCGCGCAGGTAGTCCACGATGCGGTCGTGGCGGGTGTAGTGCGTGCCGATCGGATAGCCGAGGAAGGCTTCCGGCGTCGGGATGGCTGGGTCGAAATCGCCCGCCGGCGCCTGAGGGAAGAAATAGGCGCTCTGGGCCAGGGCCGGAGCGGGCGCCGCCAGGGCGACGCCGCCCAGCAGGATCGCCGCCGCCGCGCCGCCGGTCAGGATGCGACGGAGGGATGAACGGGCGTGTTGAACGCTCATGGTGTCAGGTCTCGATGCGAAAAAGGGATCAGAAGCGGACGTCGAAGCCGACGCGGAAGTAGCGCCCGCGCAGATCGTACTGGCCGAAGTCGTAGGGCGCGCGCACGCCGGGGAAGGAGGCGTCGTGCGGCGGCGCTTCGTCCAGCAGGTTCTCGATCTTGGCGTAGAGCGTCACGCGCTCCAGCCCGGACCACGCCGCATACAGATCGAACTGGTGATAGGCGTCCACGCGCGATTGTCCCCCGACTTCCGGCACCTGATCATAACCCGAGGTGTAGTACCAGGTCAGGTTGGCGTCGAAGACGTCGCGGTTCCAGGCCAGGCGCGTCGTCGCCTTGTGCGCCGGCAGGGTCGCGCCCCGGTTCGACCCGGCGTAGTCCAGCAGCGGCCCGCCCGCCGCGTTCGGCCGCTTGTATTCCAGCAGGTGGGTATAGGCGCTGGAGGCGGTGAAGGTCCCCCAACCGTCTGTGCGCCAGCGCTGGCTGAAGTCCACGTCGATGCCCGACGTCTCCAGCGCCGTCAGGTTGCGGTAGCGGTTGTAGACGGCCTGCAGCTTGCCACGTTCGTCGCGGACGACGTCGGCGGGGTCGTTGCCCTGGACGATGGCGGTGGTGTTGCCCGTGCCGATCAGGTTGTCGAGCTTGATCTGATACCAGTCGATGCTCAGCGCCGTGTCGCGCGTCGGTGTGAAGACGACGCCCAGATTGTAGGAACGGGTCTTTTCCGGCTCCAGATCGGTGTTGCCGACGGTGAAGAAGGTCGGGCTCTGGCGCGAGTTGGGCAGGTCGGGATCATAGGGGTCGATGACCGAGCCGTAGGAGATCATGGTCGAGGCCGAGTTCTCCGACAGCGACGGCGCCCGGAAACCGCGTGAGGCCGAGGCCCGCAGCGCCAGCCACTCCAGCGGCTTCCACCGCACGCCCGCCTTGGGCGAGAAGGCGCTGCCGAAGTCGCTGTATTCATCCGCTCGCGCCGCGACCTGGATGTCCAGATTGCTCAGGACGGGGATGTTGAATTCGGCATAGGCGGCCCAGACGTCGCGCTCGCCGTCCACGGCGGCGATGGCTGGGCGGATCTGCAGCCCGGCGTCGATCTGCCACGGATTGCTTGAGACCAGGCTCTCGTGCCGGAACTCGACCCCGGCGGCATAGCCGATCTGACCGGCGGGCAGGTTGAACAGCTCGCCGGAAATCTTGAAGTCGGCCCCATAGAGGCGCGACTCCGCCGGACGCAGGGTCGACAGGCGGATGCCGTCCAGCACGGCCTGCGGCGTGGCGCCCGGCTCGTGCAGGTTCAGCGTGCCGTTGGCCAGGGCGTCGGCCAGGTTCCAGCGATGAGCGAAACCGCCCGACACCGTCTCGCGCTCGTCGCTGCCCGAGGCGAAGACGGCGGCCTCCCAGTCGAAGCGGTCATGGCGCCCGCGCACCCCGGCCAGGGCGCGATAGGACTTGGACTCATTGGTCTTCAGCGTCCGGCCCAGGTCGAAGAAGGTGTATTCGATCGGCGTGGCGACGCCGTAGGGATTGTAGGGATTATTGGCGGGCAGCAGGTTTGACACCGGCTCGGCCAGCCCGGTCTCGGCGTTCAGTGCGAACCGCCCCCCTTCCAGCGTGAAGAAGGGGCTGGAGCCGAACAGGGACGCCCCCTCGACATAGGAATAGAGCACCTCGCCAAAGGCCTCGATCTGCGGCGTCAGGCGCTTGGTTCCGAACAGATAGGCCTGATAGCGGTCGGTCGAAGGGATCAGCGTCGTGTGCGGCGCCAGGTTGATGGCGCAGGTGTCGCCGGACAGGCCGTCGATCGGGGCGCTGGCGGTCAGCACCATGCCCTCGGGGCACTGGCCCTGGGCGTTGAGGAAGGGCACGGACCGGCCGTCGACCAGGAAGCGCGCGCCCTTGGCCGACCAGCCGTTCCAGCGGCCGCCGGGCAGGTCGTCATAGATGCCCGACTTGGTCAGGTCGCGCTGGTCCTGATCCAGCCGATTGCGGGTGTAGGCTTCCAGCGACAGCAGGATGTTGTAGCCGTCCGTCTCCAGGTCGCCATGCCCGGCGACCAGTTTGGCGGTGGAGGTCTCCAGCCCGCCCTGATCGGCGAGGCCGTAGCTGGCGCCGAACTCCAGACCCTGGAAATTCTGGCGGGTGATGATGTTGGTGACGCCCGCCACCGCGTCCGAGCCATAGACGGCCGAGGCGCCGTCCTTCAGCACCTCCAGCCGCTGGGTCGCCACCATCGGCAGGGCGTTCAGATTGACGAAGGTGTCCGACAGGCCGCCGCCGGGGAAGCCGTAGTTGGCCACGCGGCGCCCGTTCAGCAGCACCAGGGTGTTCTTCTGCGACAGACCGCGCAGGCCGATGCCCGCCGCGCCTGACGACCAGCCGCTGTTCTGCGTCTCGTTCGAGCCGTTTCCGGTATTGGCCGAGATCGAGCGCAGCAGGTCCGCCGTCGTCGACTTGCCCGAGCTTTCCAGCTCCTCGCGCCCGATCACCTGGACCGGGTTGAAGCCTTCGGTGTTGGCGCGGCGGATGTTGGACCCGGTCACCACGACGTCCGCGACCGAATGAGCCGCCGCAACCTGGGCCTGGTCCGTTAGATTTTCATCGCTTCGGGCTTGTGCGGCGCCGCACGCGCCTGCGGCCGAAAGAAAGGCGAGAACGGTCAGGGAGGGCCTGATCATGAGGATGCTGCACCGCAATAAGTGTCACAATTGGGCGCGCAATAAGGCATGCCAAGCTGGCTTTCATAACTTAGAAATTCTATCCGTATGGCGAGAAACGGTAGCCGGTGACACCGGCGCTGCGGTCGTTAAACGCTTCCGTCCTGCGCCCTGGACGCGGCGAGCACCTATCCTTTGCTCGGTTTGGGGCGAGGGTCGTCGCCGCCGCCCTGCTTCTTGAAGTTGTCCCCGATCTCCCGCGCGTCAGGACCGTCCGGTCCGGCGCGACGTTGAGACTCGCGCCCGACCCGGCGCACCGCTTCGCCGGGCGTGTCGGCGTCAGGCTTCCCGCCTGGAATGGCGGCGTTGCGCTCCCGTCCTTTGGATTGCTGTCTGTCGCGCATGTCTCTCTCCTGTCGTGATCACTCAGAGTGAGGCGGGAAATGGTTCCCGACGAGGGAGCAAGGTCGAGAAGCCTCCTGATGCGGCTGACGGTTTGCGATGCGGCCCGAGGGACGGAGTCGAAGCGTTCATCACGCGCCTACATTCTCCTTTAAGTTGTGGAGCTGATCGTGCTCGTGTCACGAGGTGCGATGATGCGAGATGAACGGCGTATCGGGATGGCGAAGCGGCAAGGGGCGGCGGCGGTGGAGTTCGCCATCGTCGGGCCGGTGTTCTTTCTGCTGCTGGCGGGAATGATCGTCTACGGCGGCTGGTTCTGGATGGCGCATTCGGTCCAGGCGGCCGTGTCCGAGGGCGCACGCGCCGCGATCGCCGGGCTGGACGCCGTCGAGCGCGAACAACTGGCGCGCGAAGTCGTGGAGACCCAGTTGAAGGACCTCGGGCTCAAGGCCGCCGACGCGGTCGTGGCGGTGCGCGCCGAGCCGGGGCGTTTCCGGGTCGAGGTGGCCTATGACGCGGGCGGACATCCGTTGATGGCCCTGTCGCCGCTGACCGTGCCGCCGCCTCGCATCATTCGCCGCACCGCGGTCATCCGCTTGGAGGAGGCGTGAGATGGGCCGGCGTCGCCGCCTTTCCAGCGATGACCGGGGCGGGGTTGCGGTCATGGCCGCCGTCTTCGGCGCCCTGATCTGCGTCCTGGCGGCCCTGGCGGTCGATGTGGGCTCCATGGTTCTGAAGGGACGCGAAGTCCAGGGGGCGGCGGACCTGTCGGCGCTGGCCGCCGCTCAAACCTTGTCCGATCCGCCCGAACGGACCGAGGCCGCCGCTCACGCGACGGCCAGGGACAATCTGATCGATCTGGCCGGAGCGCGGATCCAGCGGGGCGTCTATACGCCAGACCCCCGGTTGAAGCCGCCGGCGCGTTTCGCCGACGGCGGGTCCAGACCCAACGCCGCCCGCGTGACCTTGAGCGCCCCGGCGCCCCTCTATTTCGGCCGCTGGATACTGAGGCGAGACAGCGTGACGGTGTCGAAATCGGCCACGGCGGCGCTGCCCGGCGGTCCGCCCAGCGCCGTCTTCTCCATCGGTTCGCGCCTGGCGGGGCTGGACGGCGGATTGGCGAACGCCCTGCTGTCCGGCCTGCTGGGGAGCAAGGTGTCCCTGACGGTGATGGACTATCGCGCCCTGGCCGACGCCCAGGTCAACCTGCTGCAGTTCTCGGACGCCCTGGCGGCCGAGCTGGGGGTGACGGCGGGAGATTATGACGCCTTGCTGGCGCATGAAGCCCAGACGGGCCAGGTGCTGAGGGCGCTGGAGGCCGTCGCCGGGTCGGGCGCAGACAGCGCTCTGAGCAAGCTGACCCGCCTGCCGGTGAACGCCGTGGTCAAGCTCGAGGAGTTGATCGGCGTGGATGCGGATGCCCGCGGCGGCTTGCGGCGAGGGCTGGACGCCCAGGTCTCGGCCATGGACCTGCTGATGGCGACGCTGCAGACCGCCAATCAGGATCGTCAGCTGGCCCTGGATGTGGGGGCGCGCGCCGGACTGGCGGACCTCGACGTCATGCTGGCGATCGGCGAACGTCCCAATCGCGCGCCCTGGCTGACGGTGACCGGCACCGGCGAGCCGATCATCCGCACGGTGCAGACGCGCCTCTATCTTGAGGCGACGGCCTTGGACAAGGTTCCGCTCGTGGGGCTGCTGGCGCAGGTGAAGGTCCCCATCCTGATCGAAGCGGCCAGCGCCGAGGCTCGGCTCAAGGCGATCGAGTGCGAGGGAACGCCGCGCGTTCTGATCGAGGCGCGGCCCGGCGTGGCGCGCGTGCGCCTGGGCCAGATCGATCCCAAACGCCTGCGGGACTTCAAGTCCGAGCTCAAGGTCAGCCCGGCCAGGCTGGTGTCGGTATTGCTGATCACGGTGGAGGGCGTCGCGGACATCCAGGTGGCGGATCTGGATTGGAGCGAGCTGCGCTTCACGGGAAGCGAGATCGGGTCGAGCCAGCCCAAGAGCGTCCGCGCCAAGGGCTTCGTGAACGGCCTGATCGTCACCCTGCTGCGGGACACGCGGCTGACGGCCCTGGGGATACCCCTGCACCTCGTCACCCAGTTGCTGGCGGGCGTGCTGACGCCGCTCGGGCCGGTGCTGGACGGCGTGGTTCAGCCTCTGCTGGAACTGCTCGGCGTCCGGCTGGGAGAGGCGGATGTGTGGGTGCACGGCGTGCGCTGCCCCAACCAGGGCGGTGTTCCGCAACTGGTCGGCTGAGCGATCGAAGAGAGTGCGATCAGCCTTCGGCGGGACGCAGGCCGGTCGAGGCCTGCTGGACCACCGGGCGACGCTGGCCGCCGGCGGCGATGATGCGATCGATGCGGGCCTTCTCGGCGCGGAAGGCGTTGAGGTCGGCGCCGGCCAGGACGGTGCCTTCCTGGGTCTTGATACCCGAGGGATTGATCCGCTGGCCGTTGCGCCAGATCTCATAGTGCAGGTGCGGACCGGTCGAGGCGCCGGTCGAACCGACATAGGCCACGACCTGGCCCTGGGTCACGCGCTGGCCGGCGCGCATCCCCGAGGCGTAGCGCGACAGGTGGCCGTAGCCGCTTTCCAGGCCGTTGGCGTGGCGAATGCGCAGCCAGTTGCCGTAGCCGCCCCAGCGCCGGGCCTCGACCACCACGCCGTCGGCGGGCGCCACCACGGGCGTGCCGGTGGAGGCGGCGAAGTCCATCCCCTGGTGCATCTTGCGATAGCCGGAGATGGGATGGGTGCGAACGCCGAAATTGGAGCTGACGCGGCGGAAGTTCTGCAGCGGCGTGCGCATCATGGCGGTGCGCGTGTTCTTGCCCGTGGCGTCGAAATACTGGGCCGTCTTCGAGCCGGCGGGCTGGAAGCGATAGAAGGCGTGACCCTTCAACTCGGCGTAGAGCAGTTCGCCGGTTTCGACGGTGCGGCCCGATTCCGTGACCATGCGATCGAACACCAGGGTGAATTCGTCCGAGGCGCGCACGTCGCGCTGCATGTCGAACTTGTGGGCGAACAGCTGGCTGGCGCGACGCACCACGGCCGAGGTGGCGCCCAGTTCGCGGGCGCTGGCCGACAGGGAGCGCTGCACCTTGTCGTTGGCGACGACGGTTTCCTGGGCGATCTTCTCGTCCAGCGAGCGCAGGCGCAGCGCGCCGTCGAAACTGCGCGATACGGTCAGTTGGCTGGCCGGACCGGTGCGCATGGTCAGGCCGATCAGGCGGGCGTCGCCCAGGCCGCCGCGCGGCTTGGACACGGCGGTCTCGAAACGCAGGCCCGCGCGCAGATCCTTGAGGTCGAAGGCGCTGGCGACGGTGGCGGCCACGGCCTTGGCCTCGTCGGCGCCGATGCCGGTGCGGCGCACGGCCTGCTCAAAGGTTTCGCCGCGGCGAATCTGGACGGGGATGGCTTCGGGCGTGGTCATGCCGGCCGGCGCGGCGGCGGCGGCGTAGGCCTGGGCCTCCAGGGATTCGATCTGCTCCGCCGTCAGGGCCGGAACTTCCTCGGCCTTGACCTGTTCATACCCACGACCGGCGAACAGGGCGATGCCCACGGCGGCGCAGGTCGTCAGCAGGTGCGGCGCGAGCCGGACAGGCTGGCGGCGAGGATCGAACTGAGCCATGGGTCCCCGGCAAGTCGGCGACGCGTTCCGCGCCAAAACAGTCGAATCTCGACGCGCTTGCCGGTCGCCCGGCGAACGCGAAGCGAGCCGTATAGCCCGCACGTCCCATCTTGGGAAGATGGAATGTTACGATTGGTTAACATGGCCGCGATGATCTGCAGTAATTTACCGTTCTGCGTGAGTCTCTTGCCAAACTTCGCCTTCTTGTAGTCGAGGTCGGCTGGTAGTGGCGCAGGTGTCACGTCGCAGTGCTCATTCTGCAACGACTGTTGTTGTCGCGCATTCTGTGGCGTTGTTCCCCTTCCTGTTAAGTTGAACGCCGCTCCCCTTGACCGACGACATAGCCACTTCAGGGTCCGACGCCGGATCCGCCCAGTCCCCTGGCGCGCCGTCCGGAAAGGGAAGGCCGCGACGACGGCTGGCCAGGACGTTGCTGATCGTTCTGGCGTTGCTGCTGGTGCTGGCGGCGACGCTTTATCTGAACCGGCGGGCGGCGGCGCGCGAGCTGCTGGTCGGCTGGCTGGATCGCAAGGGCATCGACGCCGACGTCGAGGTCGAGCGGCTGGAGCTCAACGGCTTTGTCGGCAAGGTCTCCATCGGCGATCCAGAGAACCCCGACTTCAAGGTCGAGCGGGTCGAGGTCGACTACGCCGTGGGCCTGCCGTGGTCGAAGGCCGGACTGGGGGTGACGCCCAGCCGCATCCGCCTGGTCCGTCCGATCGTTCGAGCGGCGTGGAAGGACGGGAAGCTGTCGCTGGGCAGTCTCGATCCCCTGGTCGAGGAATTCACCGGCAAGCCGCCCAGGCCGGATTCCCGCGCGCCCCTGGTCATCGTTGAAGGCGGCCAGGCGCGGCTCGACACCGAATACGGCCCGCTGCGTCTGCTGGCGGACGCCCGGATCGACGACGGCAAGCTGATGCGGCTGTCGGGACGGATGCCGGCCGCCTCGCTCAAGAGCGGCGAGACCGAGGCGCGCGGCCTGGCCGGCGTGATCGATGTGACGACCGCGGGCGACCGTACGACGGTGAAGCTGGACGCCCAGGCCGAGCGCTTCGCCGTGGCGGGCGTCGGCGGCCAGGGGGCGGCGCTGAGTCTCAGCGGCGACCTGCCCTACCCGGACATGAAGACCCGGCGCGGCGACGGTCGGGTCGGCCTCAACGCGCGACTCACGGCGGATGAACTGGCCGGCGCCGGGACGACGGCGCGCCAGGCGGTCGCGACGATTGAGTTCGCCGGGGCGGTCGAGGGCTGGCTCAACGCCTACAGCCTCAAGGGCGAGGCGAAGGGGACGGCGACGGCGGACCGCCTCCAGGGCGAGGGAATGGAAATTCGTCAGGCGGCGCTGGATCTCGGCCGCTTCGTCCTGTCGACCTCAGGCGGGACGGAAGCCGAGGAGATGAAGTGGCGGGCGGCTTCGCCCCTGCGGCTGACGGCGGCGTCGGGCCGGTTCGGCGAGACCCGTTTGACCCAGGCGGTCCTCGTCTCGACCGCCCTGGAGGCCGGCGGCAAGGGAGAAGCCTTCGAGGTCCAGGGGCCGGCGACCCTGACCGTTCGGCGCCTAACGACGGGCGATGTGACGCTGGATGGCGCGGGCGGGCGTCTGGACGTCGATCTGGTGCGGGATTCCATCACGCGGATCAGCGCCGCCGGAGCCCTGGCGGCGGATCGTGTTTCGGCGCCAGTGCTCGGCGCGCCTCAGGCCGACGACATTCCCGAACTCGCCGAGTTGAAGCGGGCGCTGGGGGCCTTCGCACTGGATGCGCCCCAGGTGCGGCTGGTCAGCGACAACGCCGGGGTGGAGCTTGTCCTGCTGCGGCCGCTGACCGCCCGCCCGGCCAACGGCGGCGAGCTGCAGTTGTCCTCGGCGAGGGCGCCGGCGCTGTCCATGAGGGCGGGCGGCGCAGCGCAGGGCGCCTTCAGCGTGGCGTCCAGACGCGGCGGCGGCTTGCCGGAAGCGCGCTTCGACGGCGTGCAGTGGCGGATGACGCCAGGCGGATTCGCCGCGACGCTGAAGGGGGAGGCGGCTCTGGATTTCGGGCCTGCGCGCGACATCGCCTTCAGCACCCGGGGTGAACTGGTCTCCACGGGCGGACGGCTGACCTATACGACGGACGACTGCATTCCCTTGACGGTGCGCAAGCTGGACCTGGGCGAGAACTCGGTTGAGGCCGTGACCGGCCGGGCGTGTCCGACATCGAACCCGCTGGTCGTGGTTCAGAACGGCCTCTGGCGCGCTCGGACGCGGCTGGTCGACGTGGCGGCCTCCGTGCCTGTCTTCGAGGCGGGCCTCTCCGACGCGGAGGGCGAACTGACGGTCGACGGCGGGCCAAAAGGGGTGTCGATGCGCGTCGGGGTCGCCAAGGCCCAGGTCGCGGATAGGGCCGATCCGGTCCGCTTCCTGCCGCTTCAGGCTAAGGGCGAGGCGCAACTGGCGGATGACGTCTGGACGGCCGCCTTTGACCTCAGCCGCCTGGACCACGCCGTCGGGCGGGTCGACGTGCGTCACGACGTGAGGGCCGAGGCGGGCGGGGCGGTGATCTCGGCGCCCAATCTGACCTTCACCGAGCATGGGCTGCAGCCCGACGACCTCAGCCCGCTCGTCGCCGACTATGTGAAGTCGCCGGTCGAGGGCTCGGCCGGGTTCGAGGGGCGTTTCGACTGGACGGCCGAGAGCGCGACCAGTTCAGGCGTCCTGACTGTGCCCGATCTGGATTTCACCAGTCCGGCGGGCAAGGTCCAGGGGCTGAAGGGGCGGGTGGAGTTCACCAGCCTGACGCCGCTGATCACCGCGCCGAACCAGACGCTGACGGCCGACCGGGTGCAGACGGTGACGCCGCTGACCGATCTTCAGCTCTCCTTCGGTCTGGACGAAAAGGCCCTGACCATCGGCGGCGGTCAGATCCAGGCGGCGGGCGGGCGCATCAGCGTCGAGCCCCTGTCGCTGCCGCTGACGCCGGGCGAGGGCTGGGGCGGCGTGGTCGTGGTCGAGGGCGTGCAACTGAACGAACTGCTGAAGAGCGCCAATCTTCAGGACAAGGCCGAGTTCGACGCCGTGGTGTCGGGGCGACTGCCCTTCACCTATGACCCCAAGGACGGCTGGCGCATCGTCGGCGGGGTGCTGAACGGGGTGCGGCCCGGCCGTCTGTCGATCCAGCCCGAGGTGTTCGACGATCTGGCCGCAGGCGGCGGGGGCGAGGCCGGGGTTCCGCCCAACACCATGCAGGACCTGGCCTATCAGGCCATGCAGGACCTAGCGATCAGCGACCTGACCGCCGAGGTCAACAGCCTGGATGAGGGGCGCCTGGGCGTCCGGTTCCGCATCAACGGCCGCCACGATCCGCCTGAACGCGAGCAGCTTCGCCTGACCTTCATGGAGCTGATCCGGCGCGACTTCCTCAATAAGAAGCTGAACCTGCCGTCGGACACGCCGATCGACCTGACGCTGGACACGACCTGGAACGCCAACCAGATCATTTCCGACCTGCTGGAATATGCGCGTCGGGGGGAGACGCCCGTGCTGACGACGGATGAAGCGCCTTGAGTCACGGCTGCGCTTTGTTCAGAACCCATTCACACGCCGCAGCGTTTAGTGGCGGTGACTTCCAACGCCGCCTTCGGAGATCGGCCTCATGATCAGCAAGCGTCAGATCGTCGCCATGCTCGGCCTCGGCGCCGTCAGCCTGGCCGCATGCGCGCCTACGGTGAACATCAAGTTCAGCGAGCCGCTGCAGATCTATGCCAAGCTCGACGCCGACATCCGCATCAAGCTGGACCAGGAACTGCAGAACCTGCTCCGCGAAAACCCCAACCTGTTCTGATACGAAAGGGGGCTTTAGACATGACTTACCGCAAACTCTTCGTCGCCGTGGCCGCTGTCGCTGCTCTGGGCGTCGCCGCCGGCGCCGCCGTGGCGCAGACCGCCTCGCAGAAGGCCCTGGTCGATCAGGCCAAGGCCGCCGGCGCGGCCGGCGAGCAGGCCGACGGTTACGTCGGCGTGCGCACCTCGGTCGACGGCCCTACCCAGGCCGCCATCAGCGCGACCAACGCCGGTCGCCGCCAGGCCTACGCCCGCAGCGCCTCCGACGCCGGCACCTCGGCCGAGGTGGCGGGCGCCCGGATGTTCGAGACCCAGCTGCTGCCGCGCATCAGCTCGGGCCAGTGGTACAAGAACGCCCAGGGCCAGTGGGTCCAGCGCTGAGCTGAGCCATGACGAAGACCTCCAGAGGCGGGCGACTGGTCCGGCTTCTGCGGTCGCTGGTTCTCGCCGTCGCCATATCGGCCGTCAGCACCCTGGGGCTGGCGGCCTATTGGCGTCTCATCGGCGGAGGCGAGATGAGCCTGCATGGCTGGATCGCCATGGGGCTGGGCGTGCTCGGCACGGTCGGCCTGGCTTGGGGGCTGATGGCCCTGGCCTTCCGGTCCGATCGCGAGGGCTGGGACGATCGGGTGGACAACCACCTCGATCCCGGCATCGAAAGCGCCGAGGACCGCAAGGACGACGAGCTCTACTATTGAGGTTTCAGGCGGCGGCTTCGGCCTGGCGTCCGGTCAGGGCGGGAAGGAACAGGCCGCGCGTCAGGGCCTCGACCACAGGCACGGCCACAGCGTCGCCCATCAGCTTCAGCGACGCGCTTTCGCTGGCGGGCAGGCGATAGGCGTCGCTCACCCCCATCAGCCGCGCGGCCTCGCGTCCGGTCAGGCGGCGCATGGCGATGCGTCCGCCCTCGACGATCACGACATACTGGCGCGACGACCCGCCGGACGGCGTGCGCAGGCAGCCCGCCAGTCCGTCGAAGCGTATCTCCAGCCGTTGCAGCTTCTGGCCGTTCTTGACCCGCACCCGGCGGAAAGCCGCGCCGACGCGCCGCTCGCCTGAGGCCTGGATCGCCTCCAATCGGGCGCGGTGCAGCGGCGACAGCATGGCCAGCAAGGCTTGTGTCTCCGCTGGGGCGAAGCAGGGCGCGTCGCTTTCCAGCACGGTCGCCAGGTCGAGGTTGCGGCGCGGCGGAACGGCCAGCCGCCACCAGGCCCAGTTCGTCTTAACCGGCTCCGGCAGGCGCTCCCAGGCGGCGATCAGGCGCGAGGAGTGGAAGGGCTGGGTCGGGGCGGGCAGGCGCGGCCCCTCGACGCCGCGCATGGCGACGATGAACAGGCGCGGGCGCGACTGCGGCAGCCACAGTCCGGCGTCGATCTCCAGGGCGCCGACCGTATAGCCGGCCTCAGCCATGGCCCCGCACACGGCGGCGAAATCCTGCCCCTCGCCCGAGGTCAGCAGGCCGACGACGTTCTCCAGCACGATGACGGGCGGGGCGCGGCCTTCGGCGTCCAGCCCCTGCATCAGCTTCCAGAAGCCCCAGAAGGCGCCCGAGCGTTGCGCCTTCAGACCGCCTCGCGCGCCCGCCAGGCTCACGTCCTGGCACGGCGATGAGGCCCAGCACAGGTCGGGCGCGCCGGGAATCTGATCCGGCGTCACGGTCCAGACGTCGTCGTGGATCAGAGGCGTATCGGGATGGTTGGCGCGGAAGGCGCGGGCCTTGGCCGCGTCGATGTCATTGGCCAGAACGGTGTGGAAGCCTGCACCGTCCAGGCTCAGTCCCAGACCCGCCAGGCCGCCGCCCGCGAAGAACTCGCAGGCCGTCAGGTCAGCGTCGGGGGCGGGGCGAATCGGCATGAGGACACACTAACCCAGGCGCGCCGCTTTGGCGCCTGTCTTGACGGGGTGAAGGCAAAACCGGACTTTGGCCGGAAACCTTCTGAAAGGACCGCCATGCGCGTCGCCCTCTTCTCCGCCGCCGCCGTTTCTCTCGCCGTTTCTCTGGCCCTGGCCGCCTGCTCGCCGCCTGCTGAAAAGGCGGCGGAGCCCGCCAAGGCCGAGCCGCGCGCCCTGGCCGGCGTCGATCTGGATCAGCCGCTACGGGTGCTGGGAACCGAGCCCTTCTGGGCCGTGGAGATCACGCCGCAGGGCCTGACCTATTCCGGCGTCGACCGGCCCGAGCAGAAGGCCGCCAACCCCGGCCCGGCTCTGCAGGGCACCGTCGCGACCTGGACGACCAAGACCGAGGCGGGCGCGGATCTGGCCGTCACCCTGACGGCGACGGACTGCTCGGACGGCATGAGCGACCGCACCTATCCCCTGACCGCCAAGGTCGAGATCGGCGACGAGACCCTGACCGGCTGCGCCGCGGCCACGGCGGCGATCGAGAGGGCCGGGGAGAGCGGTCGCGTAGAGTAAGGCGAAGCTGGCGCCCGGCTTGCATTGAGCGCTGTTGCGCGACCGGGCTGTCCCCGGTCGGTTCACCGGCCAGGATGGTCCCATGACGCCCGTAGCGACGCCGATCGACATTCGTCCCCTGACCTCGCTCAGGTTCCTCGCGGCCCTGTGGGTCGTGGTCTATCTGATGTGGCCCAACCTGGCGGTCGGCGGCATGCCCGCCCTGGCGGCTAAGGGCTATCTGGGGGTCGAACTCTTCTTCGTCCTGTCGGGCTTCATCCTCAGTCACGTCTATCTCCAGGCGTTCGGCGAGAAGCGCTTCGGCTATAAGGGCTTCCTCTGGGCGCGCATCGCGCGGGTCTATCCGCTGCACCTGTTCACCCTGTTCGGCGTCATGGCCCTGGGACTGGCGGCGACGGCGGCGGGGATGGCGATCGATTCCGGCATCCTCAGCTGGAAGACGCTGTTGCCCAATCTGCTGATGGTTCACGCCTGGGGTTTCGCGGGCGAGGCGGGTTGGAACCACCCGTCCTGGTCGATCTCGGCCGAGTGGTTCGCCTATCTGACCTTCCCGCTCTTCGCCGCCGCAGCGTGGAAGCTGCGGAACCGACCCTGGCTAGCGACGGGCGCGGCGGCCTTGCTGCTGGTCGCCCTCTACGTCGGCTTCGAACGCGTCGCGGGCTATCGCCTGACGGAGGCGACGTTCAAGTGGGGGGCGCTGCGGATCGTGCCCTGCTTCGCCTACGGCTGCGCCCTCTACCTGGTTTACCGGCGTGCGCCCCTGCCGCGCGCGGGCCTGCTGGCCCTGGCGGCGGCGGTCGTGATGGCGCTCAGCGCCGCCCTGATGAGCTGGGACGGGATCACCGTCCTGGCTGGCGGCCTGCTGATCCTGGCCCTGGCCAGCATTCCGGCGGACAGGGCGGGCGTCCTGGGTTCCGCCCCTGCAGTCTATCTCGGCGAGATCAGTTATGCGGTCTATATGCTGTGCGCCCCGTGGCAGATTCTGGCGGTCAATGTCGCGGCGCGCCTGACGGGGGCGGAGGACAAGCAGCTTCCGCTCGTACTGTGGCTGGCGATCATTGCAGGCTTGATTGTCGCCGCCGCGATTGTTCATCAACTGATCGAGCGTCCGGCCCGTACGTTCCTGCGCGGCTGGGCGACCAAGCGGCGATCATCTGTGGATCAGTCGGGGAAACAGTCGGAAACAGTTCTTCAACATTCTGACCCTATCGTCTAAGGCTTGTCCGCGTTCAGTCGGGAGCACGCCAGATGATGAAACGGCTCACAGCCGCCGCCCTTGCGGCGACCCTGGGATTTTTCGCCTTCAGCACCACCCCGGCCCAGGCCGGCGACCCCTACTGGCAGTGCGTGACCTTCGCGCGCATGTTCTCGGGCATTCAGATCTTCGGCGACGCCTGGACCTGGTGGCGTCAGGCCGTCAGCAAGTTCCGCACCGGCGACGCGCCTGAGACCGGCTCGGTGCTGGTGTTCCAGCCGCACGGCCGAATGAGCGCCGGCCACGTCGCCGTCGTCTCCGATGTCCTGACCGACCGCGTGATCCGCGTCACCCACGCCAACTGGGGCGGCAGCCGCGGCAAGGTCGAGGAGAACGTCACCGTCGTCGACGTCTCATCCTCGGGCGACTGGAGCCGGGTGAAGGTCTGGTACAACCCGATCAACGATCTGGGCACCACCGTCTATCCGACCTACGGCTTCATCTACAACAACGCCCGTGACGCCTTCGCCAACGGTCGCCAGATGGCCGCCAACGCCGTCGCTGACGACCGCGCCGCCAACTAGTTTCTCAAGTCAAAAAGGGTCTGGCCCCGCCCGGCTGATCGGGCGATAGCTGGCGTATGACCGACGCAAACGACATTCGCGGACACGCGATCGAGACGGCCAAGCATGAGCCGCAGGGCGTGACCTATGCCGGCTATCTGGCCCTCGACGACATCCTGTCCGCCCAGAAGCCGCGCTCCGACCAGCATGACGAGATGCTGTTCGTCATCATCCACCAGACCAAGGAACTGTGGCTCAAGCAGATCCTGCATGAGGTGGCGCTGGCGCAGACGCTGGTGCGGGCCGGCGATCTGGTGCCCGCTTACAAGAGCTTGGCGCGGGTCAGCCGCATCCAGGCGGTGATGACCCAGAGCTGGGACATCCTGGCCACCATGACGCCCGCCGACTACCTGAAGTTCCGCGGCGATCTGGGCGCCAGTTCGGGCTTCCAGAGCGACCAGTTCCGACGCCTCGAGACCATGCTGGGCCTGAAGGACTCGCGCTTCCTGCGCTTCCACGCCGAGCGTCCGGCCGCCCACGCGGCGCTGCAGGCGGCGCTGGAATCGCCCAGCCTCTATGACGACGCCCTGCGCCAACTGGCCAAGGCGGGCCTGCCGGTGCCTGACGCGGTGCTGAACCGCGACGTCAGCCAGTCCTATGAGGCGAATGAAGGCGTCGAGGCCGCCTGGCTGGAGGTCTATCGCGACACCGAGCGCTGGTGGCCCCTGTATCAGCTGGCCGAGAAGCTGGTTGATCTGGACGACGCCCTGCTGACATGGCGGCACAAGCATGTGGTCACGGTCGAGCGCATTATCGGCCGGCGTCAGGGCACGGGCGGCACCGACGGCGTGGGCTATCTGGTCGAGACGCTGAAGCGCCGCTGCTTCCCCGAGCTCTGGTCCCTGCGCACCAAGCTTTAGGGCGGGGCGCAAGGCGCAACCTTCGCCGCTGGCAGGGGTTTTCCTCTGGGAGAGCAACGGAGGTTTCCGATGGCCGGCAACAGCCACGACATCAAGATCCTCAACGGTTTGGTCGAGGGGCTGGTCGACAGCGCCGACGGCTATCACCAAGCCGCTCTGGAGACGGCCGACGACGCCTATCGCACCTGGTTCGAGGCGCGGGCGGGCGAACGGCGTCGTCTGGCCGAAGCGTTCAAGGCTGCGGTGCGCGAACGCGGCGGGTCGCCGGAGGAAGATCGCTCCATCCTGGCCAAGGCGCAGCGCGCCTTCAGGGACGTCAGCCACGCCTTGCTGCGAAGCGAGGTCTCCATGATCGACACGATCGAAAACGGAGAGGAGCAGTTGAAGGCGCGGTTCGAGCGGGCGCTGGCGGACGACGCCCTGTCGGCCACGGCAAAGGAGAGCATTCGCCGCGCTTACGGGGAGGTTCGGGCGGGACGCGATCAGACGAGCGCGCTGAAGCGCGGTCTCGACGCCCGGCGCGAGGCGGATGATCCGCTGTATCCGAAATAGTCGCGTCTTCCTCCCGACGGGCGAGGGGCGTTCGCGAACAATAAAAAGCCCCGGCGTTTCCACCGGGGCTTTTGATCTTCAGCGCGAGGCCGAAGCCTGAAATCAGGCCTCGTCGCCGGCCTTCTCGGTCGTGCCGGTGGCCGGGACGGCGACCTTGCGGGCCGTCTGGCGCTCGGCGATCCGGGCCGACTTGCCGCGACGGTCGCGCAGGTAATACAGCTTGGCGCGACGGACGACGCCGCGACGCTTCACTTCGATGGAGTCGACGTTCGGCGACAGGATCGGGAAGCGACGCTCCACGCCTTCACCGAACGAAATCTTGCGGACCGTGAAGGTCTCGTTCACGCCGCCGCCGTCACGGGCGATGCAGACGCCTTCGAACGCCTGGATGCGTTCGCGCTCGCCTTCCTTGATGCGCACGTGGACACGCAGGGTGTCGCCGGGCTGGAAGTCGGGGATGGTCTTGCCTTCGAGCAGGCGGGCTTTTTCTTCGGCAGCGAGTTGCTGGACGATGTTCATGTCATTTCTCCGGAGCTTGTTTGCTCTTTACCTGTAAGTTGGCGAGATGCCGCTCCCAGAGATCCGGGCGCCGCTCCCGCGTCGTTCTTTCCCTTTGTTCCTGACGCCACCTGGCGATCTTTTTGTGATCGCCTGACAACAGGACTTCCGGGATGTCGTGGCCCTCGAACGTCCGCGGCCTAGTGTACTGCGGATGCTCAAGCAGGTCGTCCTCGAAGCTCTCGGTGGACAGGCTTTCCGCCGCACCCAGAACCCCCGGAACCAACCGGACGCACGCCTCGATCGCCACCATGGCCGCCGCCTCGCCGCCGGCGAGCACCGCGTCCCCGACGGAGACCTCCTCGAACCCCCGGGCGTCGAGCACCCGCTGGTCCACCCCCTCGAAACGGCCGCACAGCACGACGATGCCGTCGGCCTTGGCCCATTCCGTCACTCGCGCCTGCGTCAGGGGCCTGCCGCGTGCGCTCATGTACAAAAGCGGCCGGGGCGGGCCTTCCAGGCTGTCGAGAGCCCTGGCCACCACGTCCGCTTTAAGCACCTGACCGGGACCGCCACCCGCAGGGGTGTCGTCCAGGAAGCCGCGCTTATCTTCGGAAAACGCGCGAATGTCCAGCGTCTGTAGATCCCACAGTCCCTTCTCGCGCCAGGCGGTGCCGATCAGCGACACCCCCAGCGGTCCGGGAAAGGCCTCGGGGAACATGGTCAGGACGGTGGCGGTAAAGGGCATGGCGGCCCTTTACCGCTCTACCGCCGCAAACGCGAGCCTCAGGCGGTCGGGTGGCCGCCGCCCTTGGCGATCCAGGCGTCGACCAGGTCGCCCAGCACGTCCAGCGGCACGGCGCCCGACCCCAGGACCACGGTGTGGAAGTCCTTGATGTCGAACTTGTCGCCCAGCGCCGCCTCGGCCTTGGCGCGCAGTTCCTCGATCTTCAGCTCGCCGATCTTGTAGCTGGTCGCCTGGCCGGGATTGGTGATGTAGCGCTCGACCTCCTTCTGGATGTCGCGCTCGGACAGCAGGGAGTTGTGACGGAAGTAGTCCATCGCCTGCTCGCGGCTCCAGCGCTTGGCGTGCAGGCCGGTGTCGGTCACCAGGCGCACCGCGCGCCACAGCTCGGTCGAGAGACGGCCGAAGTCGGAATAGGGGTCCTGATAGAAGCCCATCTCCTTGCCCAGGCGCTCGGCATACAGGCCCCAGCCTTCGGAATAGGCGCCGTAGCCGCCGAAGCGGCGGAAGCTGGGCAGGTGCTCCATCTCCTGCGCATAGGCGATCTGGAAGTGGTGGCCCGGCGCGCCCTCGTGATAGCTGATGCCCTCGATCTGGGGCTTCAGCACCTGGGTCATGTCCGACAGGTTGACGTAGTAGATGCCGGGGCGCGAGCCGTCCGGCGCGGGCGAGTTGTAGAAGGCGATGGAGGCCGTCGCCTCACGGAACGGCTCGACGGCGCGGACCTCAAGCGGGGCCTTGGGCAGGTTGGAGAACCACTGCGGCGCCACGGCCATGACCTGGGCCACGAAGGCGCGGGCGTCGGTCAGATAGGCTTCCTTGCCCTCCGGCGTATTCGGATACTGGAACTGCGGGTCCGTCTTCAGGAAGGCGAAGAACTCCTGCAGCGTGCCGGTGAAGCCGACCTGGGTCTTGATCGTCTCCATGTCGCGCTGGATGCGGGCGACCTCGTCCAGGCCGATCTGGTGGATCTGGTCGGCGGTCAGGTCGGTGGTGGTCGAGAGCTGCAGGCGGGCGTTGTAATAGGCCTCGCCCTGCGGCAGGCGCCACACGCCCGCGTCGCTGTCGGCCTGGGTCTGCACCTGGCCGAGCGCCGCCAGAACCGTGTCGAAGCCGCGCTTATAGGGGCCGGTCAGGGCTTCGCGCGCCGAGGCCAGCAGGCGGTCCTTGGTCGCCTGATCGGCGTCGAGGGCGGCGATCTTCTTCTGGAAGTCGGCCCAGACCGGGTTGTCGGCGCCGCCGTCGAACGGCGCCCCGGCGATCACCGCGCGGGTGTTGTCGATCGAGGGCTCGAAGACGAAGCGCGGCGAGACCACGCCCTTGCCGGCGCGCGCCGTCAGGGTGTCGGCCACCTGGCCCATATAGCGCTCGGCGGCGTTCAGGCGGGCGACATAGGCCTCGGCGTCCGAGACGCTGCCGATGCGGTGATTGTTGATCAGGAAGACCGGCAGGCTGGTCGTCGGGTTGCCGTTGGCGGCGAACTGGAAGCCCCAGTCGCGCCACTGGTTCGACAGGCGCGCCTGTTGCACCCCGTGTTCGAACAGGCGCGAGGACAGGCGGCTCTGCTCGCTCAGCTTGGTCGGGTCGAACTGGGCCTTCATCTGGGCCAGCTGGGCTTCCTGCAGGGCCAGCGAGCGTTCGGCGGCGGCGTCGGAGACGTCGTCCAGCTTGTCATAGTCGGTCTTGCGGCCCAGCGAGGTCATACGCTGGGGGCTGAGGGCCACGCGCGCCTCGAAGGCCTGTTCGAAGAAGGCGTTGAGCCGTGCGTCCTCGCTCTGGGCCTGGATGGTCGCGGCGGCGGACGCGGCTCCCTCGGCCATAGCAGCGGGCGCAGCGGCGCAGAGCGCCAGCACGGCGGCGGATGAAATCAGAAGACGACGCATGAGAAAGACCCCCTCGGTACAATAAGGGGCGCACTCTTTCGCGAAGCGTGGCGGGACGCAAGCGCGGAAGCCGCCCCTCTCCTGTTGGGAGGGGGTAAGGACTACTGCCCGCGTAAATCCGTGATCGTGCGGCCCGGCGCGATCTGTTCGGCGTCGGTGATCAGGTGGATCAGGGCGGGGCGGCCGCTCGCCGCCGCCTCGCGCGCCGCTGTCAGGGCCGCTGGGAAGTCGCCGGTCGTCTCGCAGCGCACGGCGAAGGCGCCGAAGGCCTCGGCGTACTTCACGAAATCGGGGTTCTTCAGGTCGGTGGCGATGACGCGGGTCGGGTATTCCCGTTCCTGGTGCATGCGGATGGTGCCGAAGGTTCCGTTGTCCACGACCACGACAATGACGCCGAGGCCGTACTGGGCGGCGGTGGCCATTTCATTGGCGCTCATCATGAAGTCGCCGTCGCCGGCGATGCAGACGACCTCGCGCGAGGGCTGGGTCGCCTTGGCGCCGAGCGCGGCCGGATAGCCGTAGCCCATGGCGCCCGAGGTCGGGGCCAGCTGGGTGCGACGGGCCTGATGGCGGTGAAAGCGGTGCAGCCAGGCGGCGAAATTGCCCGCGCCGTTGGTCAGGATGGCGTCTTCCGGCAGGGCCTGCGCCAGATGGGCGATGACCTCGCTCATATTGACCGCGCTCTCGACCTCGATGGGCGAGGAGAAGGCGAGGAAGTCGGCATGGGCCGTCGCGCCCTGTTCGGTCCAGACGCGCCCCGGATCGATGGTCGACAGGGCCAGGGCCGCCAGCGAATTGTCCGCCGCCGCCGACAGGGCGGGCGCCCAGACGCGGCCCAGCTCTTCCGGCCCCGGATGGATGTGGATCAGGGTCTGCGCCGTCTTCGTCCGGTCCAGCAGGGTGTAGCCCTGGGTCGGGTTCTCGCCCAGCCGTGCGCCGACTGCCAGCAGCAGGTCGGCGTTCTTGACCCGCGCGACCAGCCTGGGGTTCGGCCCGAGACCGAGGTCGCCCGCATAGCCGGGATGGTCGTTGCGGATCAGATCCTTGCGGCGGAAGGACAGGGCGATCGGCAGGCCCAGACGCTCGGCCCAGCCGGAGATCGCGTCGGTCGCTTCATCGGTCCAGCCCGAGCCGCCGAGGATCAGCATCGGGCTTTCGGCGCGCGACAGGCGCTCGCGCACCTGTTCGACAAAGGTTGGGTCGAGGGCCGCCTTGGCGGGCGCGACCGGGCGGATCGGCGCGGGGCCGCCGTCTTCGTGCAGGATGTTCTCGGGCAGGGCGACGACGACCGGGCCCATGCGACCCTGCTGGGCCGTGGCGAAGGCGCGCTCGACCACTTCCACCGTGCGTTCGGGGCTCTCGATCTCGGTCGCCCATTTGGCCAGGCCGCCGAACACTTCGCGGTAGTCGACCTCCTGGAAGGCGCCGCGGCCGCGGTCGGTCAGGGCGATCTGGCCGACGAACAGGATCATCGGCGTCGAATCCTGATGCGCCGTATGCACGCCGATGCTGGCGTGGGTCGCGCCCGGCCCGCGCGTGACCATGCAGACGCCGGGGCGGCCCGTCAGCTTGCCGTAGGCCTCGGCCATGTTGGCGGCGCCGGCCTCGTGGCGGCAGACGACGACCTGGATCTGGTCGCGGACATCGGCCAAGGCGTCGAGAACGGCCAGATAGCTCTCGCCCGGCACGCAGAAGACCTTGTCGACCCCGTTCATCACCAGGGTTTCGACCAAACGGCGGGCGGCGGTTCCGGAAGCTTGCGTCATGGTTTCGCCGTTAGCAGATTGGAGGATGAATTGGCCATGCAACCTTATGGCCAAGCTTCACGTTGAAGCGCCAAATCGACCACGGGGATTTCATCATGCGCAAGCTCATTGTTTTCGGCGTCATCGCCGCCGCCCTGGCCACCGCAGCCTGCAACACCGTTTCGGGCATCGGCCGCGATCTGTCCGCCGCCGGCCAAGCCGTCACCTCGGGTTCGGAACGCGCCAAGAGCTGACGTCGACGGCGTCGCCGTGATCGCGGCGCCGTCTTTTACCTTCCGGCCACAAATCCGCAGAGGAAGTCTGTCATTCTGGCGGCGCAAATCCGAGGAATTGAGATGGGACTTCTGGATAATGTTCTGGGCGGCCTCGGCGATGACGCCGCCGGCGGCCTGGCCGACCTGCTGAAGGGGCAGGGCGGCGTGGCGGGCTTGGCTGAAAAGTTCGGCCAGAACGGTCTGGGCGACGTAGCCGCTTCGTGGATCGGCAAGGGCGGCAACGCCGCGATCAGCCCCGAGCAGATCGCCGCCGTCATCGGCTCCGGCCCGATCGCCGACTTCGCCCGGAAGCTGGGCGTTTCGCCGGAACAGGCCAGCGAGACCCTGGCCGGGCTGTTGCCGGAAGCCATTGACCGCCTGACGCCGAACGGCTCGGCGGAGGGCGCGGACGACATGCTCGGCGGTCTGTTGAACAACCTGCCAGGCGGCCTCGGCGGCGCCCTGGGCGGCCTGTTCAAGCGCTGAAGCCTGGGGTCAGGCCTCGGCCTCATAGGTGACGCCCGTCAGATAGAGACCGTCTGACGGCGCCACCGGGCCGCATCGCGCGCGGTCCCTGGCCGCCAAGGCATCGGCCAGATCGGCCGGGCTCCAGCGATTGAGGCCCACTTCGACGATGCTGCCCGTCATGGACCGCACCTGACGGTGCAGGAAGCTGCGCGCCTCGAACACCAGATGCACCTCTTCGCCGACGCGGGAGACGCGGGCGACGTCCAGCGTCTTGAGCGGGCTGGCCGCCTGACAGGCGGCGTCGCGGAAGGTGGTGAAGTCGTGATGGCCGATCAGGTGTTGCGCGGCGGCGTGCATGGCCTCGGCGTCCAGCGGCTTCCTGACGTGCCAGACACGGCCCTGGTCTAGCGCCGGACGGCCGGGCCGGTTCAGGATGCGATACAGGTATTTGCGCCCGTTGGCGGTGAAGCGGGCGTGCCAGTCGTCGCTGACCGGCGTGCAGTCCAGCACCGCCACGGCCTCCTTCACCAGATGGGCGTTCAGGGCGTTCATCACCGTCTGCGCCGGCCAGTCGCGCTCGAGATCGACATGACAGGTCTGGCCTGTGGCGTGGACGCCCGTGTCGGTTCGCCCCGCGGCGGCGATGCGCACGCTCTGGCCGCTGAAGGCGGCGATCGCCGTCTCGATGGCGCCCTGCACGGTCGGCTGGCCGACCTGGGCCTGAAAGCCGTTGTAGGCCGAGCCGTCGTATTCGATGGTGAAGCGGTAACGGGGCATTATCCCTGGGGGCCGCGATCAGAAGGCTCCGCCTTCTCGACCCGATGCGGCCCGTCCAGAACCACACCTGCCGGAACCGGAAAGCCGCGCAGCATTTCCTCGGCCGATTGCGCCGCCTTGCCGGGGCGCTGCACGCGGGTCAGGCGCACTGCGCCGTCGCCGCAGGCGATGGTCAGGCCGTCGTCCAGCACCTGACCTGCCGAGCCTTCGCCTTCAGCCAGAACCGACATCAGCGCCTTGACGCGGACCGGCTCGCCGTCGGCCTCGACCTCGAACCAGGCGCCGGGGAAGGGCGATAGGCCGCGGATGTGGGCATCCACCTCGGCGGCCGGGCGGCTCCAGTCGATGCGGGCTTCGGCCGAGGTGATCTTCTTGGCGTAGGTCGGCTCGCCCGTCTGCTGCGTCTCGGTGAAACCGCCGCGTTCGATGGCGGCCAGGGCGCGCGGCCACAGGGCGGCGCCGACATGGGCCATACGGTCGCCCAGAGAGGCGGCGGTGTCGTCGGCGTGGATGTCCATCAGTTCGGACAGGATGATGGCCCCTTCGTCCAAGCCCTCGCTCATCCGCATGATCTGGGCGCCGGTCTGACGGTCTCCGGCCATGATGGCGCGCTGGATCGGGGCGGCCCCGCGCCAGCGCGGCAGCAGCGACCCGTGCAGGTTGAAGCAGCCCAGACGCGGCGCCTCCAGCACTTCAGGCTTCAGAATCTGGCCGTAGGCGACGACGCAGGCCGCATCGAGGTCCAGGCTCTTGAAGACGTCGATGGCTTCGGCCGCCTTCATGCTCTCGGGCGTGAACACCGGCAGACCCATGGCTTCGGCGAAGGCGTGAACGGGCGACGGCGTCAGCTTCTGGCCCCGGCCCTTGGGGCGCGGCGGTTGCGAATAGACGGCGACGATCTCGTGCCCCGAGGCGATCAGCTCGGCCAGGGACGGCACGGCGAAGTCGGGGGTTCCCATGAAGGCTAGGCGCATGGGCAGGCCTTTAGACCGTGAGGTCGATTACATCCAGCGGGTATAGACGCCGCCGCCCTCGTCCCACTCGCCGCCGGCGTCCAGGGCGTCGTCGAAATCGAGCAGGCGGTCGATGACCAGACCCGCCACCACGCCGACGGCGGCGACAGCCAGCAGGGTCGCCAGACTGGCCGCGCCGACCTTCTCGTTGCGGGTCAGGCGGCGACGGCCTCCTCTATTGACGATTCTGGGATCGATGTTGCGGGTCTTGCGAGCCATCAGGCGGCCATCCTCGCTTGCTTCTTGACCTTGGCGACCGCGCGGTCACGGCGCAGGCGCGACAGGTGGTCGATGAACAGGACGCCGTTCAGATGGTCCAGCTCGTGCTGGAAGCAGACGGCGTAGAGGCCTTCGATCTCTTCCTCGATCGTCTCGCCCTGATAGTTCATGTAGCGGACGCGGATGCGCGCCGGACGCTCGACCGAGTCGTAATAGGTCGGCACCGACAGGCAGCCCTCCTCATAGGAGAACATCTCCTCGGACGACCACAGGATCTCGGGGTTGACGAAGAAGCGCGGGTTGCGGCGCTCCAGCGCCTCTTCCTCGGTCTGCGGCTCGTCAGCGGCGCCCTCGACCGGCTTGTCGCCCAGGTCCATGACGACCACGCGGGTCAGCTCGCCGATCTGCGGCGCGGCCAGACCGATGCCCGGCGCGTCGTACATCGTCTCCAGCATGTCATCCATCAGGGCGCGCACGGCGTCGGTGACGCCGCCTTCCACGGGCGCGGCGACAGTCTTCAGGATCGCCAGATCGGCGGCGTTATCGATAGTCAGGATACGACGAATGGCCATGCGGGGGAGGTAGGGCCGCCGCCCCCGAACGTCAAGAATTACCGACTGTCGGGCTGGGACTTCCGATCAGCGTCAGGCCGGGGGCACTTCGCGCGGCTTGCGGTCCTGATCGATGGCCACATAGGTGAAGACGCCCTCGGTCACGCGGACCGACTGGGCCTCGGCCTGACCGCGCGCGCGTTTCCAGGCCTCGACGTGAACGCGGATCGAGGTGCGGCCGACGCGGATGATCTTGGCGTAGATGGAGACTTCGTCGCCGACCGAGACCGGCTGGTGGAAGACCATGCCGTCCAGCGCCACGGTGGCGCAGCGGCCCCCCGCGCGCTCGAACGCCGGGGTCGCCCCGGCCAGGTCCATCTGGGCCAGCAGCCAGCCGCCGAAGATGTCGCCCTCGGGGTTGGTGTCGGCGGGCATGGCGATGACGCGGCCGACAGGCTGGCCTTCGGGCAACAGGGCGGCGGCTTTGTCGGCGTCGGACACGGATAACCTCTCGGGCGGCTTCGTCAGGGCCGGTTCATGCGCCCTGACCTGGAATGACGCAAGCCATTGGCCGGTTGCGGCCTCCGGAGATCCACGCTTCAACCCGAGCAGACGGCGACGACGCCGATGACGGCGGCGGCGACCGCCACCGAAAGCGGCAGGACGAAGATCTGGATCAGGGCGGTCCGCCGCGTGGCGCCGCCCTCGGGCGTGTCCTCACCCTCGAACAGACGGCGTGACCGGGGTGAGGTCGTCTTGCGGCTGGACGGCGGCATCGTGTTGAACCCTTTCAGACCCATGCGGCGACGGCCGCGATCAGGTCCGAGGGTGGCGACAAGCCGGATGGTCCAGAAGCTCCGGTTTGGATTGATCGATCAGGCCGGTTGCGTCGCCTTCAGCCGGTCGACGGCGCGGACCAGTTCCGTCTCGTCCAGACTGGCGAAGCCGATGCGGAAGGCGTTGGCGGTTATGTTCCCCTTTGGGCCGGGTTCAAGCTGGAGCTGGCGGCCGTGGGTCAGGATCAAGCCGGATCGCTCCGCCTCGGCGGCCCAGGCGGCGGCGTCGATGTCCGGGTTCACGCGCAACCACAAGGCCAGCCCGCCCGCCGGTTTGTCGAAGGCGACGGCGCCGTCCAGACGGGCGACGATCTCGGCGCACAGCAGGTCGCGGCGCTGCTCATAGACCTTGCGCGCCTTGCGGGCGTGGCGGCCCAGGTCGCCGTCGTCGATCAGCCGCGCCAGCGCCCGTTCCAGCGGCAGGTCGCCCTGACGGTCGATGGCCTCGCGCCGCGCGGTCATGGCCTGGACCAGGTCTGGCGCGCCTGTCGCATAGCCGATGCGGACCACCGGCGAGAGCAGCTTGGACACCGAGCCGATATGGATGATGCGGTCCTGATCACGGCCGTGGCTCAGGGCGCGGGCGGCCAGCGGCAGGACCGGGCGGCCCTCGAAGCGGTATTCGTGGTCATAGTCGTCTTCGATCAGGATCAGGCCGTGGCGACGCGCCAGTTCCAGCAGGCGCAGGCGCCGCCCGGCGCCCAGCGTCACCGTGGTCGGGAACTGATGGTGGGGCGTGACATAGACGGCGCGGATGGTGGGGTCGCGGGCGAGCAGCGCCTCCAGCCGTTCCACGTCCAGCCCCTGCGCGTCGACCGGGGCGCCGACCACCCGGGCGCCCGCCGCGCGAAACGCCTTCCAGGCCAGGGGGTAGCCGGGATCCTCGACCGCGATGGCGTCGCCGGGATTCAGGACGGCGGCGGCCAGAAACAGGGCCATCTGGCTGCCGCGCGTGATCAGGATGTCGTCGGCGCCGACCGTCAGGCCGCGCTCGGCCGACAGATAGCGGGCCAGCGCCGTCCGCAGCGACGGCGCGCCGCGCGGGTCGCCGTATCCGGGCAGCGACTTGAGTTCGGCGCCGGTCAGCGATCGGCGGAAGGCCCTGGCCAGTTCCAGTCCCGGCATCAGGCGCGCATCCGGGACCCCGTCCGAGAACTGCATCGGCGCTGGCGCGGGCCGGGCCTGCGGCAGGGGCGAGGCGAGGTGTGCGGCGGCGGGGCGAGCGCCCCAGTTCTGCGTACCCAGATCGGGCAGGTCGCGGGCGACGAAGGTGCCGCGCGACGCCTCAGCCGTCAGCCAGCCCTGCAGCACCAGTTCCTGATAGGCGGCGTCGACGGTGTTGCGATGGATGCCCAGGGCGCCCGCCAGGGCGCGGGTGCCGGGCAGGCGGTCGCCGGGCTTCAGCCGTCCGCGCTCGATCTCGCGGATGACTGACCCCGCCAGATTGATGAACAGGGGCCGGGCGGGGTCTTCGATCAGTTCAATGACGACGGCGCTGCGTCCCATGATCCGGCCTGTCTAGTTTCAGGAAAGCGGCTCTTCTGACGGGGCCGGTAGGCCGGGTATCTCACGCGCATTCCCAAGCAGCAACACCGCTGCGGGACCAGAAACAAGGGATAGGGCCATGGCCGAGAAAGCCGTTTTCTATCACGCAGGCTGCACCGTCTGCGTCGACACCGAGCAGCGCTTCGTCGGCGCGATGAACCCGGCGGCCTATGACGTCGAGGTCGTCCATCTGGGCGAGACTCCGCAGCGCCTGGCCGAAGCCGAGGCCGCGGGCGTGCAGTCGGTTCCGGCCATCGTCATGGGCGGCGCCGTCTACCACATCAATCACGGCGCGGACCTTTCGGCCCTGCGCTGACGCACTTCGGCCTGGCTTCAGTCCCCCGAAGCCAGCCGCTCGGCGGGTCGGCGACCCTCCTCCTCAGAGGCCGACCCGCCGTCTTTTTCACTAGAATGACGGAGACGACATGGTTCTCGATCTGGCGACGCGGGCCCTGGACCCGGAACTGGCTCATGCTCTGGCTCTGGAGCAGAAACGCCAGCAGGACAGCATCGAACTGATCGCGTCCGAGAACATCGTCAGCGCCGCCGTGCGTCAGGCGCAGGGCTCGGTCCTGACCAACAAATACGCCGAGGGCTATCCGGGCCGCCGCTATTACGGCGGGTGCGAGGCGGTCGACATCGCCGAGAAACTGGCCATCGAGCGCGCCTGCACCCTGTTCGATACGGCCTACGCCAACGTCCAGCCTCACTCGGGCGTCAACGCCAACCTGGCCGTGCTGTTCGCCCTGATCAAGCCGGGCGACCGCATCATGGGGCTGGACCTGGCCTGCGGCGGCCACCTGACGCACGGCTCGCCCGTCAGCCTGTCGGGCCAGTGGTTCGAGGTCAGCGCCTATCGGGTGCGCGAGGATGACGACCTGATCGACTATGACGACATGGAGCAGCGCGTTCTGCAGGACCGGCCGCGCCTGATCTATGCGGGCGGCTCGGCCTATCCGCGCCGCATCGACTTCGCCCGGATGCGCCAGATCGCGGATAAGGTCGGCGCATACCTGGTGGCCGACGTGGCCCACTACGCCGGGCTGATCGCGGCGGGCCTCTATCCCAATCCGACGCCGCACGCCCATGTCACCACCTCGACCACGCACAAGACCCTGCGCGGCCCGCGCGGCGGCCTGATCCTGTGCAACGATCCGGAGCTGGCGCGGCGCATCGACAAGGCGGTCTTCCCCGGCACGCAGGGCGGCCCGCTGATGCACGTCATCGCGGGCAAGGCGGCGGCCTTCCACGAGGCGCTTCAGCCGGACTTCGTCGAATACTCCAGGGCGGTGATCGAGAACGCCCGCGTACTGGGCCAGACGCTGGCGGACGGAGGTCTGCGCCTCGTGTCGGGCGGGACGGACTGCCATCTGGTGCTGGTCGACCTGCGCCCCTTCGGCCTGACCGGCAAGGCGGCGGTCGAGGCGCTGGAGGATCACGGCCTGATCGCCAACAAGAACTCGGTCCCCTATGACAAGGCCTCGCCGATGGTCACGTCGGGTCTGCGGCTGGGCTCGCCGTCCTCGACCTCGCGCGGGTTCGACGCCGACGCGTTCCGCACGGTGGGGGGCATGATCCTGACCATCCTCAAGGGCCTGCGCGACGGCGATCTCGACAGCGCGGCGGTGAAGGCGCAGGGAAGAGAACTGACGCGGGCCTATCCGATCGCCGGACCGGCGCTGACGCCCGCTTAAGGAGGTTCCGAACGCGCGTGCGGGTCATCTCGATTCAGAGCCAGGTCGTCTACGGCCACGTCGGCAACAGCGCGGCGGTTCAGCCGATGCAGGCCATGGGGCTGGAGGTGGCGGCTGTGCCGACCACCCTTTTGTCCAATCACCCGCACTATCCCACCATGCGCGGCCGGATTCTGGAGACGGAACTGGTCGCCGACCTGCTGCTGGGGGTCGAGGAACGCGACCTGCCCATGACATCCGGGGCGGTGGTCACGGGCTATATGGGCTCGGCCGCCAATGCGGCGGCGACGGCGGGTTTCCTGCGTCGCTGGAAGGCGAAGAACCCCGCATTGCTGCACATCTGCGACCCGGTGATCGGCGATGATGATCTGGGCGTCTTCGTCGCTGAAGGCCTGATCGAACAGTTCCGCGACGAGCTGACGCCGATGGCCGACATCATCACGCCCAACCAGTTCGAGCTGGGCCGACTGGTCGGCGAACGGCCCGATACGGTCGAGGGGGTTATCGAGGCGACGCGCATCCTGAACGCGCGCGGCACGGGGAGGACGGTGGTGACGGGCTGCGTCCTGACCGACACCGCGCCGGGCGAAGTCGAGACGGTGGCCGTCGAGGGCGGCGTCGCCCATCGCACCTCCATCTCCCGCATCCCGATCCGGCCCAGCGGCACCGGCGACCTGTTCACCGCCTATCTGGCCGGCTGGCTGATGCGCGGCGAGACCCTGCCGCAGGCCGCCGCCCGCGCCACCGCCGGGGTCCAGACCGTTCTGCTGCGGACCCAGGCGGCGGGCGCCTTCGAGATGCGCCTGACCGAGGGCTAAAAGCCCTCAGCCGAAGTCGCCGACGGCGGCGATCACCCGGTCCTGCACGGCCTCGTCCAGATAGGCGCTCATCGGCAGGCTGATGACCCGTTCCGCCTTGGCCTCGGTCACGGCCAGACCGCCGGGGCCGACCGGGTGCTGGCGATAGGCGGGCTGGCGGTGCAGGGGGATCGGATAATAGACGGCGGTCGGCACGCCCTGCGCCTTCAGATGAGCGGCCAGGGCGTCGCGGTCGTCATGCTCGACGGTGAACTGAGCCCAGACCGAGCGGCCGCCGGGAATGACCACCGGCGTCGCCGCCACATGACCGGCAAGCCCCTGCACATAGCGTTCGGCGATGCGGTTGCGACGCTCGATCTCGTCCGGGAAGATCTTCAGCTTCTCCAGCAGGACGGCGGCTTGCAGCGTGTCCAGCCGCCCGTTCATGCCCAGGCGCGGGTTCAGGTATTTGGGATCGTGGGCGAAGCCCTGCGCCGCCGCATCCGCCGCCGTCGCCTGGCCGTGGACGCGCAGGGAAACGAGCTGATCCATCAGCGCCGGTTCATTGACCAGCACCGCCCCGCCGTCGCCGTAGGCGCCCAGCGGCTTGGCCGGAAAGAAGCTCAGCGTCGTCGCGTCGGCCCAGTGGATCGGGTGATGGCCGTCCAGGGTGCAGCCGAACCCTTGCGCCGAGTCCGCGATCAGCTTCAGCCCGTGCTTCTGCGCGATCTGCGACAGGGCGGGATAGTCGGCGGGCTGGCCGAACAGGTCCACGGCGATGACGGCGCGGGGCTTCAGCACGCCTTCGCGCTCGACCGCCTCGACGGCGGCGCGCAGGTGATCGGGGTCCATCGTCCAGGTGTCGGGGCGGACGTCGATGAAGACCGGCGTTGCGCCCGCCAGCGCGACCACCTCAGCCGTCGCGGCGAAAGTGAAGGCGGGGCAGAAGACGGCGTCGCCCGGCCCCAAGCCCCACGCCATCATCAACAGCACCAGCGCATCCGTCCCGTTGGAGCAGGACAGGGCGTGCGGCGCCTGGCCGAAGTCGCACAGGGCCTGTTCAAAGGCGCCGACCGCCGGGCCCATGATGTACTGGCCGCTGGCCGCGACCTCCATCAGGGCGGCGTCGATGGTCGCGCCGATGCGGCGGCGCTGGCTGAGAAGATCGATGAAGGGAATGGTCACGCGTCGATTACTCCGGGGAGGGGGAGGAAAGTCAGGCCGGTGAGATCACGCCAGTGAGATCACGCCAGACCGGGCCAATAGTGGGCGTTCGGCGTCGGGCGCGGGCCGAAGATGGCCTGACCGACGCGCACCACGGTCGCGCCTTCGCGCACGGCCAGTTCGTAGTCGCCGGTCATGCCCATCGACAGGCCGGTGATGCGCGCATCGATGCGCTCGGCCCTGTCGCGCAGGGACCGCAGCAGGGTGAAGCAGGGCCGCACCCGATCCGCGTCGTCGCTGAATATGGCCAGCGTCATAAGCCCCTGCGGCTTCAGTCGGGGGAAGGCCTCCAGCCGTTCGATGAAGTCCAGCGCGTCGTCGGGATGCAGGCCGAACTTGCTCTCCTCGCCCGAGGTGTTGACCTGGACATAGACCTTCATGTCGCGGCCGTCGGTCTCCAGCCGCTTGTTCAGCACCTCGGCGAGCTTGAGGCTGTCCAGCGCATGAAACTCGTCCGCCAGACGGGTCAGATATTTGACCTTGTTCGATTGCAGGTGGCCGACGACGTGCCAGCGCATCGACAGATCGGCCATGGCCTCGGCCTTGTCGCGGGCCTCCTGCAGCTTGTTCTCGCCGAAGTCGGTGACGCCCGCCGCCCAGGCCAGACGCAGGATCTCGGCCGGGACCGTCTTGGTGATGGGCAACAGGCGCACACTGTCGATCGGCCGCCCCACCTGTTCGCAGGCGGCGGCGATGCGGCGATGGACCAGCGCCAGATTGGCGGCGAACCGCTCGCGCGGATCAGAACCAAAGCGTTCGAGATTTTCAGGCGAAAGGGTCACGAAACATACTCCCGACACAGGCGGCGGCCCAGCCGCGCGATGACTTCATAGTCGATGGTCGCGCCGTCCAGCGCCAGCTGTTCCGGCGTGCGGTTGGGGCCGAGCAGCTCCACCTGATCGCCCGCTTTCAGCGCATCAGGCGGCAGGGCGCTGATATCCACGACCAGACTGTCCATCGAGATGCGCCCGACGAAGGGCAGCAATCGCCCCTCGAATGCAGCGGCGCCGCTCGCCGACAACTGGCGCGGCCAGCCGTCGGCATAGCCCACGCCGATGGTCGCCAGACGCATTCCCTTCGCCGCCGTGACGGCCCAGCCGTAGCCGACGCCCGCGCCCGCAGGCACGGCGCGGGTCTGGATGACGCGGCCCGTCACCTCGACCACCGGCTGCATGGCCTTGGCCGAGGGCGAGGCGTCCAGCCCGAACAGGGCGGCCCCGACCCGGCACAGGTCGTAGTGATAGTCTTCGCCCAGCCAGCACCCGGCCGAGTTGGCCAGCGAGCGTGGGATACCCGGTGGCGCGTGGGCCAGTATGCGCTCAAAGGCCTGACGCTGGCGCGCATTGCCTGCGTTGCCGGGCGTGTCGGCGACGGCCAGATGGCTAAGGATCAGGCGCGGTTCGATCCAGTGGATCGGGCCATCCGGGTCGAAGGCCCATGCGGCGTCTTCCGGCGGCAGGCCCAGCCGCGACATGCCGGTGTCGAACTGGATCGTCGCCGCCAGCGGGCGCCCGACGGCCCGACCCAGACGCGCCCAGCCCTCCATCTGTTCGCGGCTGTTCAGCACCGGGATCGCCCCGGCGGCCAGGGCCGCGTATTCGGCGCCGGGCGCCAGGCCGTTCAGCACGAACAGCTCAGCGTCGGCGGGCAGGACGCGGCGCAGTTCCACCGCCTCGAACAGATGGGCGACGAAGAAGGCGCGGCACCCGGCGTCATAGAGGGCTGGCGCGATGCGGGCCGCGCCCAGACCATAGGCGTCGGCCTTGACCACGGCGGCGCAGGCGGCGGGCGCGATCCTGTCCCGCATGGCGCGGTAGTTGGCGGCGACGGCGCTCAGGGAGACGCGAACTCGACCGCCGCCGTGGTCGGATCGGCGGCCCGGCTGGTCGGTCGGGAGCAGGGCGAGGGCAGGCAAGGATGGATGCTTTCACAGCGCCGGCTCACCGCCGACGCCTGCACCTTAGGCGGCGCTGTCCCGGCCATTCCCCGCCACGTCGGCGCAGATCGTCAGACCGCTTTGTAAGCGTCGATCACGCGGGGAAGATTTTCGCCAGCCGATCGACGGCGGCGTCGATCTCGGCCGGGGTCGAGGCGGCGAAGCCCATCAGCCAGCCGGGACGGCCCGCGCCCGCGTCGTGCAGGGGCGTCAGGCCGGTCAGGTGAACGCCGACGCGCCGGGCCGCGCGCACCGTCTCGGCCTCGTCGAAGCCGTCCTTCAGGAAGCAGGGCATCTGCAGGCCACCGGCGGGCCGGTCGGGCGTGACGACGTGGGAGAGGCGCGCCGCCACCGCAGCCTCCAGCGCATCCAGCCGCTGGGCGTAGACGCCGCGCATGGTGCGGACATAGGCGCCGAACCGGCCGTCCTCGATGAAGCGGGCCAGCGTCAGTTGCGCCACTGAGGCGGTGAAGCCGTCCATCAGGCTGCGCGCCGCGACCATCGGCTCGACCAGCGGGCGCGGCAGGATCAGATAGGCCAGCCTCAGACCCGGAAACAGCGACTTGGTGAAGGTGCCGAGATACAGGGTCCGGTCGTGCGGGTCCAAGCCCTGAACGCAGGCGGTCGGCCGCCCGGCGTAGTGGAACTCGCTGTCGTAATCGTCTTCCAGAATCCAGGCGTCATGGTCGGTGGCCCACTGGATCAGGGCCAGCCGCCGGTCCAGCGACAGGGTGCGTCCGGTCGGAAACTGGTGCGAGGGGGTGACGAAGACCGCCCGCCCGTCCTCACGTCGGGCCAGCAGGTCGTCGGTCAGCAGCCCCTGCGAGTCGACCGCCACGGGCAACCGCTTCAGACCCGCCGCGTCCAGCGCCTTGGCGGCGCCCTGATAGGCCGGGTCTTCGATGAAGACGCCGTCGCCGGGGTCGGCCAACACCCGCGCGCACAGTGACAGGGCCTGCTGCGAACTGGTCAGGATCAGGATCTGGTCGGGATCGGCGCGCGCCCCGCGTTCCAGGTTCACATAGCCGGCGATGGCGCGGCGCAGGCGCGGATGGCCCTGCGGGTCGCCGTGGTGCAGGGCGGCGGCGCCCTCCTCGCGCAGGGTCTGGCGGTGCAGCCGGTCCCACTGGGCGAAGGGAAACAGCCGCGTCTCCGGCACGCCGGGCGAGAAGGCCAGCGGGGCGTAAGGGTCGCGCAGACCCCCGCTGTCGGCCATCGCCTGCCCGCGTTTGCTCAGGGTCGGCGCTGTCGCCGGTTGCAGGGCGGGGCGGCGGCCGGCCGGGCGCAGCACCCCGCGCTTCAGGCCCAGTTCGGTCAGTTCGCAGACGAAGCTGCCGCTGCCGACGCGCCGCTCGATGAAGCCTTCGGCGTGAAGCTGGGCATAGGCCGTCTCGACCGTATCGCGCGACACGCCCAGCGACCGGGCCAGCGTCCGCGAAGAGGGCAGGGGCCGCCCCGCCGTCAGCGACCGCTCGACGATCAACTGGCGCACGGCGCGCTGGATGCGGGCGTGCAGGGGCAGGCCGGACTGGGCCGGGTGGTCCATGAAAGCCTGAACGGATTCCAGCTGGGCGCGCTTCAGCAATGGTCTGTGGTTTCTTTCCAAAGTGGCCGGAATGATCCAGCCAATCCAGCGTTAGGTGTCACGCCCCCGGCGGGATGGCAATGTCGCCGCCCGTCCTGTGATGGGATGTGATGTCATGGGCGCTTTCGACTTCGCCGACTTCTTCAGCCGCGATCTGGACGATCTGAAGCAGGAGGGCCGCTATCGCGTCTTCGCCGATCTGGAGCGGCTGGCGCCTGACACCCCCTATGCGCGCGATCACCGACGCGGGCGGACTATCACCATCTGGTGTTCGAACGACTATCTGTCGATGGGCGTCCACCCCGAGGTGGTCGAGGCGGCGCAAGGCGCGATCCGCACCTATGGCGCGGGCGCGGGCGGCACGCGCAACATCTCGGGCACCAGCCACGAACATGTCCTGCTGGAGCGGGATCTGGCTGATCTGCACGGCAAGGAAGCGGCGCTGCTGTTCACCTCGGGCTATGCGGCCAATGACGCGGCGCTGTCGACGCTGGCCTCGCGCCTGCCGGGGGCGGTGATCTTTTCCGACGCCCTGAACCACGCCTCGATGATCGAGGGGATGCGCCGCTCGGGCGTGGAGAAGCATATCTTCGCCCACAATGACTGGCGCGATCTGGATCGGCTGATGAGCGGGGTCTGCCGCTATCGGCCCAAGCTGGTCTGTTTCGAGAGCTGCTATTCGATGGACGGTGATTTCGCCCCCATCGCTGCGATCTGCGACGTGGCCGAGAAACATGGCGCCTTCACCTATCTGGACGAGGTGCACGCCGTGGGCCTGTATGGCGCGCGCGGCGCGGGCGTGGCCGAACGCGACGGCCAGTCGCACCGTATCAGCATGATCCAGGGCACCCTCAGCAAGGGGTTCGGCGCCATGGGCGGCTATGTGGCCGGCGATGCGGCGGCGGTCGATTTCGTCCGCAGCCACGCGCCGGGCTTCATCTTCAGCACGGCTCTGCCGCCCTCGGTGGTGGCCGGGGTGCGGGCGGCCCTGCGCCATCTGAGGGCTGACGCCGCGCCGCGCCGGGCGCTGGTCGCGCGCGCCGCCTCGATCAAGGCGGGGATGCAGCGGCTGGGCCTGCCGGTCCTGCCCAGCCCCAGCCACATCCTGCCGGTGATGATCGGCGATGCGGCCACGGCGCGGGCGGTGACGGACGCCCTGATGGATGAGCACGGCGTCTATATCCAGCCGGTCAACTTCCCCACCGTGCCGCGCGGGACCGAGCGGCTGCGCGTCACGCCGACGCCGCTGCACAGCGACGACGACGAGGATCATCTGCTGGAGGCGCTGGCCGCCGTCTGGGCCGACAACGCCGACTGGCGCCGGTTCGCGGCTGAGGCCCTGCGGACGCTGGAACCAGCCTGAGCCTCAGTCGGCGGTCGAGGCTTTCCACCGCTCCAGATACTCCAGCCGCCTCAGCACCTTTGAGCCGGGGTCCAGCAGGATGTGCGCGCCGGGCGGCGCTTCGAACGTCGCGCGGCCGTCGGTCATGGGCAGGGCGCGTAAGAGCCCGTCCACCTCGACCTCGACCGGCAGGGGGAAGGGGCGGCCGTTTCCGGTCTTCCACTCCAGCGTCACCTGGTCGCCCTGCCGCGTCATGATCAGATCGGGCAGGGCCGCCTGATAGAGGTAGGCGTCGAAGAACCAGCCCAGGTCGCGCCCGGTCACCTCGTTGACGATGGCCACGTATTCCGGGGTCGTGGCGTAGCGCGGCTGGAAATTCCCTGGCTGCGGATCGGGGCGGCCATAGACCAGACGGCGAAGGCTTTCATAGAAGGCGTCGTCGCCGATGTGCAGGCGCAGGGTGTGGGCGATCAGCGCGCCCTTGTAATAGAGATCCAGCGCCGGGCCGGTCTTGTCGTCATAGACGGTCCCCGCGTCCTGCGACTGGCCCGACACGACTGGGAAGCGGTTGGCCAAGGTCAGCCGCATGGTCTGCAACTCGGCCTGCATGGCCCGTTCGCCGTTCAGCCAGCGGGCGTAGAGGGGCTGCATATAGGTGCCGAAGCCCTCGTGCAGCCACATGTCGTCCCAGTCGGCGTTGGTCAGCTGATTGCCGAACCATTCGTGCGCCAGTTCGTGCTGCAGCAGCCAGTCGTAGCCCTTGCCGTCCAGCTTGTAGCCGTTGCCGTAGGCGTTGATGGTCTGGTGCTCCATGCCCAGGTGCGGGGTTTCGACCACGCCCATCTTCTCGTCGCCGAAGGGGAAGGGACCGACGGTCGCCTCATAGAAGTCGAGCATCTGCGGGAACTCGTCGAACAGCGCCTGAGCCTTGGCCGGGTCGGCTGAGGCCAGCCGCCAGAAGCGCAACGGAATCACGTTCCCGAACCGGCTCTGATAGTCGGCGGCCATTTCCACATAGGGACCGACGTTCAGGCTGATGGCGTAGGTGTCGGGCTGGCGCGCGGTCCAGTTCCAGGTGGTCGTGCCGTCGCCGTTGTCAGCCTTGCCCAGAAAGCGGCCGTTGGCGGGGGCGCTGAGGCTTGAGGGGACGGTGATGTGAAGGTCGACCCGCTCCGGCTCGCCCTGCGGATGGTCGATGCACGGCCAGAACAGGTCGCAGCCCTCGCCCTGAACCGCGCTGGCGATCCACGGCTGGCCGTCGGGCGTCGTGGTCCAGACGAAGCCGCCGTCCCACGGCGCGCGCTTGGCCTGATGCGGGCGGCCGGAATAGGCGATGCGGACGGAAACGCTGTCGCCCGCTGTCAGGGGCCGGGGCAGGGGGATGGTCAGCCGTCCCTCGGGGTTGGACCAGTCGGCGACCGCCTGCCCGTCCACGGTGATGGCGGCGATGGCGAAGACCGTGTCCAGTTCGACCACGACCGCCGCCGTCAGCGTCGTGGCGGTGAAGTCGAGGACAGCGACGCCTTCCAGCGACTGGCCTTCCGGCAGCAACCTGAACGACAGGTCCGCCTTGTCGAAGCGCAGGGCCAGTTGTTCCGCCGTGCGCGGCGTGCCGCTGGACAGGGTGAAGGCGGTGGTTTCGCGCGCCGCCTCCTGCGCCAGAACGGGCGAGGTCAGCAGGGCCGTGGTCAGGCAGAGGGCGGCGAGAGGGCGCAGGGCTGAGGCTCCGGCTGGACGAGCCCTGAGGGTAGCGGGAGCGCGCGCAAAAGAAAAAGGCCGGTGTTTCCACCGGCCTCTTCAAAATCCGTCAGTCGACGCCGATCAGGCGGCGGCTTGCTCGGCCAGCTTGGCGCGGACCTGGCGCTTGATGCGCAGGGCGGCGGTCGACAGCTGCTCGTCGCGGGCCTTGACGATGAAGGCGTCCAGGCCGCCCTTGAAGTCGAGGGTGCGCAGCGCGGCGTTCGAGATGCGCAGCGAGAAGGTTTGGCCCAGAGCGTCCGACTGAACCTTGACCGTCTTGAGCGACGGCAGGAAACGGCGCTTGGTCTTGATGTTGGAGTGGCTCACGTGATTGCCGACCATGGGGCCGATACCGGTGAGTTCGCAGCGACGCGACATCTTAAGATCCTCAAGGTCACATCCGCCATACCGGTGCGGACGCATGAAACAGGGACGCAGCGAGCGACGGGGCCCGCGCGAGAGGGGGCCGTATAGAGGAAGGACTCGCTGGGCGTCAAGACTGGAGTCGTCATCCCGAGCGACAGAGTCATTGTGAAGGCGAGGGATCGCCTTCGTTCAGCAGTCGTTCAAGCCGTGACTATATAGAGCAGACCCATGATGAGTCCCATGAACGGCAAATCGATGAAGACCTTGATCCCCTTCGCCCGCCTGATGGCGGTTGCCGCCCCGGTGGTCGCCGGGGCCGTCATGCTGGCCGCGCCTGCGTCGGCGCCCCAGGCGCAGTCGGCCGCCCAGTCCGAAGTCCTGCCCGGATACTGGGAATACACCACCAGCGTCATGGGCGCGCGCGACACTGAGCAGAAGTGCGTGCGGCCCAGCGAGATCAACCGCTTCTTCGGCGGCCTGTCGACGCGCAAGTGGCAGTGCACCTATCCGACGCGTCAGGTCGGCGACGGCCGCGCCCGCTTTGAAGGCAGCTGTCAGGACCGCAAGGGTCGCCGCATCAATGTGCGCCTGAACGGCACCTATGAGGAACAGGCCTTCCGCTTCAACGGCGGCGCCCAGCTGGCGCGCGGCACGCCCTACATCCCCGCCAGCATCACCGCGCGACGCCTGGCCGCCCAGTGCCCGGCCGGGGCGGAATATTTCTGATCTACGCAAAAAGCACGGAGGCCGGGATGGGTGTCCCGGCCTCTTTTTTCGTCTCAGCGGGCCGGGCGTTCCGGCGTGACGCGACCGGACAACAGGCCTCTGGCCCATGTGACGAGACCGCCGTTCAGCGCCGCATAGGCGATCAGGCCGATCACCAGTCCCCAGAAGGCCCCGCCGATCCCGAGCAGCTGGATGTTGGCCGCTGCCGCCAGGAAGGTGATCAGGGCCGACTCGCGCGATGACGGCTCGCTCAGGGCGCCCGCCAGACTGCCGCCGATGGCGCCCAACAGGGCCAGTCCCGCCAGCGTGGTGATGAAGACGGCGGGCAGGGCCATGAAGACCGCCGCCAGCGTCACCCCGAACACCCCGATCAGGATGTAGAACACCCCCGCCGCCACGCCCGCGATCCAGCGCCTGGACGGGTCTTCATGCGCCTCCCTGCCGGTGCAGATGGCGGCGGTGATGGCGGCCACGTTGAAGGCGTGCGAGCCGAAGGGCGCCATCAGCAGCGACCCCAGCCCCGTCACCGTCACTAGCGGACTGGCGCTGACCTGATAGCCGTCGTTCCGCAGCACCAGCATCCCCGGCATATACTGGCCCGTCAGGGTGATCAGGAACATCGGAATGGCCAGACTGAGCAGGGCCTTGAACGAGAAGGCCGGCATGGTGAAGACCGGCGCCGCAAGCTTCAGTTCCAGCCCTGACAGGTCGACTCGTCTCTGCGTCAACAGGAAGCCCAGCCCCAGCACCAGTATGCCCACCACCGCATAGCGGGCGGTGAACCGCTTCAGCACGACGTAGGTCAGGATCAGCAGACCCGCCAGCAGAGGATCGACGCCCACGCCGCCGAAGGCCTGAACTCCGAACGGCAGCAGTATCCCCGCCAGCAGGGCGGCCGCGATGGCGGGCGGGATCAGGCGGATCACCCTGTCGAACCCGCCCGACAGCCCCAGAACCACGAAGGCGGCCGCTGAAATCAGATAGGCGCCGATCGCCTCGGCATAGGATGCGGCGGCCAGCGCCGTGACCAGAAAGGCCGCCGCGGGCGTCGACCATGCGGTGATGATCGGCGCCTTGTAGCGCCAGCTCAGCCATAGCCCCGTCGTCCCCACGCCGATGGAGATCGACCAGACCCATGACGCGGTCAGTTCAGGACTGAGGCCCGCGACCTTGGCCGCCTGGAACACCAGGATGAAGGTCCCGCCATAGTTGACGATGACCGAGATCAGCCCGGCGACGACCGGATGCAGCAGATCGCTCCATCGCAGGGATGGAGAAGGGGCGGGTATGGACATGGGGCGGAGCCTCTGCGAACGACGATGCGCGCGCTCCTAGAGGATCAATGGCTGGTCCATCCTGTCCATTCAGGCGTAGTTGAGCCGACCATTTCGTTTCTTGGGCGGCGCGCGCGCACCGGATTCGCCCTCAGCCATGAAAAAGGCCCGGCGTCGCCGCCGGGCCTTTTGTCGATTCGCCATCGCGCCTGAAATCAGGCGGCTTCGGCCTCGGCGGCCGAGGGGACGGGCTTCTTGGCGCTGAGCGACTTGCCCAGCAGGGCCATGGCGGCGTCCTTGTCGATCTTGTTGGCGGCGGCGACTTCGCGAGCCATGCGGTCCAGGGCCGATTCATAGAGCTGGCGCTCGGAATAGGACTGTTCTGGCTGGGTCTCGGCGCGGTGCAGGTCGCGGACCACTTCGGCGATGGAGATCAGGTCGCCCGAGTTGATCTTGGCTTCATACTCCTGGGCGCGGCGCGACCACATGGTGCGCTTGACGCGGGCGCGGCCCTTCAGGGTGGTCAGGGCCTTGGACACGGTGTCGTCGGCGGCCAGGGTGCGCAGACCGGCGGTCTTGGCCTTCTTGGTCGGGACGCGCAGGGTCATTTTCTCGTGTTCGAAGGTCACGACATAGACTTCCAGCGCCATGCCGGCGACTTCCTGAGTCTCGATCGCGGCGACCTTGCCGACGCCGTGCGCGGGATAGACCACCGCATCGCCAACCTTGAATTCCAGACCGGTCTTGCTCGTCATGTCATTCCTTTCCCGAACCGAAGGGAGAGATCGTCGCCGCGTCTTTCGAAAGCAAAAACCGCCCTTCCGCCGGACCTGGGTCAGGCGGTTGAGCGGAAGGTCGCATTGTCAGACGCGAAAGCGGATCACCGAACCTCTGGCCGACCCCGTCCTCGCGGCGAGGTTCTGTCGTAAATGCGGGCGGCGCGCAGGACTGCGGAACCGCCCGTTTCGAATAGGGAGGAACCTATCATAAAATTAGGAAATCTCAAAACATCCACAGAGCGGTCGACGACAGTCGGCACATTGTGACTGCATTGTGGCGAATTCTTAGGAGCCCTTGCCCGGCTTGGGGCTGAAATACTTCTCGAACTTGCCGGTTTCGCGCTCATACTGCTCGCGATCAGCCGGGGGCACGCCCTTGACCGTGATGTTCGGCCAGACCTTGGCGTATTCGGCATTGACCTGAAGCCACTTGCCGTCCGGTTCGTCCTCGGTGTCGGGGACGATGGCGTCGACGGGGCATTCCGGCTCGCATACGCCGCAGTCGATGCACTCGTCGGGGGCGATGACCAGGAAGTTCTCGCCCTCGTAGAAGCAGTCCACCGGACAGACCTCGACGCAGTCCATGAACTTACATTTCACGCAGGCGTCGGTGACGATGTAGGTCATGGCGTTCGGGCGGGCCTGTGGCAGCGAGGAGGTCGAGGGCGGGCACATGGCCCCGACGGAACCAACTGTCAACCGAAGGCGCTGTTGCAAAGCTGTTCAGGCTCGACGGCGCCGGGCCGCGCTTCATCTTCGTGACGCCGGATCACCATCCGCTCGGAGGCCTGTCCCCATGCGTTTCAACCAAGGTTTCATCACCCATTCCGCCGTCGGCCGCATCGGCGCGGCCAGTCTGGCCTTGAGCCTTCTGGCCGGCGGCGCGGTCGTCGCCCAGGCCGCCCTGACCAGGGTTCCGTCCGAGGTCCAGTCCGGCGACTACAAGCTGGATCCCGAGCACGGCAAGATCACCTGGTCCGTCGATCACCTGGGCTTCTCCACCTATGTTGGCCAGTTCGTGAACGTCCAGGCCGAGCTGAAGCTGGACCCCGCCAACCCGTCCGCCAGCACCCTGACCGCGACCATTCCCTTGACGGACGTGGCGTCGAATTCGGACGGGCTGAACCGTCATCTGCAGACGGCGGACTTCTTCGACACCGCCAACCACCCGGTCGCGACCTTCCGATCGACCCGGATCGTGGTCGACCCCGACGACCGCGACGAGGCCACGGTCCATGGCGACCTGACCCTGCACGGCGTCACGCGCCCGGTGGTCATGGAGGTCGAGTTCAACCAGGCCGGCCCGACGCGCGGCGGCTACAAGGCCGGCTTCGACGGCGAGGCGACGATCAAGCGGTCCGACTTCGGCATCACCTTCGGCCTGCCGGCCCTGGGCGACGAGGTGAAGCTGCACATCGAGGGCGAGTTCGTGAGGGCGGCGGGCTAGTCCGCCGTGTCCAGCGGCTCATAAAGCGCGCGGGCTTCCTCGGCAGGTCCGCGCCGTTCGCCCATCTGCACCACGCGAACGGCGATCAGCCGCCCGCCCTGGGCGAACATCACCTCGTCGCCGGGATGGACGCTGCGGCTGGGCTTGTCGAGGCGGGTCTGAGCGCCGTTGTGCGTCAGGCGGATGGCGCCCTTCTCGACCATGGCGGCGGCCAGGCTGCGCGTCCTGGCGAAGCGCGCTCGCCACAGCCAGACGTCGATGCGGCAGCTCTCCAGGCTCATTCAGCGGCCTTGCCGCCCGCCGTCCGCCGAGGACGCCGACGTGGCCTGCGCGCCGTCTTGGGCTTGGCGGCGGGGCGCACGGGCTGCGTCAGTTGGGCCAGGGCGGCGAAGGGGGAATCCTTGGGCGGCGGCGTCGGCTTGCCCGGGCGCGGCGCCCGTTCGGCGCGCGGAGTGCGAAGGGCGGCGTGGATCGCCCTGGCCTGATCCGCCGTCCAGCCGAGCGCGTTCAGCGCTTCATCCGACAGCGGCGCCTTGCCCGCCGCGCGCTGGGCCTCGGCCAAGGCCTCCAACGCCTCGACCGGGGCGGTCCAACGGTCGACCGCGCGTCGTCCGAACGCCGACAGGGCGCGCGCTGACGGCGGCGGCTCCGGCAGATTTAGGAGGCCATCGCCCGCCAGCCCCTTCGTCGCCTCGCGCGGCAGGAAGGCCTGAGCCAGGGCGGCGCAGCGCGGCTTCATCACGCCGGGCAGCCACACCGAATGGGCGCCGACCCGGATGGCGAAGGTCTTCAGCGTGCGCCGCTCATGCTGGCTCAGGGCCGCCAGATCGCGCTCGACCTCGTGCCGGGGGATCAGGCCGCCCGCCTCGATCAGTCGGAACGCCAGTCCGCGCGGCAGGCCGGTCAGGTCGCCGCTCTCGATCGCGTGGCGCAGGCGTTTCAGCGGCTTCAGCGCCCGCCCGGCCTCGCCCGCCAGCCAGGCCTCCATGCGCCGCTCGGCCCGCTCACGCGCCGGGACCGGCCCCAGCTCGCCCAGCAGCCGCACGCGCGGCGAGAAGGGGTCTTCGTTGGTGATGCGCCCGGTCTGGGCGCCGGTCCACAGCACGCCGCCGTCGGGTGTGAGGGAAAAGGCCGCGTCGTCGTCCGCCGCCAGCCGTCCCAACCGCCGCGCCACCTCCGGTCCCACGGCCCGCGTCGCCGCCTGCCGCAGCGCCCGGTCGGCCAGGGCCGAACCGCCCGCATCGACGGTGAAGCAGACGCCGTCCAGATGACCGACGACCTCGCCCTCGACCGTGACCTCGCCGTCCTCGGCCACGCCCGCCACCACGTCCGACCGCACGTTCAGCGCCCGCATCAGGGCCGCCGTGCGCCGGTCGACGAAACGCGCCGTCAGCCGTTCGTGCAGCACGTCGCTGAGTCGTTCCTCCAACGCCTTGGTCCGGTCGCGCCATTCCTGCGCCCCTGCCATCCAGTCGGGCCGGTTGGCGATGTAGCTGAGCGTCCGCACCCCCGACAGCCGCGCCGAAAGCTGGTCGATCTGCCCGTCGTCGCGGTCCAGATCGTTGAAGCGCGGCGCCACCCAGTCCTCGGTCAGCCGCCCGCGACGGCTGGTCAGGGCGGTGAAGATCTCCTTCGACAGGCGGGCGTGTTCGTCCAGGGTCGTCTTCTGGAAGTCCGGCAACTGGCACGCCTCCCACAGCCGCATCAGGGCTCCGCGCGAACGGGCGATCTTCCTGACGTCCTCATCGACCGCGAAGCGCCGCAGCAGGGTCTCGTCCAGCGCCTGGGCCGTCAGCCGCAGGCCGTGCCGATCCGGCGTCACGGTCAGGGACCGCAGCAGGTCGGGCAGCGTATCGAAATCCAGCCGACCGCAGCGCCACTCGGCCGCCTCGACCGGATCGAAGCGGTGCTCGACCACCTGTTCGACCAGGTCTTCGTCCAGTTCCTCGGCCTCGCCCGTGACGCCGAACGTCCCATCGCGCAGGTGCCGCCCGGCGCGCCCGGCGATCTGGCCGATCTCGGCGGCGTGCAGCCAACGCGTGCGCCGCCCGTCGAACTTCCGCAAACCGGCGAAGGCCACATGGTCCACGTCCATGTTCAGCCCCATGCCGATGGCGTCGGTGGCGACCAGAAAGTCCACCTCGCCCGACTGAAACAGCTCGACCTGGGCGTTGCGGGTGCGCGGGCTGAGGCTGCCCATGACCACGGCCGCCCCGCCCCTCTGGCGACGCAGCAGTTCGGCGATGGCGTAGACCTGCTCGGTCGAGAAGGCGACCACGGCGCTGCGGCGGGGTAGGCGGGTCAGCTTCTTCGATCCGGCGTAAGACAGCGTCGACAGCCGGTCACGGGTGACGATCTCCGTATCCGGAACCAGCGACCGCATCAGCGGCGCCATCGTGCCTGCGCCCAGGAACATGGTCTCGAACCGGCCACGCGCGTGCAGCAGTCGCTGGGTGAAGACGTGGCCCCGCTCGGGATCGGCGACCAGCTGGATCTCATCCACCGCCAGAAAATCGATGGACCGCTCCAACGGCATGGCCTCGACCGTGCAGACGAAGAAGGCGGGACGCGCCGGGACGATCTTCTCCTCGCCGGTGATCAGGGCGACCGAGGCCGCCCCGCGTCGCTTGACGATCCGCTCATAGATCTCGCGCGCCAGCAGGCGCAGCGGCAGGCCGATCATGCCCGAGGCGTGGCCCAGCATCCGCTCGACCGCCAGATGGGTCTTGCCGGTGTTGGTGGGGCCCAGGATCGCCGTGACGCGCGAAGGGGCCATGCCTGCGGAACGGTCGCTCATGACCGACCCAAGGTGGCGAACCGCGTCGGCTTTCACAAGCGCCGCAGCGGTAGGATGCGAACGGAGAGTGAAGGGTAAGCGGAACCTTACCGGCGCCTGGAACACGGGCGAAACGAATCATGACCGAATCAGCGACGTTCGCCGATTCAGGCTTTGTTCCCTACTAGGGATTGTAGCTTAACGGCCTTTAACCACAAGACGAAACCGGGGCGGGCGCCTTGGCGCTCGCCAAGTCTCCCCGAGGGCTTCCCTGCGGCGGCAACCTCCTTTAGGCAGTGCGCCGTGGCCCCGTAGCTCAGCTGCATAGAGCAAGGCTTTCCTAAAGCCGAGGTCGGAGGTTGGAGTCCTCCCGGGGTCGCCATTCCCCTTTGTTTTCGACGGATCCGGGCGGGTCGACAGGCCGCGAACCGGGCTCCGGTTGGGCCGAAGCCAGGCGGGCTCTAGACGATCTTCTCCAGGGCGCGATCATACCGTTCTCGTGCAACCGCCAGGGTGGCGCGCGCCTGGGTCTTGGCCGACGGCTCGTCCAACTGGCGGCGGTACGCCTCATGCGCGGCGCGTAGGCCCTCAAGGGCGTTGTCCCACTCGACGTAGATGGGGGCGTTGTAGTCGATCATCCCTCTGATCCTCCCGTGGACATGGAGGGGGAACGGATGTCGGGCCGCCTCGGTCATGCGGCTAATCTTCGCGCCTCGCCTGACGTTGTTCGGCCATGCGGGAAAAGCGGGGTCGGGCGAGGGCTTAGAACAGCAGGTAGGATCCGAGTTCGACGATGAAGACGACGTCCGCGATCACCAGCGCGGCGAGAATGGCGATCAGGATGTAGTGCGGTTCGGGGCGTGCTGAGTGGTCGTTCATGGCGCTCTCCTTCCGAGAAGCAATGCTCCAGCACGCCAACCGATCCTGAAATTCTGCGAGAAGGGCTTTAGAACCAGGCCTTGACGCCGACGACGAGGCGCGTGTCCTCGGGATCCTGGCCTCTGGCCCTGGCGTAGTCGGCGGTCTCGCCCAGCGAGCGGCTCCATTCGACGCCGACGTAGGGGGCGAACTCCTTGCGGATTTCATAGCGCAGACGCAGCCCCGCCGTGACCGAAGTCAGGCCCGAGCCGATCTCCAGCTCCGGGATGTCGCTGGCTGACAAGGCCATCTCGATCGCCGGCTGCAGGATCCATTTCTGGGTGATGCGCTGGTCGTACTCGGCCTCGACGCGGGCGGTCAGGTCGCCTTCGGTCGACAGGAAGGCGGCCGCGCCCATCTCGAACCAATAGGGGGCGACGCCCTGGACGCCGACGGTCAGGTGGGTGGCGTCCTCGCCATCCGGACGGAAGTCCTGGCGCACGCCTGCCTGCACGTCCCAGAAGGGCGCGATGGCGCGGCTGTAGAGGGCCTGGACCTCGACTTCGTGCAGCTTGCCGTCGATCTCGCCTTCGCCCTCGGTTTTCCACCAGAAGCGATTGATGTCGCCGCCGGTCCAGCCCTGGGCGCCCCAGTTGTAGGTGTCGGCGCCGTCGCCGAACCCGGCCTCGAGGGAGTCGATCAGCACGGCCGTCGAGCGGATGTCGCCGTTCTCGGCCAGAAGCTGCTTGCGCGCCGCCGCCATGACAGCGGGGTCGAACAGCAGGTCGGCGGCGTGGGCCGGAGCCGAGCGAGCGGCGGCCGGAGGCGGTGTCTCGACCATGCGGCCGCCGACGGCGTCCACGCTGGTCGGGATGTTCGGCCCGCCGCGCGCGGCGCTCATGTCGTGACCCGCATGCGGATCTGCGGGCGCAGCGCCATGCCCGGCGTGCGGATCGGCCTGAGCCGCCGGAGTTGGAGCCATGTTGTGACCCGCGTGGGTGTCGGTCGGGGCCGCGTTGTGACCGGCATGCGGATCGGTTTGAGCGGCTTGGGCCTGGGCCTGGGCTTGGGCCGACGCCATGTCGTGGCCGGCGTGGGGATCGGCCGCAGCCGCGCCATGTCCGGCATGGCCGCTCATGTCATGACCGGCGTGCGGATCGGCCTGAGCGTCGGAGACGGCGGCGCCGTGCATGGGGCAGGGCTTTCCGTCGCGCATCATGGGACAGTCGGGCGCGGGCGCGGGGGCGGCGGCCGGCGTCTGGGCGGCAGGTGTCGGCGACGCCGCGGGAGCATGACCGGCATGGTTCTGCGCGACGGCGGATCCGGCCGCGATCATCAGGGGCAGAGCCGCGACGGCGGCGAACAGGGCGCGGCTCATCGGGCGGCTCCATCCAGCGGGCGAACGGTGACGACGTTGAACATGCCCGCGTGCATGTGCATCAGTAGGTGACAGTGGAAGGCCCAGTCGCCGGGCGCGTCTGCGGTCAGGTCGAAGGTGACCTTGCCGCCGGGGGCGACGTTGACCGTGTGCTTCAGCGGCTGATGGCCGTCGTGGCCGTTGACCAGTTCGAAGAAGTGGCCGTGCAGGTGGATGGGGTGGGCCATCATGGTGTCGTTGACCAGGGTCACGCGCACCCGCTCGTTCAGCTCGAAACGGATAGGCTCGACCAGTTCCGAGAATTTGCGGCCGTCAAAGCCCCACATGAACCGCTCCATATTGCCGGTCAGGTGGATTTCCATGGTGCGCGACGGCGCGCGGCGGTCCCGGTTCGGCGTCAGGGCGCGCAGGTCGGCGTAGACCAGCACGCGGTGGTCGACGTCTTCCAGGCCCTGAGGCTGGTCGGCCAGGCGGTTGGACGGGACGGGCGAGATCATGTCCACGCCGACGCCGACCGCCATGTCGGCCGGGGCGTTGTTCGGATCGCGCATGCTCATGCCGCCATGATCCATGCTTGCGTGATCCATGGGGGCGGCGGGGCCATGTCCCATGGCCGAATGATCCATCCCCGCCATTGGGCCGTGATCCATGCCGCCCATGCCCCCGCCCATGCCCATGTCCTTCGTGGTCAGGTTCGGAACCTGGCGCAGGGGCGGAACCTCAGCCGTCATGCCTAGGCGGGGCGCCAGGGTGGCGCGACCCATGCCCGAGCGGTCTATGGCTTCGGAGACGATGGTGTAGGCGCGGTCCTCAAGCGGACGGACGATGACGTCATAGGTCTCGGCCACCGAAATCTGGAACTCGTCCATCTCGATCGGGCGGACGTGCTCGCCGTCGGCCTGCACCACGGTCATGGGCAGGCCGGGAATGCGAACGTTGAAGATCGACATGGCCGAGGCGTTGATGACGCGCAGACGAACGCGCTCGCCGGGCCGGAACAGGCCGGTCCAGTTCTCTTCCGGGCCATGGCCGTTGACCAGATAGGTGTAGGTCGTGCCGTTGACGTCGAGGATGTCGCGCGGGTCCATCCGCATCGAGCCCCACATCCGCCGCTCGGACAGGCTCATGCGGTCCGAACCGTCCAGCAGGCCCGCCAGGGTCGTCTTCTGCTGGTTGAAGTAGCCGGGGCTCTTCTTCAACTTGTCGAGGATTTCGTGCGGATGCAGGAAGCTCCAGTCCGACAGGACCAGGACATGTTCGCGGTCATAGGCGACCGGGTCGGCGCCGGCCGGGTCGATGACGATGGGGCCGTAGTGGCCCATGGCCTCCTGAAGGCCCGAATGGCTGTGATACCAATAGGTGCCCGACTGCTTGATCGGGAACTCATAGACGAAGGTCTCGTGCGGCTTGATGCCGGGGAAGCTGACGCCCGGCACGCCGTCCATCTGGAACGGCAGCAGCAGGCCGTGCCAGTGGATGGAGGTGTCCTCCTCCAGATGGTTGGTCACCGACAGGCGCACGTTCTGGCCTTCGCGCATACGAAGCAGGGGCGCGGGCAGCAGGCCGTTGACCATGAAGGCGTGGCCGGTGCGGCCGCCGACGGTGAAGTCGGCGTGGCCCACGCTCAGGTCGATGTTCGACCCCGTCAGCGTCGGCAGATCGGCGCGCAGGCCCGGCGATCCGGTCTGGGCCCAGGCGGGCAACAGGCCCTGCAGGCCCAGTATGCCGCCGCCCATGGCCGCGCCTCGCAACAGGGTTCGCCGGTCCAGTGATGTTGTCGCCATGAGGGTCTCGGAGCAGGCCGCTCGCCACGAGGCGGAGCGCAAAGGAGGGTTCGTCGGGAATACGCGGCCCTGGCCGTCATCCCTCATTCGACGGATGGCGTCCGCGAGCGTCAGGACGTCGCAGGTCCGACCTCAGCGTAGAAGCCGCAGATTCAACTTCTGCCGGGCGCGGGCGATGCGGGTTTCCACCGTCTTGGACGTGACGCCCAGAACCTCGGCGATCTCGGCGTGGCTGCGGCCCTCCAGCGAAGCCAGCAGCAGGGGCGCCTTGAGGTGGTCGGGCAGGTCGGCCAGGGCGCGGTCCATCTCGGCCATGCGGCGGCGGTCGTCCAGCCGGGTTTCGGCTTCCGGCGCATCCTCGCCCACAGCCATGGCTTCAGGCGTGTCGAGGCCCATGACGCCGCGCACGATGCGGCGCACTGCGCGCTTGCGGCCCCAGTCGCGGCATTTGTTGACGGCGATCGAGCGCAGCCAGGTCGCGAACGGTCGGGTCGGGTCGTAGCGCCGGATGGCCAGCCAGGCGGAGACATAGGCCTCCTGCAGCAGGTCGTGAGCCTCGTCCGCATCGCCGACATAGCGTCGAACGAAGCGATGCAGGTCGCCGCTGGTCGTGGCCATCAGGCGGGAGAAGGCCTGGCGGTCCCCGCGCGCGGCGCGCGCCTCGTCTGTGTCGTCGTCGGCCGCCACCTCGGCCTTACCGGGGCTCTTGCGTAAGAGCGCCGGCGATTTCCTTGTCGAAGACGCGGGCCTGTTCCGGCGTCAGGACCGCGCGCATCTCGAACACATGGGCGATGGTGGCCTTCTGCAAGGCGCCCATGGCGTCGTGGAAATGGTCGACTGCGGCGCGGACCTCGGGGCTGTCGCCCTGGCTGGCGGCGATCGCGTTGGCCAGTTCGCGATTGGCGGCGCGGACGTCGGCCTCCAGCGTTTCGCGTCGTTCGGCGAATCCGGCCTCGATCTGGTCCAGGCGGGCGTCCTGGTCCGCAGTCAGGTCGAGCTTCCGGTGAACGATCTCGTGCAGGCCGGGGGTCTCATGCTGCCTCATCATCCAGCCTGCGCCCAGCCAGGCGCCGCCGGCGCTGGCCAGGGCGGCCAGGACGACCGTCAGGGCGATCGACTTCCAGTTGGTCGTCATCCGCCGACCTCGAAGCTGGTCATCGGCGACAGCCCCGCCGAGACGCTGAAGACGTGAATGTCCGAGGGGCGCGGCTTGAACGCCTGTCCCAGGACGCCGCCGTTGGTCACGCCGACCAGCAGGGCGACAGCCATGACCGCCAGCCGCACCTGACCTGCGCTGCGCTGCGCCTGGCGCTCCTCGATCCGGCGCCAGACGCGCCCCTCCAGATCAGCCAGTCGGGCGTCGTCGTCGCCGGGAAGCGGTCTCGTCAGCATCCGCTCGATGTCGTCGGTCATTGCAAAATCCTCGCGGCCTCGCCGGAGAATACGCGGCCTGTCGCTGTTTCCCTTGAAAGCGCATGAGGGCGCGCGCGTCGATAGGCGTATAGGTTTCATTCGGCCGTTGCGGCCGCGGCGCCTTGAGCTTGAGGGGAAGCGATGAAGGTTCTGCGTTACTCGACCCAGATTCACAAATGGGTGGGCCTGGTGGTGGGCCTGCAGGTGCTGTTCTGGGTCGGAGGCGGTCTGGTCATGACCGCGATCCCGATCGAAACGGTGCGCAGCGAGCACCGGCTGAAGGCGTCGACGCCCGCGGCCCTGCCGCTGGAGCAAATTCTTTCGTTGGCTGAGGTTTCGCGCCTTTCCGGAGTGACTCCGGTGCGGGCCGAACTGAAGATGACGCAGCGCGGCGCGGCCTGGATCATGACGCCGGTTGAAGGCGCGTCCGTCACCCTGGACGCCGAGACCGGCCGGCCTTTCGCGGGGATGAGGGCGGACGAAGCCTCGGCCCTGGCCGCCGCAGCCTATCGTGGCGAGGCGGCGCTCAGGTCGGCCGTCCTGCTGGATCAGGCGCCGAAGGAAACCGGCCGCGACGGGCCGATCTGGCGTGTGGATTTCGATGATGCGGAACGCACGGCCTTCTATCTGTCGCCGCAGACGGGGGAGGTGGTCACGCGGCGCTCGGCGGTCTGGCGCTTCTATGACTTCTTCTGGCGGCTCCACATCCTCGACTTCAAGGACGGCGACAACTTCAACCATCCGTTGCTGATCGGCCTGACCGTGCTGACGCTCAGCATGGTGGTGACGGGCTTCATCCTGTTGTGGATCCGGTTGGCGCGCGACCTGAAGACGGCGGGGGCGGTGCGGGCGGCCCGTCGCAAGGCCGCCCTCTAGGAAGACGTCGTTACAGCGCCGCTGGGGGCGGCAGGGCGCCCATGACGGCGATTACGGCCAGGATCGTCAGGGCCAGGATGAATTCGACCGCCAGGCTTTTTTTCAAGTGCGGCAAGGCCTGGCCGGCGTCCCTGGTCATCAGGGGCGCCAGGCGGAAGCGGTGAAGCGCCGCCAGGGCGACCATCAGGCCGAACAGCGCCAGCTTGATCATCAGAAGGACGCCATAGGGGCTGTCGCCCAGGCTGAGCGCCCTGGACAGGCCGACCAGATAGGCGCTGTTGATCAGGCCGGTCACGACCAGGGCGCCGACGGCCGCTGCGCCGACCCCGGCGAAGCCGGTCAGGCTGCGCGCCACGCCCGCGTCCCAGGCGGCGTCGCCCGATGGTCGACGCAGGATCAGGACGGCGAAGGCGGCCAGGGCGCCGATCCAGACCGAGGCGGCGACGGCGTGGACGATGTCCGAGATCAGATGCACCGCATGGCCTGACCCTTCGGTCGCCGCGCCGTGACCGGTCCAGGCGAAGCTGGCCGAGATGATGAGGCCCAGCAGCGTCAGCCCGCCCCACATCAGACGACCCGGTCGCAGCAGCAGGGCGGCGGCCAGCGCCAGAACGGCGGCCAGCGTCCGCACGACCATGGCCTTGCCCAGTCCCATGCCGGTGATCATGAAGCTCAGCGAGGCGGGTTTGACGGCCTCGCTCAACGACCCGGCCATCATGGCGGTCTGAGCCAGCAAGGCGGCGGGCGCGGCCAGCGCCAGCGCGGCCGCCGCCCAGATCAGGGCGGACCGCGACCAGCGCAGATTTAGCGGCCCGATCGCTCGCGCGCTGTAGAGCATGAAGGCGGGCAGGCCGAGCAGCAATGCGCCGGCGGCGTATTGCACGCCGCGCAGGATGACGATCCAGACCTCGATCATCTCAGCGGACGACGAAGTCGTAGCTGCCGGTCATGCGGTGGCCGTCAACGGAGGCGATGCGCCAGTTGACGACATAGGCGCCGGCGGCCAGCGGACGCGCCAGCGCGCCGGTAATGGTCTTGCCGTCCTGGCTGACCTCGGTGCGGATCGTCGCCTTCGTCCCGGCGGCGTTGACCACGTCGAAGCTGGAAAAGGCCGGGGCCACACGCTCGCTGAAGGTCAGGGTCACCGTGCGCGGCGATGCGACGGTCGATTTGGCGGCGGGCGTGGCGCTGACCAGGCGGGCGTGCGCCTGAGCCGCGATAGGGGGCAGGACGACAGAAGCCAGGGCGACGGCGGCGGCTAGGCTGGGGAAGGCGAGGGGGCGAAGGAAGGACATGACAGGCTCCGGTTCAGAAGGGGGTTCGGTCAAATTACGCAGCGACACGGGGCGTCCCTCGCGAAGCCGCCTGGAGGTCAGCGTGAACCGGCGGCGTGGGGGAACTCCTTTCCGCGACGCGCGCTGCTCCCGGGAAGGAGGTCGCCGTGGCTCAAATTCCCTCGCCCGCGCACCCGGACGGCGACATCGGCCTCCTGAAGGCGGCGCCGGATGCGTTCGACCTGATGTTTGAACCTTTCCCGATGGAGAGCGGCGCTCACGGCGGGTCTGACCGCAGGTGAGCCGGGCGAGCGACAGGCCGGAGGGGCCGGGCGAGACCCACCCCCTCAAGGAGAACATCGTCCTCCTCGGCGCGCTGGCCGCCAATCTCGGCATCGCCGTCGCCAAGTTCGTCGCCTCGGCGATCAGCGGCTCCTCCTCCATGCTGACCGAGGGCGTGCATTCGCTCGTCGACAGCGGCAATCAGATCCTGTTGCTCTACGGCCAGCATCGCGCGAAGCGCCCTGCGGATGGGCTTCACCCCTTCGGCTACGGACGCGAGCTCTATTTCTGGGCCTTCGTCGTCGCCATCCTGATCTTCGCCGTGGGCGCCGGCGTGTCCATCTATGAAGGCTGGCTCCACATTCGAGATCCGGAGCCTCTGGGCGATCCGCGTATCAACTATGTGGTTCTCGCGGTGGCGGCCCTGCTCGAGGGCGGCTCCTGGGCCATCGCCGTGAAAGCGTTCAACGCCAAGCGGCAGGGGGCTGGCTGGTGGCGCGCGGTGCGACGCTCCAAGGATCCGGCGGGCTTCATCGTCCTGTTCGAGGACAGCGCCGCCCTTCTCGGCCTCGCCATTGCGGCGCTGGGCGTATGGACGAGCCATGCCCTGGGCGAGCCGCGCATCGACGGCGTCGCCTCGATCGCCATCGGCCTGATCCTCGCCCTGGTCGCCGTCCTTCTGGCCCGCGAGGCCAAAGGGCTGCTGATCGGAGAAAGCGCCGATCCGGAACTGGTCCACGGCATCTGGGCCGCCGTAGAGCGAAGCCCCGGCGTGGCGGCGGTGAACCATGTGCGCACCATCCATACCTCGCCGGACGCAGTGTTCGTCGCGGTCAGCGCGGATTTCGAGGACGGCCTGGCGATGGGGGAGGCCGAGACCGTCATCGAGGCGCTCGAAACCGAATTGAAGCAGCGGTATCCGCAGCTCACCTCGATCTATATCCGGCCTGAAAAGGCGGAACTGGCGCTGCGGCAGGCGCCGCCCACGGCCGCCCGGGTCGGCTAGAGGTTTCGGAACGGCGAGGCTAGGGTCTTGTGTCCGGTTGGCGGGCCCGCTTCCGGCGCCTAGTGGAAATCCCGCGATCCCGGCAGGATGCGGACGTCCCGCGGATGCCGGTGCGACGGGCGTCGCGGCGGTTGCGGGTTAGCGACGACATCGGCGCGGGCGAGCTGGATGTCGGTCTCATGGTCCTCTGACAGGCGGGACAGTTCGGCGCTGCGGTCGATGACGCGGCGGGCGACGACGTGGACCACGCCTTCGGGACTTTTCTCGACGACGCCTTCGACCTGCATCAGGCGGGCGGCCATGACCTCGCGGCGGAACTGGTCCAGCATCCGCGCCCACAGGACGACGTTGGTGATGCCGGTCTCGTCCTCCAGGGTCACGAAGACGGCGTTCCCCTTGCCCGGCCGCTGACGCACCAGGACCACGCCGGCGACCCGCACGAGGGAGCCGCCGCGCTTGGCTTCGGCGGCCGCGCAGGTCAGCACCCGGTCGGCGGCGAAGACGGGACGCAGGATGGCCATGGGGTGGGCCTTCAGCGACAGGCGCGCGGTCTGATAGTCGGCGGCGACGTGCTCGCCCAGCGGCATCGTGGGCAGACGAGCGTCGGGCTCGGCGCCCAGTTCGCGCGCGCCCCGTTCGCGCGCCTCGGCGGCGGCGAACAGGGGCAGGGGATCGTCGTCGGGCAGGCGGCGCACCGCCCACAGGGCCTCGCGACGGTCCTGGCCCAGGGAGCGGAAGGCGTCGGCGTCGGCCAGCTTGCGCATGGCGGCGGCGGGCAGTTCGGCGCGCCGGGCCAGGGTTTCGATATCGGCGAAGGGCGCCGCGGCCCGCGCCGTCGACAGGGCCTTGGCCCAATCCTCCCTGAAGCCGTCGATCTGGCGCAGGCCCAGACGCAGGATGGGCGCTTTCTCAGGCCCCTCCAGACTGTTGTCCCAGTCGCTGTGGGAGACGTCGATAGGGCGCACCTCGACCCCGCCGACCTCCTGCGCCTCGCGCACGATCTGGGCGGGGGCGTAGAAGCCCATGGGCTGGCTGTTCAGCAGGGCGCAGGCGAAGGCCGCGGGGTGGCGTTTCTTCAGATAGGAGGAAATATAGACCAGCCTGGCGAAGGAAACGGCGTGGCTCTCGGGAAAGCCGTAGGAGCCGAAGCCCTTGATCTGCTCGAAGCAGCGCCGCGCGAAATCGGGCTCATAGCCACGCGCGATCATCTGGTTGACCATCTTGCCTTCAAAGCGCTGAAGGTCGCCGTCTCCCTTGAATGTCCCCATGGCCTTGCGCAGGCCGTTGGCCTCGTCGGGAGTGAAGCGCGCGGCGACCATGGCGATCTTCATCGCCTGCTCCTGAAACAGGGGCACGCCCAGAGTCCGGCGGAGCACCTTCTTCAGCTCGTCGGGCGGACCGTAGAGGCGGCCAGGCGAAGGATAATGAACCTTTTCCAGGCCGCTGCGTCGCCGCAGATAGGGATGCACCATGTCGCCCTGGATCGGCCCGGGCCGGACGATCGCCACCTGGATGGCCAGGTCGTAGAAATTCTTGGGTCTCAGGCGCGGCAGCATGTTGATCTGGGCTCGGCTCTCGACCTGGAAGACGCCGATGGACTGACCCTTCTGGAGCATCGCGTACACGTCCGCCTGTTCGTCCGGAACGGTGTGCAGCAGGTAGGTCTGCTTCTGGTGCGCCTGGATCAGGTTGAAGGCTTTCCGGATGCAGGTCAGCATGCCCAGGGCCAGCACATCGACCTTCATCAAGTGAAGCGCGTCGATGTCGTCCTTGTCCCACTCGATGAAGGTGCGGTCCGGCATGGCGGCGTTGCCGATGGGGACCATCTCGTCCAGCCGATCCTGGGTCAGGACGAAGCCGCCGACGTGTTGGGACAGGTGGCGCGGAAAGCCCAGAAGGCGTGAGGCCATGACGACGGCGCGGCCGATCATCGGATTGGCGGGATCCAGACCGGCTTGTTCGATCTGACGAGCGCTGATTTCAGAGCCCCAGCTTCCCCATTGCGTCGAGGCCAGGCGGGCGGTGACGTCCTCGGTCAGGCCCAGGACCTTGCCCACTTCGCGGATGGCGCTGCGGGGACGATAACAGATAACCGTGGCGGCGATGCCGGCGCGATGTCGACCATATTTTTCATAGAGATACTGGATGATCTCTTCGCGCCGCGCATGCTCGAAGTCGACATCGATGTCGGGCGGCTCGCCTCTACTCGTGGACAAGAAGCGTTCGAACAGCAGATCATGTTTGGCGGGGTCGACCGAGGTGACGCCGAGCACGTAGCAGACCGCGGAATTGGCCGCCGATCCACGCCCCTGACAGAGGATTCCCAGTTCTTCAGCCTTTTGGACGATGTCTCGGATGGTCAGGAAATAGGGGGCGTAATCAGCATCCTTGATGAAGGCCAGCTCCCTTTCCAGGGTCGTCCGAACGCTGTCGGGAACACCATCCGGGTACTTGGAGTCGGCATTGCGCCAGGTGAGATACTCCAGCCATTCCTGAGAGGTCTTGCCGGGCGGCGTAGGCTCCTGCGGATAGTTGTAGGTCAGGTCGCTCAGGTCGAAGGTCGCACGTGACAGGAGGGCGGTCGTCTCGGCCACCGTCTCTGGCGCGTCCCGGAACAGGCGGACCATCTCGCCCACGGGTTTCAGCCAGCGTTCAGCGTTGGCCTCCAGTCGACGGCCGGCGGTCTCTATGGTCGCGCCTTCGCGGATGCAGGTCAGGACGTCCTGCAGGTCGCGGTCGTCGGGAGCGGCGTAGAGGACGTCGTTGAGCGCCAGCAGGGGAACGTCCGCTCGTTCCGCCATGGCCTTGAGCCGGGCCAGCCGGCGACGGTCGTCGCCGCGCCTGTGCAGGGCGGCGCCCAGCCAGACCGCGCCCGGCGCCGCCGCGTTCATGCGGGCCAGCCCCTCTTCCAGCCCTGTCAGCCGGTCCGGCGGGACGAGGATCAGCAGCAGGTCCTCCGGATCGGCCAGCAGGTCGCGCAGGCCGATCTCGCATTCGCCCTTCTTCGCGCGGCGATTGCCCAGGGTCAGCAGGCGCGTCAGCCGCCCCCAACCCGCCCGCGTCTCCGGATAGGCGATGACGTCCGGCGTCCCGTCGTTGAAGACCAGCCGCGCCCCGGTCAGCAGGCGGAAGTCCGCCGCGCGGCGCTTCACCTCCTCGGACAGGGCCGGATCGTTCAGCGGGTCCTCGATGAAGGCGATCTCGCCGGGACTGCCGCCGTCGCGCATCCTGTCCGGCGGGGCCAGACCCTCGACGCGAATCTCCTTCAGCGCGCTCCAGGCCCGCACCACGCCCGCGACGGTGTTGCGATCGGCCAGCCCCAGTCCGGCGTGGCCGCGCTGGATCGCCGTCAACACCAGATCCTTGGGATGCGAGGCGCCGCGCAGGAAGGAGAAGTTGCTGGCCGTCGCCAACTCGGCGTAGTCGCCGCAAGGGTCGAGCCTCCTCATGCGAACAGGCCGTGGATGAACCAGCGCGGCTCGAGCGTCTCGCCATAGAGGCCCTGGCGGAACAGCCAGAAGCGGCGGCCGTCCCGGTCCTCGACCCGGTAATAGTCGCGGGTGCGCTGGTTCGGCGCGCGCCACCATTCGCCGCTGATCCGCTCGGGCCCTTCGGCGCGGGTCACCTCGTGCAGGACGCGGCGCCAGCGGAACTTCAGCGGATAGCCGTCGGGGACCTCGGCCAGGGTTTCGACCGGCTGGGGCGGGTCGAACATCTGCAGAGGGCGCAAGGGCGGATCGTCGGGGTCGAGATCGGGCCAGGTCTCGTCGCTATGACGGCCGGCGGCCGGGACTAGCCGCCCAGCGCGTTCGGGAATGTGGGAGGCGAAGGGCTCGAAGCGCAGCACGGCCTCCGGCCCCAGACGCGCGGTCAGCCGATCAACCAGACGGCTGAAGGCCTCCTCGCCAGGCGTCTCGCGCTCCAGGCCTTGCTGGGTCGGCGCCAGAACCTGGGTCCAGGGCACGGACATCCGCATCTGGTCGAAGCCGAAGCCGGGGTCCAGCGGGGCGGCCAGGGCCGCCATCCGCTCGCGGAACAGCCGCAGGGTCGCGGGGGCGTCGCGGGTCGGGCGGCCGGTGCGAACGACGACGCGGCGCGTCTCGCCGTCCACGCGATAGAAGCCGGCCTCGAAGGCGCGGCCGCCCAGACCGGTCTGATCCAGCTGGTCCATGGTCTTGACCAGCAGGTCGGACAGGACCCGCTCCACGTCCTCTGGCGCCGAGATCGGCTCGAAGAAGACGCGGTCGACGACCACGGGCGCGGGCGGACGATGCGGAGTGATGCGCATGTCCTCATCGCCCAGCACCCGCGCCAGTCGGGTCGGGAAGTCGGCGCCGAAACGGGCGGCCAGGGGCGCGCGGGGCCGATCGTCCAGATCGCCCAGCCGCTTCAGGCCCAGGCGACGCAGGGCCTCGTCCTCCTTGTCCGAAAGCTCCAGGGCGGCGACCGGCAGGCGGCGCGCGGCGGCGCGGTCCTGGCCGGGTTCGAACCGGCCGCCGGGGCCGAAGCGGGCCAGGGCGCGCGCGACCTGGGGCGTTCCAGCCAGGGCGCACCGGATTTTGAGTCCGGCGCGTTCGGCCCGCGCCTGGACCGTCCGCATCAGGCCTGTCTCTCCGCCGAACAGGTGGGCGCAGCCGGTCACGTCCAGCATCAGGCCGTGCGGCGGGTCCAGCGCGATCATGGGGGTGAAGCGGCCGAAATCCTCCAGCACCCGCTCCAGCAGGGCGTCGTCGAGGTCCGGGCGATGGGCGACGACGCGTAGGGCAGGGGTCCGCGCCCGCGCGTCGGCCAGGGCCAGGCCAAGGGTCAGCCCCGCCCGCGCCGCCGCCGGATCGACGGCCGCCAGCCGCAGCGCGCCCTTGATCTTCTCGGCCAGGACGACGGGCGGCTCATCCTCAGGCGGCGTGTCGTCCCGCTGTTCCCGACGCTGCAGCCGGTCGCTGGGCAGCCAGGGGAACCAGACCGCCAGATAGCGGCGCGGGCGGGCGGAAGGTTCGCTGTTCACGATCCCACTCCATGATCCAGGTTCCGGTCGCCCCGCCACGGCGTCGCCGCAGCAGGGTCGCGGAAAAAGACGGCCGCCCCGGCGCTCCGCCTTCCAGAGGTTCTGACGCGCAGGACGTCACCGACCAGCGGGTCTCGGCCGCGCTTGGGCAGGGCAGAGCGCCCGCTCGCGCCAGGAACAGGGTTGCGCCGCCCGTCTCGGCCGCCAGCGCCAGTCGGCGGCTGGCCGTCAGGCTGAAGGCCTTGGCCTCGCCCCAGGCGCTCAACAACACGGCGCCCACGGCGGGACTGCGCAGGGCTTCTTCGCCGACGGCCAACAGGGTCTGCACGTCGCGCGTCCGCACCAGCAGCAGGTCGCGCGGAGATAAGCCCATCTCATGCAGGCCCGGACCGTGCGGCCGTCCCGCCTCCTGGGCCACCATCTCATGCAGGCCCCAGACGACGGGACGCCCGGCCGCCGCCCGCAGCGCCATGCCCAGACCGAAGGCGTTGATCGCCACCGCGTCGGCGGGTGCTGCGGCGTAGAGATCATGCAGAACGCCCGTGGCCAGCGGCGCAAAAGCGTCGTCGCTTCTCGCGCGCACGCCCGCGCCGACGCGACGACCGCCGGCCCGATCCAAGGCCTCCAGGCGAGTCTTCAGCGCCGCCAGAGCGTCAGGCTGAGAATGAATGTTCCGCATATGTTCTTATATGCGCGCCAACCCCCTGGGGGAGTCAAGCGAAGCGGGAGACAAGACTCGATACGGTCACTGTCAACGACCGATCCTGGCGTTTGGTTGGCCTCAATCCCCACTTCGCCGTCGCGCAAATGCCGGCGTGTCTGATGCTTCCAGCCGAACGCCCGCCCCGACCACCTCGTCCGCAGGCAGAAACATCACGCCTAGATTCTGAAGCACTGTGACCAACAGGTTGGCGTTGGCGCGGTTGATGGGGGCGAAGTCGTTCGTCGCTTCGGCGCGCTTGATGGTGTTTACGGCCAGGCCGGTGCGCTCCGACAGGTCCAGGACCGACAGATTCAGAAGGCCTCGGGCGCCGCGCAGTTGGGCGCCTGTGGGGTGGTTTGGGGAGCGCGCTCGAGGTGTCTTCATAATTAAATTTGACTCTTTAGACTCATTTTGAATTCATGGACTCATTATAAATCTGGAGTCTTATCTGTCCATGAAGAACCAATTCGAATTGAATTGTCCCATTCACGGGGCGCAGTTGAAGCGCGCGGACTGTCGGCGCTGCAACGCTCTCTATATGAGCGCCTATATGCGCCAGCGGCGGCGTCGCGACCCGGTTGCGGCCTTGCTGGGGCGGGCGCGAGAAAGGGCGGCGCGCCTGGGCTTGCCGTTCAATCTGCGCCGTCGCGACGTGGTGGTGCCGCCGGTTTGTCCTGTGCTCGGCGTGCCGCTGGCGGCAGGTTCCGAGCGGTCGAGCGGATCGCCTTCGCTGGACCGCATCAGGCCCGCCCAAGGCTATGTGCCTGGGAATGTTCGCGTGATCAGCGACCGCGCCAATCGCCTCAAAGGCGCCTGCACGCAGGAGCAGGCCAGAAAACGCGTTCGGTCGGCGCCGCCGCCGCGTCGACCTGATCTGGAAAAGATCGCGGCCTATATCGAACGGGAGGAGCTTCTGGCCGAAGTGCGCCGGAAGGCCGCACAAGGCGGTCGTGCAGGCGCCGAATGGGAGAAGGTGGCGATCTTTCTGGACAAGGCGTTCGTCGCTGCGGACTGGCTGCGGAAAGATCAGAAGACGTAATGTGTTGCCAAGCGCAGGTCATTTCTTAACAAAAACAACAAGATAGATGATTTTTCTTGTTGCGCCTGGAACGTCGTTCGTTGTATATATGTGTGGACGACAACTGACGCCCGAAGAGGTGTCTGTCCCGGTATCCCGCCGGGCGCCTCTAGCGATTGTCGTCTCTGACGATCGAGTTCGCTGTTTTGTCCCATGTAGAGCGTTATCTTCACGACCGCAGGTCTGACGCCATCACGTCTTCGACCCCGCTTCGCCTGACTGTGGCGGCGCGTCTCGCCTTTCCTGACGGCTCTGTCTCGGCGCGCACCTTGCGGCTGGAGGCCAGCCGTGGGCGCCTGATCATAGAACGGATCGGCAACAAGGATTTCACCACTCTGGCCGCCATCGAAGCGATGAGGGAACTGTGCCGCGTCCCGCCCAACCCCCGCGCCTCTATCTGCGCGAACGAAAGGGCCGAGAGGCCCGCTATGTCATCCTCGACCGTGGACGTGAAATCGGCACGGGCTTTGGCGAGTCGGACCAGCGAGGCGCTGAAGAGGCGTTCGGCTGCTATCTAGCCGACAAGCACCGGCCTGATTTCGGCGATGGCCATCCGTCCAAGGTCGCCGTCGCCGACGCGCTGACCTATTATCTGGAATCTCTGCGGGACGATCATTCCGGTCCGGAGCCCTATCATGTCGACCGTCTGCTGGAGGGTTTGGGGGGCCTGACCTGCGACGCGATCAACATCGACGCCTGCCGGAAGTACGTGAAAGCGAGAACCGGCGGCGCCCATGGCCGTAGACCGGTGGTGGAGGCCACCGCCCGGCGTGAACTCGAGACCTTGGCGGCTGCGCTGAACCTGCTCCATCGCCATGGAAAACTGGATCGGCCGATCCCGATCGCGAAGCCGGATGCGGGGCAGCCCAATGAGCGTTGGCTCACGCGGATGGAAGCGGCGCGGCTTCTGCGCGGGGCCTTGGGGTATGAGGCGGTCGGCGTTGACGATCAGGGCGGCGTCAAAGGGTGGCGTCGTGTCGCTGAGCCCAACTATCATGTGGCCCGTTTCATTCTGATCGCCCTCTATACGGCGACGCGCCATTCAGCCGTTTTGGCCCTGCGCTGGACGCGGAGCCCGACGGCAGGCTCGGTCGATCTGGTCACGGAAACCATCCATCGTCGGGGCACTGCGGAACGGGAAACGCGGAAGCGTCGGCCGCCCTGTCCGATACCGCATCGGCTGATGCCGCACCTGCGGCGATGGCGTCGGCTGACGATCCATGGCCCGTGCGAATACGAAGGGGAAATCATCCAGCGTCAGCGCAGCGGCTTTGAAAGCGCCAAGGAGCGGGCGGGCCTGGGGGCGGACGTGACGCCGCACACGCTGAAGCACACCTGCATCACCTGGCTGCTTCAGAAGGGGGTTCCGACCTGGCAGGTCGCCGGCTTCACCGGCACCAGCGAAGGGCTGATCGCCAGGGTCTATGGGCATCACAGCCCGAACTACATGGAAGAGGCGCGCTCAGCGATTGGTCGGCGATGACCTGGGCGGGGAGCATTTCATGGGCGTTTCCTGGGCAGGACGATCTCCCGGATGGAGAGCAGTTCCAAAAAGCCTAAGGAAAAGAATGGTGGACGCGACAGGGATTGAACCTGTGACCCCTACGATGTCAACGTAGTGCTCTCCCGCTGAGCTACGCGTCCGCCTGTTCTGCGGCCCCTCGGCGTGTGCGCCGGTGGGCGGGAAGGCGGCGTCTATAACCCGCCGTTTGCGGGGGCTGCAAGGGGCTTTGACGCCTTTGTTCGACTTTTCTTTCGGTTAGGCCGCGATCATGCGTTCGACCTCGTTCACCAGGTCGCGCAGGTGGACGGGTTTGGACAGGACCTTGGCCTGGGGCGAGGCCTGGGCGGCGCTGAGGGCGACCGCCGCGAAGCCGGTGATGAACATGATGCGCAGGCCCGGCTGGCGGGCGGCGGCGACGCGGGCGACCTCGATGCCGTCGGCGCCCGGCATGACGATGTCGGTCAGCAGCAGGTCGTAGGGGCCCTGGTCCAGGGCGTCGATGGCGTCGTCGCCGTTTTCGCAGGCCACGACCTCATGGTCGGCCCGCTCCAGGGCGCGGGTCAGGAAGCCGCGAAGAGAGTTGTCGTCTTCGGCCAGAAGAATGCGCGCCATGATCGAATCGAAACCGTTGGGAAATTGGCGGCCAGCCTAGGCCCTGCGGAGTAAACCGGCGGTGAAGACGACGGGGGGCGCAACGGCTTCAGGCGCGCCTTTCGCGACAAAGCAGGCTATGGCCAAGGCATGGATGCGCATCAGCCGCCCTTCTGGATCGTTCCGGCCGAGGCTGGGCGGGCGACGCCTCTGGTGTTCGCCTCGCCGCACTCGGGCGACCTCTATCCCGAGGACATGCAGGCGGCGGCCTCGATGCGCGCGGTCCGCAGCGCCGAGGACGCGGCCGTCGATCAGTTGGTCGACGGCGGTCCGGCAGAAGGCGCGGCCCTGATCGCGGCGCGGATCGGTCGAGCCTACGTCGATCTGAACCGGGCGCCGGACGAGTGGGATCCGGCGCTGATCACGGACGCCGTCGCACCGCGCGCCAGCGCCAAGGCCCAGGCGGGGTACGGCGTGGTGGCGCGATTGGCGGGGGACGGCACGCCGCTCTACGATCGACGGCTGACGTGGGGCGAGGCCGAGGCGAGGGTGGCGCGGGTCCATGCGCCCTATCATGCGGCCTTGCAGGAGATGATGGAGACGGCGCGGGTGCGGTTCGGGCGAGCGGTGCTGATCGACTGGCACTCCATGCCGGCGCGGGCGACGAACGGGGCGGTGGACGTGGTGCTGGGCGATCGGCACGGGACCAGTTGCGAGGCGCTGTTGACGCGGCGGCTGCGGCGGCTGTTCGAGGCGCAGGGGCTGACGGTCGGCCTGAACCGGCCCTATGCGGGCGGCTATGCGACCCAGAGCTGGGGGCGGCCGGACGAGGGTTTTCAGGCGATCCAGGTGGAGCTGAGCCGGGGCCTGTACTGGGATGATGCGGCCTGGGCGCCCTCGCCGGGCTGGACGCGATGTCGCTCGGCCTTGCGGCGGGTCATCGCCGGCCTGTGCGCGGACCAGAGCGCCTGACGACCGCGAACGAGGCAAAAAAAGAGCCGCGCCAAACGGCGCGGCTTTGGAAAGTCTATAGGGAGGAAACGCCCAGGAAGGGCAAGACGCTCGAAAGCGTCGAAAAACAAGTTAGTTTGCAGCGCACAAAAATACAAGCGCCGAGTCAATCTTATACAATCACGGGGTGTTACGAAGTCTGACGTCGCCTCTCGGCGGCGCGGGGCGGCGATGGCGATTTCGCATTTGCGAGATAATCATCCGCGTTCAAGCAGACGGCGGGCCTGGCGAATGGCGCTGGCGGCGGGCGAGGCCAGCTGACGCCAGGCCAGAAGGGCGAACACCGACACCGCGCCCAGCATCAGCCACAGCGGCCCGAACAACCAGGCGGCGGCGGCCAGGGCGAAATAATAGCCGCGAACGCCCTGGTTGAAATTGGTCAGTGCGGGGTTCAGCAACCGCCCCACGGCGCGGCCATAGGCGACGCGATCGGCCTCTTCGTGGATTTCCGGCGCGGCGCCGATCAGGGCCAGGGTGTAGTTCAGCTGGCGCAAGGCCCAGATGAAGTCGAGGAAACCGCGCGCCAGGCAGACCAGAACCAGGGCCAGCTTAGCCTCCATCAGGCGCGGAGCGACGGGCTCGGCCCCGACGGCGGCGAAACCGCGCATCGCCGCCTCGCCCCCGAACAGCACCCCGGCCACGGCGGCGATCAGCAGCAGATTGGTCGAGGCGAAGAAGGAGGCCGAGTTGATCGAATGGCCCATCAACTGGCTGTCGATCAGCCGCATCTCGCGATGGGTCATGGCGCGCATCCAGGCGTCGCGCACCGACAGCATGTCCATGTTGAGCGAGCCGCTGCGCCGCGCCACCAGGCGGATCAGCGGGCCATAGCCCAGCCAGGCGACGACGAAGACGAACAGGGCGATCCAATCGAACAGACTCATGTCTGGATTGACGCCACGTCAGCCGCCGCAAGGCAAGCGTGATCGCCGCGACGCTTGCCGTAAAGCCGCGCAAAGCTTATCACGCGCGTCAATTCTCCCCGTTCGCACCTGCAATAAGAGCGTACCATGAACATCGACGCCATCCCGGTCGGCCCTAACGCGCCGTGGGACATCAACGTCATCATCGAAATTCCGCAGGGCGGACTGCCGGTGAAGTATGAGATGGACAAGGAGTCGGGCGCCCTGTTCGTCGACCGCTTCCTGCACACCGCCATGTACTATCCGGGCAACTACGGCTTTGTGCCGCACACCCTGTCGGACGACGGCGATCCCTGCGACGTGATCGTGCTGAACCCGACGCCGGTGGTGCCCGGCTGCGTCATCCGTTCGCGCCCGATCGGCGTGCTGAAGATGGTCGATGAAGCTGGCGGCGACGAAAAGATTCTGGCTGTGCCGGTCGACAAGCTGAACCCCTACTACACCGAGGTCTCCAGCTACCGTCAGCTGCCCGCCATCCTGATCGAGCAGATCGAGCACTTCTTCACCCGCTACAAGGATCTGGAGAAGGGCAAGTCGGTCAAGGTCAACGGCTGGGGCGACGCCGGCGAAGCCGCAGAACTGATCGCGGCGGGCATGAAGGCTCACCAGGCCAAGCTGGCCGCCAAGGCCGACGCCGCCGCCTGAGGCGAGCCTGTCTGAATAGAGAAAGACCCCGTCGGGCGAGCCGGCGGGGTCTTTTTTGTGCGTTGCCGCTCGTCCCATTGAGCGCCGTTTCTGAAGGGGAGGGAGAGGGTCAGCCCTTCGCCCGGAACGCCGCGATCGCCTCGACAGTCTGGCGCACCTTGGCCTCGATGCCGGCCCAGTCGCGCGCCTGAATGGCGGCCTCGGTAATCAGCTTGGAGCCCATGCCGGTCGCCACGATGCCGGCCCCGAACCATTTGGCGATGGAGGCTTCGTCCGGGTCGACGCCGCCCGTCGGCATGATCTTGCTCCAGGGCATGGGGCCCAGAACCGCCTTGACGAAGTCTGGCCCGCCGACGGAGGCGCCGGGGAACAGTTTGACGATCTCGCAGCCCAGCTCCTGCGCCTCGGAGATGTCGCGCACCGAGCCGCAGCCGGGCGAATAGGCCACCTGTCGCCGATTGCAGACCCTGGCGACGTCGGGAACCAGGCAGGGGCTGATGACGAAGCGCGCGCCCGAGGCCAGGTAGAGGGCCGCCGTCGGCGCATCCAGGATCGAGCCCACGCCCATGATGATGTCGGGATCCGTGCGGCTGAATTCCTTGGACAGGGCGGTGAAGGTCTCCCAGGCGAAGTCGCCGCGGTTGGTGAACTCGATCGCCTTGGCGCCGCCGCGGGCGCAGGCCCGGATCACCTCGGCGCAGACCTCCTGGTCGGGGTGATAGAAGACCGGCACCACGCCCTGGGTTTCAAGGGCGGTCAGCACGCTGAGGCGGTCGTGGCGCATGGAGGTCTCCTTCAAGATCCGAGGCCCGCAGATCGGCGCGCGACGCCCCTGACGTCAAGGGTAACCGGGATCAATCCTGGTAAGCGCCGCTATTCGGCGGTCGCCAGCTCCACCAGCCGCTTCACCATGGCGCTGTCGGGATCGGCCAGCGGGTCCAGGACGGTGAAGTGGTCGGCGCCCTCCACGATCTCGACGCGGGTATCGGCGCCCTTGCCGCCCCAGGCGGCGGCCATCTCGCGGCTCTGGCGCACGAACTCATTGCTCTCCTCGCCGCCGACCCAGCAGTCCAGCGCCGTGCCGCCGGGCGTCGAGCCGTTCGGCGCGGGCCAGTGAATGGGCGACAGCGCGCGCGCGATCGGCGCGTCCAGTCCCAGGGCTTCGTTCAGCGAGGTGTGGACCAGCGGCTCCAGATCGAACACGCCCGAGATCGCCAGCGCCGCCCGCGCTCGGCCCTCGGACAGCATGCCCGCCGCCATATGGCCGCCGACCGAATGGCCGAAGACCAGCGGCCGCTTGCCGGTGCGGGCGCGGACCGCCTCCGTCGCCTCGCGCATCTGGCTGATGATCTTGCCGACCGAGACGCCGGGCGCGAGATCGTATCCCGGCACGGCGACGCTGATTCCATGCTCCAGCAGGGCGGGCGCGACCCAGGCGAACCAGCCCCGATCCAGCGACTGCCAATAGCCGCCGTGCATGAAGACGGCGACCGGCGCGCCGGACCCGGCGTCGAACCACTCCATCTTCTGCCGTTCGGACGGGCCGTATTCGATCGTCTCGGGCCGATGGGCGTCGATCACCCGCAGCGAGTCCTTGCGCCAGCGATCCAGGATAGCGGGGTGCCCCGGCACGCGGGCGCGGTTGTTGTAGGCCGCCTCATAGGCCGCGGCCCGTTCCATCGTCAGCGTCGCCTCGGGCGACAAAGCCTTACCCATGTCGTCTCCATCCGCTAGAGACCTCCACTTGAACGGGAGGCTTGAAGGCCATGATGACCGCCATTTTCGTCTTCATCAAATGCGAGTTGGGCCATGCCCACGATGTTGCGGCCGATCTGGTCGACAATGTCGAGAATGTGAGCGAGGTCTATTCGACCTCGGGCCAGCACGACCTGCTGGCCAAGTTCCAGCTGCCCAAGGACGCCGACATCGGCGCCTTCGTCACCAAGCAGGTGCAGACGCGTCCGCACATCCGCGACACCTTCACCGTCATCACCTTCTCGCCCTTCATGCCCACCAAGAAGTAGGTTCCGTTTCCAAAAAGGACCGGCTAGCGTCCTCTCCAAGCAAGAACGCGAGGGAGGGCGGCCATGGCCGATCTGGAGACGTTCCGCGCCGAGACGCGCGCCTGGCTGGAGGCGAACTGCCCGCCTGAATGTCGCGGCGCCGCGCCGGGCGAGGCCGAGATGGTCTGGGGCGGCCGCAACGCCGTCTTCCCGACTCCTGCGCACAAGGTCTGGCTGGACCGCATGGCCGAGCGCGGCTGGACCGCGCCGGAATGGCCGCGCGAATACGGCGGCGGTGGGCTGAACCGCGAGGAGGCCAAGGTGCTGGCGTCGGAGATGCGCCGCATCAAGGCGCGGCCGCCGCTCTACAGCTTCGGCGTCTGGATGCTGGGGCCGGCGCTACTGGCCTTTGGCACGGAAAAGCAGAAACAGCGTTTCCTGCCGCCCATCGTGCGCGGCGAAATCCGCTGGTGCCAGGGCTATTCCGAGCCGGGCGCCGGGTCCGACCTCGCCTCCATTCAGACCCGCGCTGTCGATCAGGGCGACCACTGGATCGTCAACGGTCAGAAGATCTGGACCTCCTACGCCGACAAGGCCGACTGGATCTTCTGCCTGGTCCGCACCGATCCCGAGGCGCCCAAGCATCTGGGCATCAGCTTCGTCCTGTTCGACATGGCGACGCCGGGCGTGACGACGCGGCCCATCACGCTCATCAGCGGCAAGTCGCCCTTCTGCGAGACCTTCTTCGACGACGTGCGCGTGGAAAAGGAGAACCTAGTGGGCGTGCTGAACCGGGGCTGGGACGTGGCCAAGGCCCTGCTGGCGCATGAGCGAACCATGATCGGCGCCATGGGCGACACGGGCGTCGGCCGTCCGCTGGGACAGGTCGCGGCCGATCATCTGGGGCTGGACGAGGCCGGGCGGCTGGACGAGCCGCTGCTGCGCGCCCGCATCGCCGACTATGACATCGACGCCGCCGCCTTCCGCCTGGCGATGGAGCGGGCGGGCGATCAGATGAAGGCCAAACAGGCCCACCCGGCCATCGCCTCCATGCTGAAATACTACGGCTCCGAACTGAACAAGCGCCGTCACGAACTGGCCATGGCGGCGGGCGGATCGGACGCGCTGGAATGGGAGGGCGACCGCTCGAACGACGGCCAGGCCGCCCGCGACTGGCTGCGCACCAAGGCCAACTCCATCGAGGGCGGCACCAGCGAAGTCCAGCTGAACATCATCGCCAAACACCTGCTGCAACTGCCGGGGGCGTGACGCCACGCCCGCCGTCATCCTCGGGCCTGACCCGAGGATCGAGGGCTGCGCCGGACTGGACGCCGCCCGCTCGCCACCACGCCCGATGCCCGGATCAAGTCCGGGCATGACGAAGAGAAAGTAGGATTGATGCCCCTGATCCTGACCGAAGAGCAGATCATGCTTCAGGACGCCGCCGACGGCTTCCTGAACGAACGCGCGCCCATCGCCCATCTGCGCCGGCTGCGCGACAGCCGCGACCCGGACGGCGTCTCGCGCGACCTGTGGAGGGCGTTCGGCGAGATGGGATTTTCCGGCGTCGTCATCCCTGAGGAAGACGGCGGCTCGGGCCTCGGCGCCGTCGAGGCGGGCGTCATCGCTGAAAGTCTGGGCCGCACCCTGACGCCGTCGCCCTTCATGGGCTCGTCCGTGCTGGCGGCGACGGTGCTGAAGACGGCGGGATCAGAGACGCAGAAGCAATGGCTGGGCCGGATCGCGGCGGGCGAGGCCATCCTCAGCCTGGCCGTCGACGAAGGACCCAAACACGCGCCCGCGAAGATCGCTGCGCGCGCCGAACGCTCGGGCAACGGCTTCAAGCTGAACGGCGCCAAGGGCTTCGTGTTGGACGGCCACATCGCCGACGCCCTGATCGTCGCGGCGCAAACTGACGACGGCCTGACTCTGTTCCTGATCGATCCGGCGACGCCGGGCGTCTCGGTCGAGCGCACCGTCATGGTCGACGCCCACAACGCCGCCCGCGTGACCTTGAGCGAGGTTCAGGTCGACGCCGACGCCGTGATCGGCGCCGTGGGCGAAGGGCAGGGACCGCTGGACGCCGCCCTGACGCTGGGCCGCGCCTGCGCCGCCTCGTCGCTGGTCGGGGCGGGGGGCCAGGCGTTTAGGATCACGCTCGACTATCTGAAGACCCGCAAGCAGTTCGGCAGGCTGATCGGCGAGTTCCAGGCCCTGCAGCACCGCGCCGCCCATCTGTTCACCGAGCTGGAACTGGCCAAGGCGGCGACGCTGGCCGCGCTTCAGGCCATCGACGCGGGCCGTCCCGACGCCGAACAGGCCGCCGGAATCGCCAAGGCCAAGGCGGGCCGCGTCGCCGAACTGGCGGTGCAGGAGGCGGTCCAGATGCACGGCGGCGTCGGCATGACGGACGAGTTCGACGTCGGCCTGTTCATGAAGCGTGTCCGCGTCCTGAACGAGTTGCTCGGCGACGCCCATTTTCACGCTGAACGCCTGGCCAGGATGCAAGGATTCTGACGATTTCCGTTTGATCCAGGGCAAAGCCGTGCGGCTCGGGGTGACGGTTTCGCGGCGATCGCTTACATCTCCCGGCAAGGGAGAAACGACATGACGCGATCCAACGCGCCCGCCTATCAGAGCGGTTTCGCCAACCACTTCGCGACGGAGGCGGTGGACGGCGCCTTGCCGGTGGGTCGCAACTCGCCGCAGCGTCCGGCGCTGGGCCTCTATGCCGAACAGCTGTCGGGCACGTCCTTCACCGCCCCGCGCGACCATAATCTGAGAAGCTGGCTCTATCGCCTGCGGCCGTCGGCCCAGCACGGGCCCTATCAGCCGTTCGCGCAGGGGAGGGTGCGCTCCGGTCCCTTCACCGAGACGCCGCCCAATCCCAACCGGATGCGCTGGGACCCGCTGCCCATGCCGGACCAGCCGACCGACTGGGTCGAGGGGCTGACGACCTATGGCGGCAACGGTTGCGCCGATTCCGGGACGGGGGTGGGCGTCCACCTCTATGTCGCCAACCGCTCGATGGTCGACCGGGTCTTCTATTCAGCCGATGGCGAGCTGCTGATCGTGCCGCAGCAGGGGGCGCAGCGCTTCGTCACCGAGATGGGCGTGATCGAGGCGGCGCCGGGCCATGTGGTCGTCATCCCGCGCGGCGTGCGTTTCCGCGTCGAGGTCGACGGTGAGGTTCGCGGCTATGTCTGCGAGAACTACGGCGCGCCCTTCCGCCTGCCGGACCTCGGCCCCATCGGCTCGAACGGCCTGGCCAATCCGCGCGATTTCGAGACCCCGGTCGCCGCCTTCGAGGACGTGGATCGTCCGACGGAGTGCGTTCAGAAATACGGCGGAAAGCTGTGGGCTGTGACCTTCGACCACAGCCCGCTGGATGTTGTGGCCTGGCACGGCAACTACGCGCCCTACCGCTATGACACGGCGCGGTTCAACACCATCGGCACCGTCAGCTTCGATCACCCGGACCCGTCGATCTTCACCGTCCTGACCTCGCCCAGTGACACGCCCGGCACGGCCAACTGCGACTTCGTCATCTTCCCGCCGCGCTGGATGGTGGCCGAGGACACCTTCCGTCCGCCGTGGTTCCACCGCAACGTCATGAGCGAGTTCATGGGGCTGATCTTCGGCGAGTACGACGCCAAGGCGGGCGGCTTCGCTCCCGGCGGCGCCTCCCTGCACAACCGGATGAGCGGCCACGGTCCGGACCAGGCCAGCTGGGACGGGGCGACCAGGACGGACCTCAAGCCGCACAAGATCGAGAACACCCTGGCCTTCATGTTCGAGACGCGCATGCCGATCCGCACCACGGCCTGGGCCGAACAGACGCCGTTGATGCAGCTCGACTACGACGACTGCTGGACCGGCTTCCAGAAAGGCCGCACGGCGTGAGGGGGAAATCGATCATCATGGCGGCGGGGCTTTCGGCTCTGCTGGCGCTGGCCGGATGCGCGCCGTCCGCCGAGGAGGCGACCGGCCAGTCCGCCGACGCTGCGGCCTGCGCCGCTCGGGGCGGAGAGATGCGTCCCGTGGGAAGGCTGCAGAGCGTCCAGTGCGTCATTCGCTACGCCGATGCGGGGAAGCCCTGCACTGACGGCGCCCAGTGTCAGGGGGACTGCCTGGCGTCCGCCGACGCCCGCCCTGCGGCCGGCGCGGCCGCGAGCGGCTTCTGCGCCGCAGACAGCAATCGTTTCGGCTGTCGCACCGTGATCGAGCACGGCCAGGCCAAGCCGACGCTCTGCATCGACTGACGTCATGAAAAGGGCCCCGTCGCGATCACGACGGGGCCCTTGTTCTGTGCGAGGTCCTGTTTAGGACTTCGGCGGGGTGTTCGAGGTGGTCATGCCGCCGTCCAGGTTGCCGGCCTCGGCCTTGATGGCGTCAGCCTTCTCGTCGGCCTTCTTCTGCACGGCGTCGGCCTGGGCGTTGAGGGCGTCGGCCTGTGCGTCGGTCGGGGCGACGTCGGCCTGGTTCTCAAGCTGCGTGGCGGTGACGTCGGCTTCCGCTTCCACGGCGTCGGCGCGAGCGTCCGCTTCCTTCTCGGCCGGGTTCTGGCAGGCGGCCAGGCCGGTCATGGCGGCGACGGAAACAGCGGCGAGAACGAGTTTGCGCATGGTTGTGCTCCAGATGGTTGAGCCTTGGAAACTCGCAGGCTCACAATCGGTTCACGCCTCTGTGATCACGTTTTTCAGCCTGCTTCGGCGAAGGCCACGCGCGCCGCGCCCAAAAGGGCGGCGTGTTCATGCAGGATCACCTTGGTGGGGATGGCCGCCATATAGTCCTGAAAACGGCCCTTGCGCTCGAACCGCCGGCGGAAGGGGCTGGCCTGGATGAAGGGCAGGATGCGCGGGACGATGCCGCCGGCGATATAGACCCCGCCGCGCGCGCCGGTGGTCAGAGCGATGTCTCCAGCCACGGCGCCCAGCATGGCGCAGAAGCGGGCCAGGGTGGCGCCGCAGGAACTGTTCGGATCGTCCAGCGCCTGGGTCGTGATCTGGGCGGGGTCGTCGATATGGCTCTCGCGGCCGTCGATCTCGGCCAGGGCGCGATGCAGGTTCAGCAGGCCCGGTCCGCAGATCAATCGTTCGATGGACACGCGGTCGTAGCGGCGGCGCAGGATGCGGAGCACCTCGTCCTCCACCTCGTCGCCGGGAGCGAAACAGGCGTGGCCGCCTTCGCTGGGCAGGGCCATCTCGCGCCCGTGGGCGTCGCGCGCCAGGGCGGACATGCCGAAGCCCGTGCCGGGACCCAGCACGGCGATGGCGGCGTGCGGATCGCCTTCGGTCGGCCCGCCCAGGGGCGCCAGCTGGTCAGCCGGCACGATCGGCGCGCCCCAGGCCAAGGCCTCGAAGTCGTTGATCAGCCGGGCCGGATTGAGGCCCAGCGACTGGAGCTCCTTCTCCGACAGACGCCAGGGCGAGTTGGTCAGGTCGATGGCGCCGTCCGTGACCGGCCCGGCCACGGCGATGACCCCGCCTGCGGGCTTGGTCGCGCAGTCGTCGAGGTAGGCCTGCACCCCCTGGACAAAGGTCGGATAGGTCTCGGCCGGGAAGCTGTCGAAATGCTCGAGCCGAGGATGGCCGTCGACCATGCCGGCCAGGGCGAAGCGGGCGTTGGTTCCGCCGACGTCGCCTACCAATAGGGTCGCGTCCCTCATGCTTTCTCCTTCGCGGGTTCTCCTGGGGGTTCAGGCGTCCACGGCGCGATCGACCAGGTTCGGATCGGGCGGGCCGTCGTCATGGCCGTTGGCGCCGATGGGCGAGGCGAAGCAGACGCTGGCGCCTTCCTCGGCCGTTGACACCGTCTGACGGAAGGCGCCGAACAGTTCACGACCATAACCCCAGGACGAGCCTTCGGCATGGGCGCGCGAGCGCTTCGCCGCCGGGCGTGCGTCCAGATCCTCGATCCCCACCGTGGTCAGCACCCCCGCCTCGGGGTCCAGCCGGATCACGTCGCCGTCGCGCACATGGGCCAGCGGCCCGCCCGCCAGCGCCTCGGGGCTGACGTGGATGGCGGCGGGCGTCTTGCCGCTGGCGCCCGACATGCGGCCGTCGGTGACGAAGGCGACCTTGAAGCCCTTGTCCTGCAGCACAGACAGGGCCGGCGACAGGCTGTGCAGTTCCGGCATGCCGTTGGCCTTGGGGCCCTGGAAGCGCAGCACCAGCACCACGTCGCGATTCAGCCTGCCGTCCTTGAAGGCCTGCAAGGCGTCTTCCTGGGTCTCGAACACGGCGGCGGGGGCCTCGACGATGCGGTTCTCGGGCTTGACCGCCGAGACCTTGATCACCGCCCTTCCCAGATCGCCTTGCACCAGCCGCAGGCCCCCCTCCCGGTCGAACGGGTCGGAGGCGGGGCGCAGGATGGCCAGGTCTAGACTCTCCTTCACCGTATCGCGCCAGACCAGTTCGCCGTCCTCCAGCCGAGGCTCCTTGAAGTACGGCTCGAGCCCATGGCCCATGATGGTCGTCACGTCGGGATGCAGGTTCCCGGCCTGGACCAGTTCGCGGGTGACGAAGGCCACGCCGCCCGCCGCCTGGAAGGCGTTCACGTCGGCCGAACCGTTGGGATAGACCCGCGCCAGCAACGGCGTCACCGACGACAACTGGTCCATGTCGGTCCAGTCGATCAGCACCCCCGCGGCCCGGGCCATGGCGACCAGATGGATGGCGTGGTTGGTCGAGCCGCCGGTGGCCAGCAGGGCGACGATCATGTTGACGATGGTCTTCTCCGACACGACGTCGGCCATGCGCCCGCGCCCCTCGCGCGCCAGTTCGACGGCCCGCTGGGCAGCCGCCGCCGTCAGGGCGTCGCGCAGCCCCGTGTCGGGATGCACGAAGGCGGTCGAGGGCATGTGCAGCCCGGCGACCTCCATCATCATCTGGTTGGAGTTGGCCGTGCCGTAGAAGGTGCAGGTGCCGGGCGAATGATAGGAGGCGATCTCGCTCTTCAGCAGTTCGGCGCGGTCGATCAGGCCTTGGGCGTATTCGGCGCGGACGCGGGCCTTCTCGGCGTTGGGCAGGCCGCTGGGCATCGGCCCGGCCGGGGCGAAGACCACCGGCAGATGGCCGAAGGCCAGGGCGCCCATGAACAGCCCCGGCACGATCTTGTCGCACACGCCCAGCATCAGGGCGGCGTCGAACGCATCGTGGGTCAGGGCCACCCCCGTCGACATGGCGATGACGTCGCGGCTGAACAGGCTCAGCTCCATGCCGGGCCGCCCTTGCGTGACGCCGTCGCACATGGCCGGGGTTCCGCCCGCCACCTGGGCCGTGGCGCCGATCTCGCGCGCGGCCTGACGGATAACCTCCGGAAAGCGCTCGAACGGCTGATGCGCCGACAGCATGTCGTTATAGGCGGTGACGACGCCGAGGTTGGGCTGGGCCCCGGTCATGGCCGTCAGCTTGTCGGCCACGGTCTGACCCGCAAAAGCGTGGGCCCAGTTGGCGCAGGACAGCTTGCCCCGCCCCGGCCCCGATCCCGTCGTCGCGTCCATGCGGCGCAGATAGTCGGCGCGGGTTTTGCGGCTGCGTTCGACGATGCGGGCGGTGACCTCGGCCACCACAGGATTGAGCGCCATCACTCGGCCTCCGTCCAGAACACTTCAAGGGGGGCGTTCGCCGCGATCAGGGCGGCGATGGGGTTTACGGCGGGATCGCCTGCCGCCTCGCGCTCGAATACGGCGCGCTTGCCGGCTCCGGTCAGAGCCAGCACCAGGCGTCGGGCCGAGACCAGCCAGGGCAGGTTGAGCGTCAGCCGCTCCTGCGGCGGCGCCGCGCCGTCACGTCCGGCGGGCACGCCGTGGATGGCCGGCTTCAGGCCCGGCGTCAGCAGGGTCGTCAGCGTCGGACTGCCGGGGAACATGGAGCAGATGTGTCCGTCCTCCCCCATGCCCAGCAGAACGGCGTCCAGCGGGCGGCCCTCGGCGGCCAGCGCCTGAGAGGCGATTGCGGCGGCGCGATCCACCGTCACGGCGGGGCTGTAGAGGGGTGTGAAGCGCGCGGCGGCGGCCCGGCCGGTCAACAGGGTGCGCTTCAGCAAGGCCGCATTCGAGTCAGGCGAGGTTTCGGGCACATAGCGCTCGTCAACCAGGGTCGCCGTAACCCCGGCCCAGTCGAGGTCGGCCTCAGACAACCGCGCGTAGATGGGCGAGGGCGTCGATCCGCCCGATCCGGCGAACAGGGCGCGTCCGCCTGCAGCCAGGGCGTCCGCCAACGCCTCGGCCAGCGCGTTCGCTGCAGCTTCGGCCCAGGCGTCGCGGGTGGGAAAGGTCTGGCTCGCGATCATCGCGCGTTCCACTTCCGACCCGTGCGCGACAGCAGCAGGTCGGCCGCCTCCGGCCCCCAGGTCCCGGCGTCATAGTCCAGCGGCCGGCACTCGCGGCAGGCCCAGGCGTCGGCTACCTCATCGATCCATTTCCAGGCCTGTTCCGCCTCGTCTCGGCGCACGAACAGGGTGGAGTCGCCGTGCAGGGCGTCCAACAGCAACCGTTCATAGGCGATGCGGCGGCGCGGCGGCGCGGCGTCCTTGCCGTCCTGCCCCCACGACAGACTCATCTGGATCGGCTGAAGCTGCATCCTCTGCTCCAGCCCCGGCTTCTTGTTCATGACCGACAGGGAGATGTCCTCATCGGGCTGAAGCTCGATGACCAGGCGGTTGTCGTAGATGGCCCCGCGCTCGCCGTGGCCGAAGATGGAGTGGGGCACCGGCTTGAACTGGATGACGATCTCGGTGCGCTTCTCTGGAAGCCGCTTGCCGGTGCGCATGAAGAAGGGCACCCCCGCCCAGCGCCAGTTGTCGATATCGGCCCGGATGGCGACGAAGGTCTCCGTGTCCGACGGCTGGCCGCGCTCGGTCTCATAGCTGTCGACGGTGCGGCCCTCGACCGCGCCTTCCACATACTGGCCGCGCACGGTGACGCGTTCGGCGTCCTCGGCGGTGACGGGGCGCAGGGAGCGCAGCACCTTCACCTTTTCGTTGCGCACCGAATCCGGGTCCAGGTCGCTGGGCGGCTCCATCGCCACGAGGCACAGCAGTTGCAGCATATGGTTCTGCACCATGTCCCGCAGCGCGCCGTATTCGTCGTAATAGGGCCAGCGGTCGCCGACGCCGACCGTCTCTCCGACCGTGATCTGCACATGATCGATGGTCAGATTGTTCCACAGCGGTTCGAAGATGGCGTTGCCGAAGCGCAGGGCGATCAGGTTCTGCACCGTCTCCTTGCCCAGGTAGTGGTCGATGCGGAACACCTGTCGCTCGTCGAAGGCGTGGGCCACGGCGTCGTCGATTTCGAGAAAGCTCTCCAGGTCACGGCCGACCGGCTTCTCCAGCACGATGCGATCGTTCTTCTCGGCCAGGCCGGCCGCCTTCATGGCTGTGACGATGCGGCCGTAGAGCGAGGGCGACACCGCCAGGAAGGAGACGGTGTCGCCTTCGCCGGACCGGGCCTTCAACGCGCGCAGGCTCTCGGCGTCGGTGGCGTCCACCGCCAGGTAGTCGAGCCGGGCGGCCAGGCGCGCCCAGCTGGCCTCGTCCCAGGCGTCGTCGGCCTCGGCGCGGGGCTGCACCGCCTGGCGCACCTTGGCGATGTAGTCCTCGACCGTCTCTTGCGACCGGGCGGCGCCGATGATCTTGAGCCCCTGGGGCAGAAGGCCGTCATGATCCAGGAAGTAGAGCGACGGCAAAAGCATCCGCATGGCGAGGTCGCCGCCGCCGCCGAACAGGATCAAAGCCGCCATCTAGGGCCTCCCTCGCAGAAGATCGGCCCGCCAAGCGAGACCGTAGTCAGCCAGAGTGATTGGCCGGTTCCGCCCGCCGGGCCAAGACATCCAGCACGTCCTGAAACACCATGTGACGGGCGTGCAGAAGCACCAGCAGGTGATAGATCAAATCCGCCGCCTCGCTGGCGAGTTCCGTATTATCTCCCGCCGCCCCGGCCAGCGCCGTTTCGACCCCCTCTTCGCCGACCTTTTGCGCGGCGCGTTTGGGGCCCTGGGCGATCAGGCGCGCGGTCCAGCTGTCGTTGGGATCGGCCTGGGCGCGGACATGGATGGTGCGCTCCAGCCGGCCGACGCGGCCGAGCCCCGGCGCGTCCTCCTCGCCGAAGCAGCTGATGCGGTTCAGGTGGCAGGCGTTGCCGACCGGGCGCACCTTCACCACCACGGCGTCGCCGTCGCAGTCGGGCGTCACCGAGACGACGTTGAGGAAATCCCCCGACGTTTCGCCCTTGCACCACCGCCCGCCGCGCGAGCGCGAGAAGAAGGTCGCCTGCCCGCTGTCCAGCGTCTCGCGCAGCGCCGCCTCGTCCATATAGGCGAGGGTCAGCACCTGCAGGGTGTCGGCGTCCTGCACCACGGCGGGGATCAGGCCGTTTCCTTTGGCGAAGTCGATGGATTGAAGGTCGAGGTCCATCATCCTTCTCCCCTGGTGGGAGAAGGTGGCTCGCGGAGCGAGACGGATGAGGGGGAGGCCAGCCCCGCCCTCGATCCTCGCGCTTGGGGCCACAGCCCCCTCATCCGAGCGCCTCCGGCGCCCACCTTCTCCCACGAGGGGAGAAGGAAACCGATGATCGTCATATCCTCACCTCCACGCCCTGCTGATCCAGATAACGTTTCAACTCCGGCACTGTGATCGCGCCTGAGTGAAACACGCTGGCCGCCAACGCGCCCGACACATCCGCCTCCACGAACACATCGCGGAAATGCTCCACCGCGCCCGCCCCGCCGGACGCCACCAGCGGAATGGTCAAACGCCGCCTCGCCTCGGCCAGTTGGCCCACGTCATACCCCTTCCGCACCCCGTCCTGGTCGATGCAGTTCAGCACGATTTCTCCGGCGCCCAGTTCTTGCGCCTCGACGATCCACTCCATCGTCAGCCGCCCCGCGCCGCGCCGGGCGTCCGGATCGCCGGTGTATTTGTGCACCCGCCATTCGCCGTCCTGAAAGGCGCTGTCGACGCCGACGACGACGCACTGACGCCCCAGCCGCGCGGCCAGCTCGCCGATCAGTTCGGGTCGCTCCAGGGCGGGCGAGTTGATCGACACCTTGTCCGCCCCGTGATCGAGGCAGCGCGCCGCCTGCTCCACCGTGCGGATGCCGCCCGCGACGCAGAAGGGAATGTCCAGCAGCCGGGCGATGTCCTGCACCCAGCCGTAATCCAGCGTCCGCCCCTCGGGGCTGGCCGTGATGTCATAGAAGACAAGTTCGTCGGCCCCCTGATCGCGATAGCGCGCGGCCAGTTCAGCGGCGTCGCCCATGTCGACGTGTCCCTCGAACCGCACGCCCTTGACCACGCGGCCGTCCTTGACGTCGAGGCAGGGGATGATGCGTCTCGCCGTCATGGGGCGACGGCTTTCAGCGCCTCGGCTACAGTGAAACGGCCGGTATAGAGGGCGCGGCCGGTGATGGCGCCGGCGCAGCCAATCGCCTTGGCGGCGATCAGGTCGTCCAGATCGGCCACCCCGCCCGAGGCCTGGATCTCCAGCTCAGGCCGACGGCGAACGGCCTCGGAGAGCAGCTCTTGATTCAGGCCGGTCAGGGCGCCGTCGCGACCGACGTCCGTGATCAGGATATGGCGCAGCATCCCGACCGGATAGCGCTCCAGCACGCTCCACAGATCCACGCCCGACGACTGGGTCCAGCCCTTCAGGGCGGGCACGGGCAGGCCGTTCTCGTAGCGGACGTCCAGGGCCAGGGCGATGGCTTCGGGGCCGAACTGCTCCAGCCATTTCAGCACCTGATCCGTATCGGTGACGGCCAGCGAGCCGATGACGACGCGGCTGATCCCGGCCCCCAGCAGGTGCTCGATATCCTTTCCCGAGCGGACGCCGCCGCCCGACTGGACCTTGATATCCACGGCCTGGGCCATGTCGCCGATCAGCGCATACTGACGCGCCTCGCCCGCCTGCGCCCCGTCCAGGTCGATGACGTGGATCCACTCGGCCCCCTCGGCGGTGAAGGCCGCCAGCCGGTTGGCGGGATGGGAGTCGTAGCGGGTCACGTGATTGAAATCGCCGTGCAGCAGGCGAACCGCATGGCCGTCGATCAGGTCAATGGCGGGATAGATGATCACGCGGGCAGCTCCAGGAAGTTCTTCAGAATACGCGCGCCGAGCGCGGCCGAGCGTTCCGGGTGGAACTGGCAGCCCCAGCGATTGGCGCTGTTGACCATGGCGGGCACGGCGACGCCGTAGTCGGCGGCGGCGAGGGTCGCCGGACCGTCTGGGCAGACGAAGCCGTGGACGAAATAGGCCCAGTCGCCGTCTTTCACGCCGTCCAGCAGCGGGTCGTCGCGACGGGTCGTCAGACGGCTCCACCCCATGTGCGGCGAGGGGCGTGAAGGGGCGGGAAGGATGGCTTCGACCCGGCCGGGGATCAGGCCCAGAAGGTCGGCGCCCCCATTCTCAGCATCCTCGTCCTCTGCGCTGGCGTCGAACAGCAGCTGCTGGCCCAGACAGACGCCCAGCAAGGGGCGTTGAAACCGGCGCAGCGGTTCGATCAGGTCCAGCGCCTTCAGTCGCTGCATGGCGTAGCCGGCCGCACCGACGCCGGGCAGGATGATCCGCTCGGCCTCGTCCACATCGGCCGGGTCGTCGGTGATCCGCACGCGCGCGCCCAGCCGCTCCAGCGCGAACCGCACTGAAGCGACATTGCCTGAGCCGTAACCGATCAGGGTGACGTTCACAGCACCCCCTTGGTGCTGGGCACCACGTCGCCCTCGACGCGGATGGCCTGACGCAGGGCGCGGCCCAGCGCCTTGAACACGGCCTCGGTCTTGTGGTGATCGTCGTCGCCGGTGACGCGGACGTGGACCGCCGCGCCCAGATTCTCGGCCAGCGACCGCACGACGTGCGCCGTCAGATCGGTGCGGTAATCGCCCAGCATCGGCGTGGCGAAGGTCCCTTCGAACACCGGATAGGGCCGCCCCGACAGGTCGATGGAGACGGACGCTTCCGCCTCGTCCATCGGCAGGACGAAGCCGTAGCGGCCGATGCCGCGCCGCTCGCCCAGCGCCTGTTTCAACGCCTGGCCCAGAGCAATGGCGCAATCCTCGATCGTGTGGTGCGGGTCGATGTGCAGATCGCCTTCGCACGCCAGGCGGATGGAGAATCCGCCGTGCGCCGCCACCTGTTCGATCATGTGGTCGAAGAAGCCGACGCCGGTCTCGATCTTCACCGGCCCGGCGCTGTCCAGATCGACGGCGCAGACGATGCGGGTCTCCTTGGTGTCGCGGATGGCCTGACCGATGCGATTGCGGCGCACGCCGGGGCCGGCGGCGCCCAGGGCGGCCAGCAGGCGGTCGTTGACCTCGAGCTTCAGCGAGACAGGCAAACGCAGCCGCTCGCCCGCCGGATCGGCGCTCAAACCATAGCGGCGCAGGGCCTCAATCGCGCCCGCCGGGTCGGAGGGTCTGGCGATGATCACCGGCCCCACCCCGGCCTCCAGCGCCATGATGCGCGACAGGGCCTCGACGACGCGGGCGCGCTCGCGGCGCACGCCGCTGATGCGTTCGGCCGTCTCCATCATCCGCGACGGGTCCAGCGCCTGCATCGCCAGCCGCACCGAGACCTCGGGCAGGGCGTAGGGCTCCAGCACGCCGGCCAGCCGCGCCAGCGTCTCCTCTTGCGCGACCGCCGCCCCGACCCGCGCCCCGGCCAGCCCATAAGCCAGCGACAGGCTGCGCAGCACGATCAGGTTGGCGTGGTCCTTCACCAGGCTCGCGGCCGAGGGTGCCTCGGCGAACTCGACCAGTCCCTCGTCCACAACCAGCAGGGCGGGGGCGACGCGCGCGGCCATCTCGGCCACGGCCTCGGGCGAGCCGAGGGCGCGGACGACCACGGCGGCGGTCTCGGCGCCGTCGGCCGGTCGGGCGTAGAGGGCGGCCAGTTGCGTATAGGGCGCGGCGTCGGGCGCCTGCACCTTCAGCCCGTCGCGCGCGGTCAGGCGCCAGACCAGCTCCAGCCCGTGCGTCAGTCCACGCGTCGGCAGCACCTGATCGGCGCCGACGCCATAGAGGGCGGCCATGCGAGCCGCCAGCGCGGTCGGCTCGGCCGGATAGCGCTCCAGACCGTCGCCGCCCGACACCAACGGCGGATAGGGGGCGGGCAGGCTCACGACCCTTCTCCCTCGCCGTATTGTCCTTCTCCCCTCGTGGGAGAAGGTGGCCTGCGGAGCAGGTCGGATGAGGGGGCTGCGTCTACACACACGACGGATGAGGGCGAGGCAAGCACACCCCTCATCCGAGCGCCTCCGGCGCCCACCTTCTCCCTCAAGGGGAGAAGGAAGAGGTTGTTGGTCATCCCGCGCTCCTCAGATCGGCGGCTCTGGCGTGGGCCTCCAGCCCCTCCAGCCGGGCCAGTGCAGCGGCGACGGGGGCCAGGGCGGCGGCGCCCTGTTCGCTGACGGTTTGCACCGACATGGTGGTCATGAAGCTGGCGGTGGTCACGCCGCCCAGCGTCCGCGCCGCGCCGTCGGTCGGCAGGACGTGGCTGGGCCCCGCCGCATAGTCGCCTAGCGTCTCCGCCGCCCAGCGCCCGACGAAAACCGCCCCGGCCGCGCTGATCCGCTCGACCAGCCGTTCGGCCTCCTGCGTCTGGATCGATAGGTGTTCGGGACCATAGAGGTTCGCCACCTCGCACGCCTCGGCCATGTCGCGCACGCGAATGGCGCGAGCCTCGGCCAGCGACGCGCGGGCGATGGCGGCGCGGGGCAGGCTTTCGACCTGACGCTCGACCTCGGCGATGATCTCGCTCAGGGCCGTGCCGCTGTCGGACACGAGGATGACCTGCGCATCGGCGTCATGCTCGGCCTGACTCAGCAGGTCCGCCGCGACGATCTCGAAATCGGCGTCGCGGTCGGCGATGACCAGCAACTCCGACGGCCCCGCAGGCAGGTCGCAGGCCGGGCCGCCGGGCAGGGCGGCGGCATAGCGTTTGGCTTCGGCCACATAGGCGTTGCCGGGCCCGAACAGCTTGTCGACAGGGGCGATGACGCCGTCTTCCAGCTCGACGCCGAAGGTCAGGGCGGCGATGGCCTGCGCCCCGCCCAGCAGCCACAGTTCGTCCAGCCCCGCCTCGGCGGCGGCGGCGATCATGGCGGGGTGGACCGAGCCGTCCTTGGACGGCGGCGTCACGGCGACGCGCCGCCCGACCCCGGCCACGCCCGCCGGAATGGCCAGCATCAGCAGCGATGAAAACAGCGGCGCCGTCCCGCCCGGCGCATAAAGCCCGGCCGAGCCGATGGGCCTCCAGACCAGTTTCGACTTCACGCCCGGCGTCGTTTCGATGAAGGGCGTGTCCTCGGGCCGGGTCGCCTGATGGAAGACGCGCACATTGTCGGCGGCGACGCGTAAGGCGCGGGCGGCGGCGGGCGGCAGGTCGCGGCGGGCCTTCGCGGCGGCCGCCTCGGTGATCTCAATGCGGCGCGGCGGGGCGCCGTCCAGACGCGTCGCCCAGTCGGTCACGGCCTCGCCGCCGCGCGCCTGCACGTCGTCGAAGATTTCGCGCGCCACGCTGGTGACGAAGCCCTCGGTGCGACGCTGCGGGCGGGCCAGCGCGGCCTTGCGCCCGGCGGCGTCCAGCAGGTTCCAGTCGATACGCTTCATCACATCATCTTCTCGATGGGCAGGACCAGTATGGCCGACGCCCCTTCGGCCTTCAGCTTCTCCAGCGTCTCCCAGAAGACCGCCTCCTGACAGACGGCGTGGACGGCGACGGCGTCGTCGCGCCCCGACAGGGGCATGACGGTCGGCGATCCGGCGCCGGGCAACAGGGCGGTGATCCGGTCCAACGCCGCGCGCGGCGCGTTCAGCATCACGTATTTGGCCCCTTGCGAGGACACCACGCCCGCCATCCGCTCGACGATGGAGTCCAGCAGGTGTTGGAGCCCGGCCTCGGGCGGCGTCGGCGCCTTGATCAGCACCGCCTGACTGTCCAGCACCGTCTCGCGCGCGCTCAGGCCGTTGGCCTCCAGCGTCGCCCCGGTCGAGACCAGATCACAGATGGCGGCGGCCAGCTTCAGGCGGGGGGCCACCTCGACCGCGCCGCGCATGGTGACGATGTCCGCGTCGACGCCCGCCTCATCCAGAAAGCGACGCAGGATCCTGGGGTAGGAGGTCGCGATCCTTAAGCCCTGCAACGACGACGGCCCGGCGTAGTCCAGCCCCGGCGGCGTCGCGATCTTCAGCGTGCAGCGGCCGAAGCCCAGCGGCATGACGACCTGCGCGTTCGGCCCGCCGTTCTTCACCTCTTCCAGCACATTCTCGCCGACGATGCCCAGATCGCAGACCCCGTCCGCCACGAAGGTCGGAATGTCGTCGTCGCGCACCCGCAACAGGTCGATCGGATAGTTCTCGATCCGGTACAGCAGGTCGTTGTTGCCCTTGACCACGCGCAGGCCCGCATCGCGGACCAGATCGAGGCTGCGCTCGGCCAGACGGCCGGATTTCTGGACGGCGATGCGCAGCCGCCCCTGAACCGTGCTCATGATGTCAACTCAGGCTTTCAGTCTGTCCAGCACCAGCCGATAGCCCTGGTGCGGCATGTCCTTCAGGGAGCGCGCGACGCGCACGACGGTGGTCGGGCTGGCCGGGGCCTCGGCGGCGATCTCGCGATAGGTCCTGTCCCCGGCGTCCAGCATCCGCGCCACTTGCCACCGCTCGGCCATGGCGCGCATCTCGGCCGGGGTGCACAGGTCGGCCAGAAAGGCGTCCGCCTCGTCCCGCGTTTTCAGCGAGAGCAGGGCGTCCAGCAGGGCGATCTTGGCGGCGTCGGTGCTCATGGCTTGTTCCATTATGCTGTAACAATGGAACGGTCAAGGGCCCTTCGTCATGTCTGGCTCTGCGCGGCAATGTGGGCGGAGAAGCTTGGCGGTGGACATGCAGGGCGGGCGTCCCGGGAGGCGATGGGCTATGGATGCGGGATTCTCGGGATAGCGGGGTGGATCATGCTGGGTGTTCGGTTCGGCCTTACGGGCATGTTGTTCGATGATCGCCGGCCCGCTGCTGTCGTGCTGGGCTTCATCGACGCTGTGTTGCGCGGCGTCGGCCAGGTCATGCTCCAGAACAACACCTATGCGGGCCTGCTGTTTCTGGCCGGCGTCTTCTACAATTCCGCGCTGTTCGGCGCCGGTGTCTTGGTCGGGGCGACGACGAGCACGGCTATCGCCTGGATTTTCGGGGCTGACCCCGCGCGGCTGCGCGCTGGCCTGTTTGGCTTTAATGGAGCCCTGGTCGCTGTCGGCCTGCTTTACTTTTTGCAGCCTGGGGCGCTGACATGGGTCTGCGTGGTTTTCGCGGCCGCCTGTTCCAGCGTCGTGATGGCGGCCATGCTCAATCTGTTCAGCCAGTGGAAGATGCCGGTGCTGACAGCGCCCTTTGTCTTCACCACCCTGTGCGTCTTTCTGGCGACGGCGCGTTTTGGACGATTGCAGTCCACGGACATGTTGCCGACGGCTGGCTTGCCGCACGCGGTGACGGTCGAAGGCGTGGTGAACGGATCGACGTTGATCGAGGGCCTCTTCAGCGGCGTCGCCCAGGTCTTCTTTCAGGCCAGTCCGATCACAGGCGGTCTGTTTGTCGTCGGCCTGTTGATCAGTTCGCGCCCCGCGGCCGCGGCGGCGCTGGGCGGTTCGCTGATCGGCCTGCTGGGGGCCTGGGGGATGGGGGCGGCCGAGCCGGCCATTCGTTCGGGCGCCTTTGGCTTCAATAGTGTTCTGACGGCTATCGCCTTGGCGAGCGTCTTCCTCCGTCCCGGCGTTTTCTCCCTGGTCTATGCCGGCTTGGCGACCATAGCCGCAGCGGTGGTCTTCGCTGCCGTGTCTGCGGCCCTGGAACCCATCGGCATGCCGGCCATGACGCTGCCGTTCGTTCTGGTCGTCTGGGTTTTCGTGATGGCGGCGTCCCTGTTTCCTCGCGTCGGCGTGGTGGAGACAGGCTGACGCGAACAACTCCCGGCCCTTGGCTGCCCTCGCCGTCTGCCGGCGATCGGGAAAAGGCGCATCTCGCCACTCGCCACTCGCCGCTCGTCGCCCTATCTGTCCGCCATGAGCAAGGTTCTGATCATAGGCGCGGGACACGCGGGGGGCTCGGCGGCGGCGCTGCTGAGGCAGTATGGGTTCGAGGGCGAGATCGTCCTGGCCGGGCAGGAGACGGCGCCGCCCTATCAGCGACCGCCCCTGTCCAAGGCCTGGCTGAAGGGGGAGGCGGGTCTGGAAGACCTGCTGCTGCGCCCAGAGAGCTTCTACGCCGAGCAAAACATCGCCCTGCGCACCGGCGTCACGGCGACCGCCATCGACGCAGGCGCCAAGACCGTGACCTTCGCCGATGGAACGGTCGAGGCTTACGACACCCTGATCCTGGCCACCGGCTCGATGGCGCGCAGACTGGCCATCCCTGGCGCGGATCGGCCCGACCTGCTGGAGCTTCGCACCCTGGAGGACGCAGAGCGGCTGAAGGCGGTTCTCGCCCCCGGCAAGCGACTGGCGGTGGTTGGCGGCGGCTATGTGGGTCTGGAGGCGGCGGCCTCGGCCCGTGCGCTGGGCGCCGAGGCGGTGGTGATCGAGCGCATGGACCGGGTGCTGGCCCGCGTGGCGTCGCAGCCCCTGTCGGCCTTCTTCACCGAACTGCACAAAAAGCACGGCGTCGAGATTCTGACCGGAGTCGAGGTCGCGGGGTTCGAGGATGCGGGCGTGCGTCTGGCGGACGGCGAACTGATCGCGGCGGACGCGGTGTTGATCGGCGTCGGCGCCTTCGCCTGCGAGGCTCTGGCGCGAACGGCGGGGTTGGCCTGCGACAACGGCGTGGTCGTCGATGCGGCGGCCCGCACCAATGACCCGAACATCTACGCGATCGGCGATGTGACGCGGCGGCCCATCCCGGTCCACGGCGGCGTCATGCATCGGCTGGAGAGCGTGCCCAACGCCCTGGAACAGGCCAAGCAGGCGGCCTCGGCCATCGTCGGCCGCGCAGCCCCGGCGCCGGAAGTGCCGTGGTTCTGGTCCGACCAGTACGACGTCAAGCTGCAGATCGCGGGCGTGCCCTTCGACGCCGACCGCCAGCTGGTGCGGGGCGATCCGGCCGGCGGCGCCTTCTCGGTCTTCCACCTCAGCGGCGAACGCATCGTCTGCGTCGAGGCGGTGAACGCCCCGGCCGACTTCATGGGCGGGCGACTGCTGATCGGGAAGGGGACGCCGGTCGATGACGCCCTGCTGGGCGACCCCTCGACGTCGATCAAGGCGGTGGCCAAGGGGTAGGTGTGACTTCTGTGTGACACCCGACCCGCAAGTGCGATTTAGTCGCAGGAGTCAGATTGTCGCACCTTGAAATGGTGCTAATGCGAGCCGGTCTCAATCACTGACCGGTTCCTCCCCATGTCCGACACTCGCTCCGCCGCCCTCAAGGCGCTCCTGTTCGCGTCCAGCGCCGCCGGGATGCTGTGCGCGGCGCCGGCGATGGCTGCGGTCGCCGATGAGGCCGCGCCCGCCGACGGCGTGGTCAGTCAGGACGCCACCAATCTGGGCACGGTGGATGTGAACGGCCATCGCGTGAAGCGCGAGCCGAAGGACCCGCAGTTCGTCACGCCTCTGGTCGATACGCCGCGCACCGTGACGGTGATCCCGCAACAGATCATCGAACAGACCGCCGCCACCTCTTTGCAGGATATTCTGCGCACCTCGCCGGGCATCACCTTCGGCGCGGGCGAGGGCGGTCAGCCCCTGGCGGATCGGCCCTTCATCCGGGGACAGGCCTCGGGCAACAACATCTTCGTCGACGGCATCCGCGACACGGGCGGCCAGCAGCGCGAGGTTTTCAACCTGGAGCAGGTCGAGGTCATCAAGGGCGCCGATTCCGTCTATTCGGGCCGGGGATCGGGCGGCGGCAGCATCAATCTGGGCTCCAAGTCGCCGCGTCTGACCAACTTCGTCCATGGCTCGGCCGGCGTCGGCACGGACGACTATCTGCGCGGCACGGTGGACGCCAACTGGCAGGTCGGTCCGACCGCCGCCATGCGCCTGAACGTCATGGCCTCGCAGGGCGACGTGCCGGGCCGCAACGGGGCCGATTTCGACAAGTGGGGCGTCGGCGCCTCGATCGCCGCGGGCCTGGGCACGCCGACGACAGTCACCGCCAGCTACTACCACCTCGACAGCAATCAGACGCCTGACTACGGCATCCCGCTCTACACCAAGCTGGGCGGGGCGACGGCGCCGCGTCCGGACGCCTCGGGCGTGCTGGACGTGCCCTACGACAGCTTCTACGGCCTGAAGGCGCGCGACTATCTGAACAATACGGTCGACAGCCTGACGCTGGAGATCGAGCATCGCTTCAGCGACACCCTGGCTCTGCGCAACGTCACCCGCTACTCGCAGACGCTGAACGACTATGTCGTCACCAACCCCGGCGACGGCGGCGCGGCCGAGCAGATCAACGGCGTCTGGTGGATGAAGCGGGGTCTGAAGTCGCGCTGGAACCCGGCCGAGACCCTGGCCAACGTCACCGACCTGCACGGCTCCTTCCTGACCGGCGCGATCAAGCATGACTTCGACGTCGGCCTGGAGCTGTCGCGTGAGAAGAACCGTAACGCCTCCTATAATGTCACCACCCTGACCGGCACGGCCTGTCCGGCGCCGCTGACGGGACTGGACTGCACCCAGGTCTATGCGCCGAACCCGAACGACCCGTGGACGGGTACGATCACGCGCGGGCCGGAGACCTATTCGGACACGGATGCCTTGGGGCTTTACGCCTTTGATTCCGTCAGCCTGGGCGAGCGGTGGAAGCTGAACCTGGGCCTGCGCTACGACCGCTATGACGTCGAGGGCACGGAACTGCCGCGCGGCGCCACGGCGCCCATCATGCGCGAGGCGGACTGGGACTTCGTCAACTATCAGCTGGGTGTGGTCTACAAGCCGACGGCGAACAGCAGCGTCTACGCCTCCTTCTCGACCGCTTCGACGCCGCCCACGATCTCGGCGGGCGATCAGAACGGCGTCGGCGGCGTGGGCAGCGGCAACCTGGCCAGCACCGTGCTGGATCCGGAGCAGACCGAGAGCTTCGAAATCGGCGCCAAGGCCAATCTGTTCGATGACCGGCTGGCGCTCAGCGGCGCCCTGTTCCACCTGACGCGCAAGGACGCCGCCATCGAAGTGGCGCCGGGCCTGTTCGAACAGGCGGGCGAGACCAGGGTCCAGGGTGTGGAGCTGGGCGTGTCGGGCAACATCACAGACAAGTGGCAGGTGTTCGGCGGCTACACCTGGATGGACTCCGAGCTGGTGCGCGGCGCCTACAACAGCATCAATCTGGGCGATCCGCTGGCCAATACGCCCGAGCACAGCGCCAGCCTGTTCACCACCTATCGCGTCCTGCCCAAGCTGAGCCTGGGCGGCGGCGTCTATTACGTCTCCAAGTCCTGGGGCGGGAACCAGGGCGGGGCCGGCGGCGGCGGCAACCGCGTCTATGCGCCGGAATACACCCGCGTCGACCTGTTCGCCTCCTACGACATCAACGACCGCGCCTCGCTGCAGCTGAACGTCCAGAACGCCGGGGATGAGGAGTACATCATCCGCACCAACGGGGTGCATCACGCCGATGTCGCCCCGGCGCGCCAGGCGATCCTGACGCTGAACGTCCGCTACTAAGAGGTCGCGTTTCGCGCCATCATGTCGGCCCCGTCGTTCGTTCGAGCGGCGGGGCCGATGCGTTTCCAGACGGTGAGAGAGCCATGCTGCTGCACATCCCCGAAGTCTTCACCAAGGCCGAGGTGAAGGCCCTGCGCCAGACTTTGGACACCGGCCCCTGGGCCGACGGCAACATGACCTCGGGCCATCAGTCGGCGAGCGCCAAGCGCAATCAGCAGCTGCCCGAGGACAGCGCCCAGGCGCGCGAGGTGTCGGCCCTGGTGGTCCAGGCGCTGAACGCCAATCCGATGTTCGTCTCGGCCGCCTTGCCGCACACGATCTTTCCGCCCCTGTTCAATCGCTATGAGGGCGGCGGCGAGTTCGGCACCCACGTCGACAACGCCATCCGCCAACGCGACGGCCATCGCATCCGCAGCGACCTGTCGGCCACTCTCTTCCTGTCCGAACCCGAGGACTATGACGGCGGCGAGCTGATCATCGAGGAGATGTACGGCGCCCAGTCGATCAAGCTGCCGGCGGGCGATCTGGTCCTCTATCCGTCCAAGAGCCTGCACCGGGTGACGCCGGTCACGCGCGGCGCGCGCGTCTCCAGCTTCATGTGGCTGCAGAGCCTGATCCGCGACGACGCCGATCGCGAGAACCTGTTCCGCCTCGACGTGGCGATCCAGCGGGTGAACCTGGACAAGGGGCCGAAGGATGCGGCAGTGATCGAGCTGACCGGGGTCTATCACAACCTGCTGCGGCGCTGGTCCGAGGTGTGAAGGGCGAGGTGTGAAGGGCTTGGGCGATCAGGCCGCCTGGGCCGCCTCGCCGCGCGACAGGACTAGGCGGATGGCGTTCAGCAGGGCCTCGGGCTGGATGGGCTTCTGCGCCACCCCGTCCATCCCCGCCGCCAGATAGGCGGTTTCGTCGCGCGGATCGGCGTTGGCCGTCAGCGCCAGGATCGGCAGGGCGGCCGCCGGACCGGGCAGGGCGCGGATCGCCCGCGTCGCCGCCACGCCATCCATCACCGGCATCTTCACGTCCATCAGGATCAGGTCGAACGCCGTCGCCGCCGCGCGCTCGACCGCCTGGCGACCGTTCTCGGCGGTCTCGTGGGTGCAGCCGAACAACTCCAGCACCTTGCCCGCCACGAAGCGGTTGGCGGCGTTGTCGTCCACCACCAGCACGTGCAGTGTGGCATGGGCGGTGGGGTCGGCGAGGGCTTCGGGATTGCGGAGGCCGTCCGCCTCGGCCAGGGGAAGGCGCAGGTCGAAACGGAAGCGCGCCCCGCCCTGCGGCGAGCGCTCGACGGCCAGCTTGCCATCCATGCGCTCGACGATCTGGCGACAGATCGCCAGACCCAGACCGGCGCCGGCGCCCTGGCGACCCGCCTCGCCGGTGTTGAACGGTTCGAAGATGGCGCGCGCCGCCTCGTCGCTGACGCCGGGGCCGCTGTCGTCCACCGTGGCCGACAGACGCACCTGGCCGGTCTCCAGCGTCGTGGTCAGTCGCACCACGACCGAACCCGTTTCGGTGAACTTCAGGGCGTTGCCGATCAGATTGTTGAGCAACTGCTTCAGCCGCATCTCGTCGCCGACGATCCAGCGGGCGGCGCCGAGGTCGTTCTCGACCCGCAGGTCCAGCGCCTTCTCCTCGGCGCGCGGGCTCCACAGGGCGGACAGGTCCGCCGACACAGCCTGCAGGTCCAGCGGGGCGGGCTCCAGCGTCAGCATCCCGGCCTCGGCGCGCGACATGTCCAGTGCGTCGGTCAGCAGGCGCAGCAGGCTGTTTCCCGAATCCAGAATGGTGCGGACGTGGGGGCGCAGAGCCTCCTGCGTCAGTTGCCGCTCCATCAGGGCGGCCACGCCCAGCACCCCGTTCAAGGGCGTGCGGATCTCATGGCTCATCACGGCCAGGAACTCGGACTTGGCCCGGCTGGAGGCGCGGGCCTCGGCCTCGGCGCGGACCAGGTTCTGGGCCAGTTCGGCCATGGCTTCGGCGCGCCGCTTGTGGATCGCCACCCCGGCCTGCAACACGTGCAACCCCGCCCCCACGCCGACGTAGCGGCCGCGCGAGACGACGATGAACCCCTTCAGCAGGGCGCCCAGTCCCGCCGCGTCTATCGACTGGAACAGGACGTCGGCCGAGGCGTCGGCCTCCACGATCATGGGAGCAGGGTCCATCAGCGCCGAGACCGGCCGTCGGGCGTAGAGGGCCCGGCCGAACTCGGCCGCCAGCTTCAGGGTGAAGGCGTTGCGCTCGATCAGACCGACGGGCCGGCCGTCGGCGTCGGCCACGGCGATGACCAGGGTCGCGGGCTCGGCCTCGAAACGGGCCAGGGCGTCCGCCCCCGGCGCGTCCGGCGCCATGGGCGCCGAGGCGTCCACGAAGTCTCCGATCCTGGCCATTCCCAGCCGTCCCCTGCGTTCTGCGAGCGCAGGGTTAGGTCAGGCCGCTTAACAGCCGCTTTTCCGTAAATGAATGTTTTGCAAGAATAATCTGACAGATGATCCGGTAGCGGATGATCAGAGGCGCGCCAGCAGTTCGGCCGCAAAGGTCGACAGGCTGTCGTCGCGCGCGCCCATGACCACCACGCGGTCGCCGGGCTGCGCCGTCTCGATGATGCGGTCGCCGCAGTCGGCGCGGGTCGCCAGGGCCTGCGCCTGACGCCCGGCCGCACGCACGCCCGCGGCGATGTCCTCGCTGCCGACGCTGCGGTCCGTGGTGCCGCCGTAATAGACGGGCTCGGGCATCAGCAGCAGGTCGTCCTGCCGCATCAGCCCGGCGAAGCCCTCGATGAATTCCTGCTTCATCAACTTCAGCGGGCCGAAGCCATGCGGCTGGAACAGGATCAGCAGCCGCCCATCAAAGGCGTGCAGGGTCTTCAGGGTGGCGGCGATCTTGTCCGGGTTGTGGGCGAAGTCGTCGATGACGGTGACGCCGTTCCGTGTCCCCACCACCTCCAGCCGGCGCCGGATGCCGTTGAACGTCTCCAGCGCCGCGACCGCCTGATCCACCGGCACGCCGAGCGCCTTGACCGCGCCCAGGGCCGCCAGGGCGTTGGCGACATTGTGCGCGCCCGGCACGTTCAGCGTCACCGCCTGGGCCGCCTCGTCGCGCACGCGCAGCTCGAACTTCATGCCGGTCGGCAGGGGCTCAAGGTCATGCGCCGACAGATCGGCTTCTTCCTCGCCGAGCGCGAAGGTGATCGCCTTGCCGGGCGCCAGGGTCTGCGCCAGCGCCGCCGTCTCGGGGTTGTCGAGATTCAGCACCGCCGTCGTCGCCCGGCTGACGAAGCCGCCGAACAGGTCGCGCAACTCCTCCATCGACTTGTGGTCCAGCGAGATGTTGGAGACGACCGCCACTATCGGAGCATAGCGGGCGATGGAGCCGTCGCTTTCGTCCACTTCAGCAACGAACAGGTCTGGTCCGCCGATCAGGGCGCTGGCGAACGGCTGGTCGGGCGAGGCGAAGTTCTTCATCACGGCGCCGTTGACCACGGTCGGGGCGCGGCCGGCCTGATCCAGAATCCAGGCGACCATGCCGGTGATGGTGGATTTGCCGCTGGTGCCCGCCACGCCGATCGAGGTCGGAGCCGCGTTGAACAGTTCGCTCAGCAACTGAGGCCGGGTCTTGATGACGGCGCCGACGCGTTTGGCCGCGCCGATGTCGGGCACCGTGTCCTCGACCGCGCCGGTGGCGACGACCACCTGATCAGCGCTGACCACGCCCGATCCGTCCTGCGGGTGCAGGGCGACGCCGTGGGCGCGCAGCCAGTCGAACTTCTCGGGCGTGCGGCCTTGATCCAGCGCCCGGTCTGACCCGGCGATACGGGCGCCCGAGGCCTGAACGATCATGGCCAGCGGCATCATGCCGGAACCGCCGACGCCGCAGAAGAAGTAGTCTTTGTTCATCGGCTTGATTTCAATGCGAGAAACCGGGGAATGTCCGGTCTGACTAGCACGCAAGACGCTCAAGGCCACCCCGTCCATGCAGACCAGACCGTTCCGAATCGGCGTCGTCAACGCCAGCTCCCGTCTCGATCCGGCGCGGGGCGAGGCGATCCGGGCCTGGGCGGCGGCGACCTGGCCGGACGGGGAGGTAGAACTGGCGCTGCACCCGGCCCTCCATGAGGTCCACGGTCATTTCGGCGGCGACGACGCCACCCGCGCCCGCGCCTTCGTCGAGACGGCCAACGACCCCGCCATCGACGCCGTCTGGTTCGCACGCGGCGGTTACGGCGCCTGCCGTATCGCCGAGGCGGTGATCCCCGAGCTGACCGCCCATGCCTACGCCAAGCGTTACCTCGGCTATTCTGATGCAGGCAGCCTGCTGGCGGCGCTCTATCGCGCGGGCTTTCCCCATGTCGCGCACGGGCCGATGGCGTCGGACGGATCGCGCCATGACGCCACCGGGCGCCGGGCGGTGAACTGGCTGAGGTCGGGCGATCCGACCTCGCTGGAGCCGTCCCTGCTGACCGACGCCCGACCCGCCGTCGGCTTCAACCTGACCATTCTCAACGAACTGGTCGGGACGGCGATCGAGCCGGACCTGACCGGCCACGTCCTGATGCTGGAAGAGGTGTCCGAGGCTCTCTATCGCGTCGACCGGATGATGTTCCACCTGACCAGCCAGGCATCGATCCGTCGTGTGGCGGGCATCCGGCTGGGCCGCGTCTCTGACGTCACCGTCAACGATCCCGACTTCGGCCTGACGGCGGAGGAGATCGTGCGTTACTGGTGCGTGCGGTCGGGGATTCCCTATCTGGGCGACGCCGATATCGGCCATGACCGGGATAATAAGGTGGTGCCCTTCGGCGCGCGCGGCTGAGCCCCCCTCAACCCCTCAGGATCAAGCCGTCGGGCCGCGCCTCGAAAGCCGACAGCCGACCCAGGAAGCTCATGCCCAGCAGGGCTGCGGGCATGTCGCGGTCGATCACCAGGGCTTCGACCGAGGTCATCTCCACCCCCGCCACGGATACTGAGGTCAGCAGCACCCGCGCGGCGGGCGTCTGGCCCGAGGCGGTGTTCAGCGTCTGGTTGAAGTCATGCGGCTTCAGCCGCACGCCCAGCCGTTCGGCGTCGGCGCGGCTCAGCGTCACCACGCTGGCGCCGGTGTCGACCAGCATCCGCATGGGCCGCCCTTCGACGGTCGCCTCGGCCCAGTAGTGGCCGTCGGCCGCGCGCGTCACCGACGGCGCCTCCTTCAGGGCCACGGCGGCGTAGGCCTGGGCCGGGCCTTCCCACCACATCAGGACGCCGACGCAGGCCGAGGCCGACGCCAGGGCGGCGGCGAAGACGACAGCGGAGCGTAGTTCAAAGCGGATCATGTCGCGGACTATGCGGGCTGGCCTCTTCCCATGCGGTGAAGCGACGTGGCGAACGAAAGGTTGACGACGCCTGCCTTTCACTCGCCCAGCAGCCGAGGGTCGATCCGCTTTTTGCGACCCGGCAGGTCGTCCATGACGGCGGCGCGGGCCTCGTCCGTCATCCGGCTCCAGGTCGCGATCTCCTGAAGGGTGCGCAAACAGCCCAGGCACAGGCCGGACGCGCCGTCGACGGTGCAGACCATGATGCAGGGACTGACGATCGGACGCGGGGGGGCGGAGGCGGGAGCAGGGGGCATGGTTCGTGACGATATCGCAACAATGAGTCCGAGAACGGATTATAATTTCTTGACTTTTCGCGCCGGGCGGCTATGTTCATCCTCGACGCGAAACGACTGACAGGGTGAGAGTCCCAAAAAGCACGACGTGTCTTCTTTCATCGTTCAACGAAAGGAGACGCCAAAAATGAACGAAAACAAAGAGCGCAATCTCCAGCACGCCATGCTGTCCTTCGCCCTTTTCGGCGGGATGCTGGTGAACACGAAGCAGATGAACGGCGCCGGCGACCGCGTGGTCAGCCACCCGTCCAACTTCGTGCCCATAACGATCAAACGGCCGCGCGCGTAGTCGCGAGACTGGATGATCCAGCCAGAAGCCCCGGTCAGAACGACCGGGGTTTTTCAATTGCGCCCTTGCCAGCGCGCCGCCCTGTGGCCGAAACCGGCGACTTCACTGGTGAAAGGGAATGCGGCATGGGTCTGATCGTCGAAGAGCGCACGGGCGCGGTCATGGTCTGGACCCTGGATCGGCCCGATCGACTGAACGCCCTGCCAGACCTGGAAGACGGCGAGGCCTTCGCCGCCGCCTGCGACGCCGTCAACGCCGACCCCTCCATCCGCTGCGTGGTGCTGACCGGCGCCGGGCGGGCCTTTTCGGCGGGCGGCGACCTGAAGGCGATGAAGGATCGCCGCGACCTGTTCGAGGGCTCGGGCGCCGCCATCCGCGAACGCTATCGCCGCGTCGTCCATCGCATCGTGCGCGCCCTCTATGGCCTGGAGGTTCCGCTGGTGACGGCGGTCAACGGACCGGCCATGGGGCTGGGTTGCGACATCGCCGGACTGGGCGACATCCGCATCGCCTCGGACCGCGCCAGCTTCGGCGTGCCCTTCATGAAGCTGGGCATCATTCCCGGCGACGGCGGTTCGTGGCTGCTGCCGCGAAACATCGGCTACGCCCGCGCCGCCGAACTGCTGTTCACCGCCCGCTCGATCGACGCGGCGACGGCCGACCAGTGGGGCCTGGTCAACCGCGTCGTCCCGCATGAGACGCTGATGGACGAGGCGATGCAGACGGCGGAACAGATCGCCGCCCAGCCGCCCCAGGCCCTGCGCATGGCCAAAAGTCTGCTGCGTCAGGGCCGCGACATGAATTTCGACCAGATGCTGGAACTGTCCGCCGCCATGCAGGCCCTGGCCCACCTGACCGACGACCACATCGAAGGCGTGACGGCGGTGCTGGAGAAGCGTAGCGGTGAGTTTACGGGGAACTGAGCTTCCCTTCTCCGCCGGGCGAGCGGGTGAAGACCGTGTCGCCGTAAAAAAAGGGCCCCTCGCGAGGCCCTTTCTCCGTCTTCATCCTGACCGCTGTTACGTCCGAGCGGGCGCCTTCATGGCGCGCGCGGCGGGCACGCCGGTGGAGGCGTTGTCCCGCTTGGCACCGGCGGTTTCGCCCGGCTTCATGAACTTGACCAGGACGCGCTGGCCGATCAGCAACGGGGCGTCGTCCACGGCGACCACCACCTCGACCACGCGTTCGTCGGTGCGCTGCGAGGGATCGTCCGAGGCCAGCTTGCGGGCGCCGAAGACGGCGGCGCGGCGCAGCACCTTGCCGACATAGACCTTGGACGGGTCGCCTTCGGGGGTGATCTCCACGGCCTGGTCGACGGCGACGTTCGGGATGTCGGCCTCGACGATCTCGGCGCGGGCGATGCGCGGGGCCGCCGGCTCCAGATCGAACATGTTCGACACGTTCAGGGTTGAGGCGCCGGCGCCGGGGTTGGCGTAGCGACGCACGATGCGGCCGTCGGCGGGCGAGCGGATGACGGTCAGTTCGACATCGTAGGCGGCCTGATCGCGACGGGCGCGGGCGCTCTGCACCGCCGACTGCTGCGAGCCGAGGCGGGCCTGGGCCTGGGCGATGGCGTCGCGGGCCTGATCCATGCGCTGGGCGGCGACGAAGTTGGTGGCGACCAGCTTCTGCAGACGGTCGTATTCGCGCTGGGCCGCAGCGATGTCGACGTTGATCAGGCGCAACTGGCTCTCGGCTTCGGCCAGGGTGGCCGAGGCGGTCTGCAGCGCCAGGCGCGGCTCGTCGTCCTCCTGGCGGGCCAGGATCTGACCGGCCTTGACCAGATCGCCTTCCTGCACCAGCACCTCGCGGACCACGCCGCCGCGTCGCGCGGCGATCTGGATGATGCCGCCCTCGATGTCGATCTTGCCGTTGGCGATGGCGGAGTAGGGGCTTTCGACCTTCTTCTCGGCCGCCTCGGCCAGTTCGGCCTTCTTGGCGGCCCCGGCCTTCTGCATCATGCCGAAGCCGATGATCAGCACGACCAGCAGCGCCAGGCCGATCCAGAGCCATTTGTTTTTCAGAAATGCGGGCATGGGGGTCCTCAAGGGGATCGGTGTCAGTGCGACGCCAGGATGGCTTCGGGATTGGGGGTGCGGCGCTGATCGTCGATGATCACGCCGTCTTCGATGTGGATGACCCGGTCGGCCCAGGCCTCCAGGCGCGGGTCGTGCGTCACGCAGATGACGGCGGCGCCGTGTTCGGTGGCGGCGCGGCGCAGCAGGCGGATGACCACCTGGCCGTTCTCGCCGTCCAGCGCCGAGGTCGGTTCGTCGGCGAACAGGATCTGCGGGTCCTTGGCCAGGGCGCGGGCGATGGCGACGCGCTGCTTCTCGCCGCCGGACAGGGCGGCCGGGCGCTGGTGCAGGCGATGGCCCAGGCCGACCTCCTCCAGCGCCAGGGCGGCGCGCTTCTTGGCGCGATCGGGCGACAGGCCTTGGAACTTCAGCACCGTCGTAACCTGTTGCAGGGCGGTCAGTGACGGGAACAGGTTGAAGCCCTGGAAGATGAAGCCGCAGTGATCCAGGCGGAACTTGTCGATCCTGCCGCCCGACAGCTTCCATAGGTCATCCACGTCCAGGGCGTCGACGCGCCCTTCCTCGGGCCGCAGCAGGCCGGACAGGGCGGCGATCAGCGTCGACTTGCCCGAACCGGACGGCCCCATGACCATGGTCAGGTCGCCGTGGCGCGCGTCGAAGTCCACGCCCTTCAGCACCTCAACATAGGACCGGCCGGACTTGAACCGCTTGACCAGACCCTTGGCCTCCAGGGCGAACTCGCCGTGCTTGCCGTGAACTTTCGTGTGCCCAAAAGCCATGGTGTTCATCGCAGCAGGTCCGCAGGTTGGCTCTTCTTCAGGATGCCCATCGACAGGAAGCCCGACAGCATGGAGATGCCGATCAGGCCTCCGCCGACCACGAGCAGCAGGCTGAGGGGCATGGAGATGATGACGGCGTTGGACAGGGCCAGCAGGGATAGCAGCCAGGTCAGCAGGATGGCCGCGCCGACCCCGACCATGCCGACCCAGAAACTCAGCTCCATGACAATGCGGCGCAGCGAGCCCATGCCGACGCCCAAGGCGCGCAGGGAGGCGAACTCCTTGATGTTGGCCATGATGGCGCCGCGCAGGGTCTGCCAGGTGATGGCCACGCCGATGATGATCCCCAGCACCACGCAACCGCCGATGATGATGACCAGTATGCCTTCCTCGAACATGGCGCCGGCGTTGGCGTCGGCCAGCTGCTGACGGGTCCAGGCCTTCCACTGGCCGTTGCCCATGGCGTTCAGTTGGGCGACGACGTGTTCGGCGCGCGCCGGGTCCTTGATCTTGATCATGAGCGGGCCGACGCGCGGCCCCTCGAAGGCCTGGCCCAGCATCCGCAAGCTGTCGCGCGACATGACGATGGTCGGCTGCATCATGTTGGGATAGCCGCGCAGCACCCCGACCACGGTTACGGTCTGGCCGTTGAACAGGGCCTTGTCGCCCAGCTTGACGCCCAGCGGCGTCAGCGCCGTCTCGTCCACCGCCACGGTGAAGGGCTGACGCAGGGCGTCGACCAGTTCCTCGGAATAGTCGCGCGGGATGGTGACCGAGCCGGGCGCCGTGTCGATGATGTTGACCAGGACGCTCCGTTGCTTGGGCGCGCCCTGCCTGGCGCGGTCCGCCGCCGACATGGTCGGGTCGACGTCCTTGATGTTCTGGAAATTGCCGCCGGATATGTCGAGCGTCTTCACCTCGACCACCTCGGGGTGGTTATAGGCCAGGGGCACGAAGCGGCGCGGCATTCCTATCGGGCCGCTGAACAGGGCCTTGGCGCCGGGCTGCATGATGAAGATGTCGGCGCTCGAGCGCTCGATGGCGGCGGTGAAGCCCTTGCCGATGCCGATGAAGACCCCGGTCATGGCCAGCACGAGCAGGCCCGAAAGGGCCAGCGCCATGACGGCGGCCATATAGCGGCGCCACTCGAAGAGCAGCGTGGATAGCGCGAGCGACATGACGCGTATTCATTCCCCTGACTTGCGCTGTTATCTGACCGTCGCCCCGCCGGAGGCCAAGTTAAATCGGGGTAAGGCTGGCTCGGCCGGATCTATTGCGGGGCTTGAGGGGGCGGGCCTTGCGGGTCTAGTGACGGCGCCACAGCAAGACGGGGCGTGATGTCACGCTCTAGGGAGACGCCCATGTCACTTCGCCGCACCCTTTCCTTCGCCGCCTCTCTGGCCGCCCTCGGCATGGCCGCCGTCGTGGTCAACGCCCCTGCTTCCGCCGCGCGCGCGGACGAGGGCATGTGGACCTTCGACAACTTTCCGATCCAGACGGTGAACGACAAGTACGGCACGCGCATCGATCAGGCCTGGCTGGATCGCGTGCGCAATGCGGCGGTGCGCCTGCAGGGCTGTTCGGCCTCGTTCGTGTCGGGCGAAGGCCTGATCCTGACCAACCACCACTGCGTCATCTCCTGCGTCCAGGATCTGTCGAGCGCCCAGAACGACTACGTCAAGAACGGTTGGATGCCGGCCACGCGCGAGGAAGAGAAGACCTGCCCCGGCCAGACCGCCGAGGTCCTGACCGACATCACCGACGTGACCGATCGCGTCCTGGGCGCCGGCGCGGGTCTGGAAGGCGCGGCCTTCGTCGCCGCCCGCTCGGCCGAGATCGACGCCATCCAGAAGGAAGCCTGCGGCGACGACCGCAAGCTGACCTGCCAGGTCATCAGCTTCTATCGCGGCGGCAAATACGCCCTCTACAAGTTCCGCAAGTACGAAGACGTGCGTCTGGTCTTCGCGCCCGAGTTCCAGGCGGCCTTCTTCGGCGGCGATCCGGACAACTTCAACTTCCCGCGCTACGCCCTCGATGCCGCCTTCCTGCGCGCCTATGAGGACGGCAAGCCGGTCGCCACGCCCAACCACCTGAAGTGGAATCCCAACGCGCCGGTCGACGGCGAAGTGACCTTCGTGGCGGGCAACCCCGGCTCGACTTCGCGCCTGCTGACCATGAGCCAGCTGGAGCGCCTGCGCGACCAGCAGATTCCGATCACCCTGATCCAGGGCGCAGAGCTGCGCGGCCGCCTGATCGAATATTCGACGATCGGCGAGGAAGAGAAGCGCGTCGCGCTCGATCCCATCTTCGGCCTGGAGAACAGCTTCAAGGTCTATTACGGCCAGCAGGGCGCGCTGACCGATCCGGCCTTCATGGCCAAGAAGCGCCAGGAAGAGGCGGAACTGCGCCAGCGTGTCGCCGCCGATCCGGCTGTGGCCGAACGCATCGGCGACCCGTGGGCCGATCTGGAAAAGGTGCAGGCGACCGCCCGCGACCTCTATCTGCCCTATCGCCAGCTTGAAGCGAACGCCGGCGGCGGTTCGACCCTCTATTCCTACGCCCGCGCCATCGTCCGCGCGTCCAAGGAACGCGCCAAGCCCGTCGCCGAACGCCGCGCCGGCTACGCCGACAGCGACATCGCCGCCCTGGGCCGCCGCCTGGCCTCGGACGCGCCGATCCCGGTCGGGGTCGAGGAGATCCAGCTGTCGCACTGGATGCTGAAGACCCGCGAATACCTGACGGTCGACAGCGCCGACGTGAAGACCATGCTGGGCGCCGAAAGCCCCGAAGTCATCGCCGCCCGCCTGTCGCAAAGCCGCCTGATCGACCCGGCCTTCCGCGCCGAAGCCCTGGCCATGACGCCGGAACAGCTGGCCGCCTCGGGCGACCCGATGATCGCCTTCGTCCTGGCCAATGACGACGCGGCGCAAGCCGTCCGCACCCAGTGGGACGCGGGCGTCAACGCTCCGACCGCCCGCGCCGCCGAAAAGGTCGCCCAGGCCCGCTTCGCCGTCTATGGCGAGAACCAGTATCCGGACGCCACCTTCTCGCTTCGCCTGTCATACGGCCAGGTGAAGGGCTGGACCTATCGCGGCGTGACCGTTCCGTCCTTCACCCACATGGGCGGCCTGTACGAACGCGCCACCGGCGCCGAGCCGTTCAACGCCGCCGAGCGCTTCCTGGCGGCGCAGGACCGGATCAACAAGGACGTCGTCTATGACTTCGTCTCGACCAACGACATCATCGGCGGCAACTCCGGCTCGCCGGTGATCAACGCCAAGGGTGAAGTGATCGGCGCCGCCTTCGACGGCAACATCCACTCCCTGGGCGGCTCGTTCGGCTACGACGGCGAGCTGAACCGCACGGTCAGCGTCTCGACCGCCGCCGTCACCGAGGCCCTGCGCAACGTCTACGACCAGCCGCGCCTGCTGCGCGAACTGGGCGTGCGCCGCTGAGCCTGGCGGATTGATATCCGGGATTTGGGGGCGCCTTCGGGCGCCCCTTTTTCTTTGCCCGCAGGCCTATCTCGACTTGCCCTGCTTCTCGATGAGCACAGCCTGTTGCCAGCGGCCGGGAGCCTTGTCCGAGCGATGGATGCAGCCGACCCAGCAGCAGGGCCGCCGTTTGCCTTCGTGCAATTCCTCAACCGCGCGCTCGATCCGTTTCTGACGGGTGGCGGCCTGTTTGGCGTCTTCGACCCAGCAGATGAACTCATTGCGCCCCAGCGGGGTGAGGTCGCGCCACAGGTCGAGGGTTTCCGGCTCGGATGAGAGCCGCGCCCGCATATCGTCCGGAACCTGATGCGCCACGCCCTGGGGGAAGTCGTCCGACATCGCGTCAATCCCGTCCCGTTTCGTCATTCGCCGAATCTAGACCCGCGAAGGCGCGATGTGAATGCTTTCGCCGGGGGTTGCGGTTTGCCTCCAGGTTCTGTTCAGACTGACCGCAAAGACGGCCTCGGGTTTAAGGGGCTGAAACCGGGCCTCGGCGATGACCAAGGCCGCGACGCCGAGGATGTCTCATGCGCACCACCTACGCCCCCCTTCTGTTCGCCTCGGCCGCCGTCCTGGCCTTCGCCGCCGCCTCTTCGGCCAAGGCGGAGGAGGGCATGTGGACCTATGACAACTTCCCCATCGCCCGCGCCAACCAGACCCTGGGCACGAACATCGACCAGGCGTGGCTCGACCGCGTTCGCCTGTCGTCGGTGAAGTTCGGCGGCTGTTCGGCGGGCGTCATCTCGGCCGAGGGGCTGGTGATGACCAACAATCACTGCGTCTCCTCGTGTGTCGCCAACCTGTCGACGCCGCAGCTTCAGTACAATGAGACGGGATTCACGCCCAGGAGCCGCGAGGAAGAGCTGCAGTGCCCCGGCGCCTCGGCCGAGATCCTGACCGACATCACGGACGTGACCCAGCGGGTGCAGAAGGCGGGCGAGGGTCTGGACGGTCAGGCCTTCACCCAGGCGCGCGAGGCCGAGGCCGGCCGTATCGAAGCGGAAGCCTGCGGTTCCGATTCCAAAATCCGCTGTCAGGTCGTCAGCCTGTATCGCGGCGGTCAGTTCAAGCTCTACAAGTTCCGCAAATACTCGGACGTGCGTCTGGCCTGGGCGCCGGAAGACCGCGCCGCGACCTTCGGCGGCGACCTGGACAACTTCTCCTTCCCGCGCTTCGCCATCGATGCGGCCTTCATCCGCCTGTATGAGGACGGCAAGCCCGCCGCGACGCCGACCCACTTCACCTGGAACCCGAACAAGCCGACCGAGGGCGAGCCCGTCTTCGTCACCGGCAACCCCGGCTCGACCCAGCGCCTGCTGACGCAGGCCCAGCTGATGACCATTCGCGACGTGGTCCTGCCGCTGGACCAGCTGATCGCCTCGGAGCTGCGCGGCCGTCTGATCCGCTATTCGGAAGAGGGCGCCGATCAGGCCTTCATCGCCATGGACCCGCTGTCGGGGGTGGAGAACACCTACAAGCGCGGCCGCGGCCGCATGGCGGCCCTGATCGACCCGGCCTTCATGGACCAACTGGCCGGGCAGGAGACCGTCTTCCGTCGCGGCGTGGCCGAGAACGAGGCCCTGTCCGCCGAAGTCGGCGACCCCTGGGCTGTTCTGGCTGATGTCCAGCCGCTGGCGCGCGAGCTTTATCCGGCCATGGCTCTGCTGGAAGGCGGCACCGGCATGGGCACCACCTCGGTCGCGGGCGGCTCTCCCCTGTTCCAATGGGCGCGGGCCATCGTGCGCGGCGCCCAGGAGCGCGCCAAGCCGTCCGACCAGCGTCTGTCCGAGTTTTCGGACAGCCGCCTGGCTGGGGTCCAGTCCAGCCTCTTCGCCGCGCGCCCGACCTATCCGGCGCTGGAGCAGATCCGCCTGGAGTGGTGGTTGTCCAAGACCCGCGAATGGCTGACGGTCGACAGTCCTTATGTCCGCACCCTGCTGGGCAAGGAAAGCCCCGAGGGCCTGTCCGCGCGTCTGATCGAGGGCACGAAGCTGGCCGACCCCGCCGTGCGCCGCGCCCTGTGGGAAGGCGGCCTGCCCGCCGTCCAGGCCTCGACCGATCCGCTGATCCAGTACGTCCTGGCTATCGACGCGCAAGCCCGCGCCGTCCGCACGGACTGGGAGAACCGGGTGCAGGCGCCGACCGACCGCGCCTCCGAACAACTGGCCGCCGCCCGCTTCGCCGTCTTCGGAGACGCCGTCTATCCGGACGCCACGGGCACGCTGCGCCTGACCTACGGCCGGGTAGAGGGGACCGACGTGCCGGGGCAGCGCATCCCCGCCTTCACCACCTTCGCCGGACTGTGGGACCGCGCCACCGGCGCCGAGCCGTTCAACGTCGCGCCCAGGCTGCTGTCCGCCAAGGACCGCATCGACCCCGCGACGGTGATGGATATGGCGGTGTCGTCCGACACCATCGGCGGCTCGTCCGGCTCGCCCGCCGTCAACGCCCGGGGCGAGATCATCGGCGCCAACTTCGACTCCACCGTCCTGACCCAGCGCAACGCCTATGGCTATGACCGCAACGTCAACCGCAGCGTCATCGTCACCACCCAGGCCGTCACCACGGCCCTGCGCGACGTCTACGGCATGGATCACCTGGTCGAGGAACTCGGCGTTCAATGAGCGAGCTGAGCTTGCGCCCTGCCGCGCCGGACGATGTTCCGGCGCTGCATCGTCTGATCGAAAGCGCCTATCGCGGGGACAGCGCCAAGGCCGGATGGACCCATGAGGCCGACCTGCTGGGCGGCCAGCGCACGGACGAAGTTGAACTGCGCGACATCCTGGCCGACGCCTCGCGGGTCATCCTGCTGGCCGAGGTCGAGGGCGGCCTGACCGGCTGCGTCCAGGTGGCGGATCAGGGCGAGGGGCTGGCCTATCTCGGCCTGCTGACCGTCGATCCGGCGCGTCAGGCGGGCGGTCTGGGACGGGTGCTGATCGAGGCTGCTGAAGCCCAGGCCGTCGCTCGCTTCGGCGCGACGCGCATGGAGATGACGGTCATCCGTCAGCGAGGCGAACTGATCGCCTGGTACGAACGGCGCGGTTATCGCCTGACCGGCGAGACGCGGCCCTTCCCGCTGGACGACGAACGCTTCGGCCTGCCCCAGACGCGCGAGCTGGAGTTCGTGGTGCTTGAGAAGACGCTCTGACCTCCTTCTCCCCTTGTGGGAGAAGGTGGGCGCCGGAGGCGCTCGGATGAGGGGTGCTGGCGCGACGGCATGAAAAAAGGGGCGCAGGCGAGGGGGGGATCTTCAACCCGCGTCGCCGACACCCCTCATCCGTCAGGCTCCGCCTGCCACCTTCTCCCACAAGGGGAGAAGGATTTAGAGATCCCGCATCTGCTTCTGGGCGGCGCTGAAATACTGCCAGCCGGTCCACAGGGTGACGAGGGCGGCCAGCCAGATCAGGGCGTCCGAGAACAGCTGGAAGTGCGGCAGATAGTCGAACGGCAGGCCCCAGCCGTCCCAGTTGCGGGCGAACAGTTGGCAGCCCAGCGCCACCATCTGCAGGGTGGTCTTCCACTTGGCGGCGAGGGTCACCGGCAGGGTGATGCGGCCCGCCATCGTCTCGCGCAGGGCCGAGACGGCGAACTCTCGGAACAGGATCAGGCCGCAGGGAATGATGATCTGTTGCACCGAACCCGAGGTCAGCACGCCCAGCACGGCGCCGGTGACCAGGATCTTGTCGGCGATCGGGTCCAGAATGGCCCCCCAGCGAGTCTCGGCCTTCCAGCGGCGGGCCAGGTAGCCGTCGATCCAGTCTGTCGAGGCGGCGATGACGAAGATCCAGAAGCCCGTCCGATACATGGCGAACTGGTCGTCAGGGCTCAGCCAGGCCGAGACGAAGGGGAAGCCGCTGGTCGCGCCCGCCAGCAGCAGGAACATGACGATCCCGGCCGCCAGCCGCAGGCTGGTCAGGATGTTGGGGATGGCTTTGTAGGCAGGGGCCATGACGTCTTCCGTTGCAACACGCCGGGTGTGCCATGGTTCGCGGCCAGAGGCGAGGGCGGGCTGAGCGGAGAGGGCGCCGTCCTCAGTCCAGCCGCTCGAAACGCCCCGGCCCGGTCAGCTTGGACAGGATGCCCAGGGCGATGCCGAAGTGCAGACCGCTGAGCTTCAGTTCGCCCGCCGCTTCCTTTTCCGCGATCCAGGGGAAGGTGCGCAGATTGTCCAGCGACAGGCGCACCACGGCCTCCTCGGCCGCGCATTCGACCTGATCGGCGGGCAGCGTCTCGACCACGCGGCGCACGGTCGGGGCGGCCTGCTCGACCCAGGGGGCGACGAAGTCCTGACAGTTGGCGGGCGAGCCCTTGAGCATGGCGGTGACGCCGCCGCAGGAGGCGTGGCCCATGACGACGACATGCCGGACCTGCAGGACATTGACGCCGAACTCCAGCGCCGCCGAGACGCCGTGCAGCTTGCCGTCGGGCTGATAGGGCGGAACCAGGTTGGCGACGTTGCGCACCACGAACAGCTCGCCCGGCGCCGTGTCGAAGATCAGGGCCGGATCGGCGCGACTGTCGGAACAGGCCACCACCAGGGTGTGCGGCTTCTGGCCGTTGGCGGCCAGGGCTTCGTATTCGGCGTGTTCGGACGGCCACCGATTCTGGCGGAAGCGGTGATAGCCCTTGGTCAGTTCGTCGGTCATGACCTAGCCCTTAGACCCGCGACGGTTCGTCGCTCAACCCGAAAACGCCGCTGGCCGAAATGCGTCTGGTTCAGGACTTGTGAAAGAAGCCGTGGATGCGCTCGGCCAGGGCCTGGCTGACGCCGTCCACCTTGACCAGATCGGCGACCGAGGCGCGACTGACCCCCTTGGCTGAGCCGAAGGCGTGCAGCAGGGCCTTCTTGCGTCCCGGCCCGACGCCCTCGATTTCGTCCAGCGGATTCTTCTTGATGTCCATCGAGCGGCGCTTGGCGTGGGCGCCGTTGGCGAAGCGGTGCGCCTCGTCCCGCAGGCGTTGCAGGTAGTAGAGCGCAGGGCTTTTCAGCGGCAGCATGAAGGGCGCCTTGCCCGGCATGAAGAACTTCTCCAGCCCCGCGTCGCGGTCCGGCCCCTTGGCCACCCCGACCACGGCGATGTCGTCGACGCCCAGATCGGCCATGACGGCCAGCACCTCGGCCAGCTGACCCGCCCCGCCGTCGATCAGCAGCAGGTCGGGGCGCTCCACCGCCTCGCCGGCCTCCTCGTCCTTGACCAGTCGGCCGAAGCGGCGGCGCATGACCTCGCGCATCATGCCGTAGTCGTCGCCGGGCGTCAGGTCTTCGCCCTTGATGTTGAACTTGCGGTACTGGTTCTTGCGGAAGCCCTCGGGCCCCGCGACGATCATGCCGCCGACGGCGTTGGTCCCCTGGATGTGGGCGTTGTCATAGACCTCGATCCGCTCGGGTCGGGCGTCCAGACCGAAGGCCTCGCACACCTCGTCGAGGATTTTGCCCTGCGCCGAGTTCTCGGCCAGCTTGCGGCCCAGCGCCTCGCGGGCGTTGGTCAGGGCGTGGTCGACCAGGCTGGCCTTGCCGCCGCGCTGGGGGCGGGCGATCTCGACCCGGTGTCCGGCCTTCATGCTGAAGGCTTCCTCCAGCAACTCCAGTTCGTGCGGGCGGACGTTGGACAGGATCAGGCGCGGGACCGGCTTGTCCTCATAGAACTGGCCCAGGAAGGCGGCGAGGATTTCCGGGTCGCTGTCGCTCTTGTCCACGCGCGGGAAATAGGCGCGGCCGCCCCAGTTCTGGCCCGCGCGATAGAAGAAGACCTGGACGCAGGCCTGACCGCCCTCGGAATGCAGGGCGAAGACGTCGGCCTCGGCCACCCCGTCGGCGTTGACGCTGCTCTCCATGGCGATGGCCGACAGGGCGCGGATGCGGTCGCGCACGCGGGCGGCGGTCTCGAAGTCCAGGTCGTCCGACGCCGCCTGCATCTCCTGCGACAGGCGGCCGATGACGGCGCGCGACTTGCCGCGCAGGAACTGCTCCGCCTCGGTGACCAGATCGCCGTAGTCCTCAAGCGAGATCAGGCCGGTGCAGGGCGCTGAGCAGCGCTTGATCTGGTGCAGCATGCAGGGGCGGGTGCGCGTCTCATAGACGCTGTCCGAACAGGACCGCAGCAGGAAGGCTTTCTGCAGGGTGTTCAGCGTGTGGTTGACCGCCCAGGTCGAGGCGAAGGGGCCGAAATAGTCGCCGGGAATGGTGTGGGCGCCGCGATGCTTCCTGACCTGGGGCGCGCGGTGGTCGCGACGGATCATCAGTTCGGCGAAGGACTTGTCATCGCGCAGGACGACGTTGAAGCGCGGCTTCAGCTTCTTGATGAAGTTGGATTCGAGCAGCAGGGCCTCGGTCTCGGACGCCGTGACCACCAGCTCCATCGAGCGGGTCAGGCTGACCATCAGGCCGATGCGCTGGGTGTGGAAGCGGCCTTGCGCGTACTGGACAACCCGCTTCTTCAGCGACTTGGCCTTGCCGACATAGAGGCAGGCGCCGTCCTCGCCGTACATCCGATAGACGCCGGGCTTGTCGGGCGCGCGCCGGGCCTCGTCCGCGATCAGCTCGGCGGCCTGAAGCGGAAGGGCGTTCGCCTGCGAGTCGGGCGTCTCCGGGATGTCGGGCGTCGGGTCGGTCATCAGCCGGGATATAGGCTCAGCCGCGCCGGACCAGAAGCACCCCGCCGATCACCAGCAGCACGCCGGCGATGCGCGTCAGGCTGATCGGCTGCTGCGGCACGCCCATGACGCCGAAATGATCGAGAATCAGGCTCAACGCCAACTGGCCCGCGACCATCAGGGTGATGGTCAGCGCCACGCCGATCTTGGGCACGCCCCAGGCGGCGGCCACCACGAAGACGCAGCCGTAGAGCCCGCCCAGCCAGGCCCAGGCAGGCAGGGCCTTCATCGCCTGCACGTCCGGCCGCGCCTGCAGCGTCACGGCGACGAGAGCCAGGGCGACGGTTCCCACGGCGAAGGAGACGAGCGCCGCATTGACCGGCGAGCCGACGGCGCTGGCCAGTCGCGCATTGGTCGGTCCCTGCAGGGCGGTGGCGGCGCCGCCCAGGATCATGGCCAGCAGGGCGAGGACGGGAAGCTGCATCGATGGTCTCACCAGTTCGGATCGGGCGCGGCGTCGCCGAAGATCTCGGCCAGTCGGGCGCGGGTGGCGCGGGTCGTGTCTTCGGGCAGCGCATCCGGGTGAAACCAGCCGATCTCGGCGATCTCGCCGTGGCTGGTCCGCTCGGTCATGTCGAAGGCGTCGATGCGGAAGACCAGGACGTGATCCCCCGGAAAGAAGCGTTCGTTGGAGTGGACCGACAGCAGGCGCGGCTCGCTCCTGACGATCAGCCCGGCCTCCTCGCGCAGTTCGCGGACGACGGCGGCCTGGGTGGTCTCGCCCTTGTCCACCCCGCCGCCGGGCAGCCACCAGCCCTCCAGATAGGTGTGTTTGACCAGAAGCACCCGGCCTTCGTCGTCGACCGCCGCGCCGCGCACACCCAGCGTCATGCCTCGGCTCATCCGCGACCAGGCGAAGAACAGCGGACGGGTGAAGGGTTCGATGCGGGTGCGCCAGTTCGCCATGCGCGAACGATAGGCTGTCGTCGGGCGGCTTGAACAGGGGCGCGCTTGCCCCTATTCGGGGACAAAATCAGGAGACCCATCATGCTGGCCATCGCCATCATCTTCGCCTTCATCGCCGTCATCGCCGCCTTCAACTACTTCGAGTTCGGCCGGGTTGACTGATCCCAGGTCGGCTGACGCCTCGTCTCGAGGCGTGGCGCTGGTCACGGCCGCTTCGCGCCGGATCGGGGCGGTGCTGGCGAAGGCGGCGGCCCAGGCGGGCTATGACGTCGTCGTCCACTATCGTTCCGACGCGGACGGCGGACAGGGCGTCGTTCAGGCCATCGAGGCCATGGGGCGGCGCGCCGTCGCCGTCCAGGCCGAGCTGACGGACGCCGCGGCGCGGACCGCCCTGATCGACCAGGCCGCCGCCTTCGGGCCGTTGCGGGCGCTGGTCAACAACGCCTCCCTGTTCGTCTATGACCAGCTGGAGACCTTCCAGGAGGCGGATTTACGCCTTCATCACGAGGTCAACGTTCTGGCGCCCCTGGCCCTGATCCGCGACTTCGCCGCGCGCCTGCCGGACGGGGACGAGAACGGGGAGGGGGGCGTGGTGGTCAATATGCTGGACTATAAGGTCACGGCTCCGAACCCCGACTTCTTCTCCTATACGGTCAGCCGCGTGGGCATCGCCCATATGACCGGCGCTCTGGCGCTGGCCCTGGCGCCGCGCATCCGCGTCTGCGGCATCGCGCCGGGCCTGACCCTGCCCTCGGCCGGCTGGCCCGAGGCCGACTATGAGGCCGGGGCCGAGGCCACGCCGCTGAAGCGGCCGGTGGCGGTCGAGGACCTGGCGGCGGCCCTGACCTTCATCCTGACGACGCGCAGCCTGACCGGCCAGAACCTGGTGGTGGACGCCGGGGCCGGCCTGACGCCCCGCGACCGAGACCTGGAGTTCGCCTGAGCCTCGTCGGCTTCGCCGCCACATGACCTTTATTTGCCGATAGGTTGGTGCTTTAGCTGCCGCCGTTCATCTGAGACCCTCATGCCCGCTGTCCGTTTCACTCGTCGCTTCTCGATGGCGCACCGGCTGATCGCCGATGCGGGGTCGAAGTGCGCCGTGCCGCATGGGCACAATGAGTTCGTGACGGTGACGCTGGAGCCGACGGCGGAGATCGATTTCGGCGGGGCCAATTACGCGGCCTCGTTCGAGCGGCTGAAGGCGCGCTGGCACGGCTTTGTCGACCGCAGCCTGGACCACGCCTTCCAGCTGAACCGCGCCGACTCTCTGCTGGCCTGGTTCCAGCAGCATGAGCCGCATCGCCTGAACCAGGTGCTGACCGTGGACGGCGATCCGACGACCGAGGCCCTGGTCATCGCCCTGTGGCGCAAGCTGGAAGCCATCCTCAAAGCCGAAGGCCTGCCCTTCCGCCTGGCCGAGCTGGGCATCGAGGAGACGCCGACCAACACCGTCCTGACGCGCGGTCTGACCGAGGCGGAGCGGGCCTGGGATCTGGGCGCCTGGTGCGACCGGGCGGATTTCAGCATCAATGATCTTCTGCCGCCGGAGACCTGGTCTTGAGCGCCGTCGTCACCCCCCTGCCGTCCGTCGAACCGCGCCGCCTGGGCCTGAAGGTCATGGTGCGCGCCCTGAAGGTCGAGGCCTCCATCGGCTTCTATGATCATGAGCATGGGCGGCTGCAGCCCCTGGTGGTGGACGTCGAGCTGGACCTGGGCGCCGCCCCGGTCGAGCGGTTGGCCGATACGCTGGACTATGACGGCGTGGCCCGCATCGTGCGCGAGCTGGCGGCGGGGCCGCACATCGCCCTGATCGAGACCTTCGCCGAGCGCGCCGCCGTCGCCTGCCTGGCCGATCCCCGCGTGCTGAACGTCGTCGTGCGGGTCGAGAAGCCCGGCGCCATTCCCGATGCGGCGGCCGCCGCCTGCGAAGTCGCCTATTCCCGCTGAGGCCGGTTGCGCGAGGCCGTTCGTCCCGCCATCATCCCGGCCTGACAAGAGGTTCCGATGGTCCAGTCCGGCGATTACAGCAGCAATAGCGGCGGCGAGGTCTCGGCCGACCTGACGGGCCTCTATGCCGGTTACGCCCTGATCCTGCTGGCGGCGCCGACCTTCGGCGCGGCGGCGGCGATCGGCCTGCTGCGCGTGTGGCGCCGACCGGCGCCCGCCGATCCCATGCTGCGCAGCCACTTCGTCTTCCAGCAGCGGACCCTGTTGGCGGCGGTGTGCGCCATCATCGCCGGCGCGGTGCTGATCCTGGTCAACGTCGGGGTCTTCGTCCTGTTCGTCATGGCGGTCTGGACCATCGTGCGCGGCGCCCTGGGGCTGAAGGATCTGCTGACCGGGCGGCCCATCGCCGAGCCGCGTCGTCTCTTCTACTGAAAGGTCCGCCGTCATGAGCGATCAGAACACCGCCGCGCCGGTCGCGGGCCGAGACGGCGCCGTGGTGGCGTGGATTCTCTACATCCTGTCGATCCCCAGCGCGAACGTGCTGGTGCTGGTCGGACTGGTGCTGGCCTATGTGAACCGGGGCTCGGCGACGGGGCTGGCGGCCCAGCACGTCGAGGCGCAGATCAGGCTGTTCTGGTCGGTGTTCTGGATCAGCGCCGTCCTGTGGGTGCTGGTGGCGGTCAGCGCCGTGGCCTCGGCCTTCCTGATCGGGATTCCGTTCCTTCTGCTGTTCGGGCTTCTTTTGTTGCTGGTGTCGATCTAGTTCACGGTGAAAAGCGTTCTGGGTCTGCTGGCCCTGCTGAGCGACCGGCCGGCCTGAACTGATCCATTCGGGAGGAGCCGCCGTGCCCGCCTTCAAAGACCACGCCGCCGACCGCCGCTTTCAGCAGATGTTCGCCGATGCGGACGGGACCGAGCATCCCGTCTGGGCCGAGTATGCGGTGCGCGGCCGCGCCCGCGTCATCCTGCACGTCGAGGCCCACCCGGCCCTGCGCGGCTCGGGCGCGGCGGGCCGCTTCATGCAGGCCCTGGCCGAGCACGCCCGCGCCGAGGGGCTGATCCTGATCCCGCATTGCAGCTATGCCGTAGCCTGGCTGAAGCGCCATCCCGAGTACGAAGACGTAGTGGGGGCGTAGCGGCGCGCCTCCTGGATCCTCGGGTCAAGCCCGAGGATGACGGCGTTGAAGGGAGGCGCGGTGCGAAGCGCCCAGGCCGCGTCGGGTCGAGAAGGCGGAGCCTTCTGACCGCGGCCGATCAGGAATGACTCTTCGCCACGATGGCCTTCATGGTCTCGGCCTTGGACGGCAGGTCGGCGACCAGGCGGGCGGCCAGTTCGCGGGCGCCGACGGGATAGGCGTCGCCGCCGTCGGCGATCTCCTTGGCCATGTCGGCGGCCTTGCACAGGGCGACCTCGAGGGCCTCGACCTGTTCGAGCGCCAGGGCGCGGGCTTCGGCCTGCAGGCGCTTGACCCGTTCGGCGGTGGTTTCGGGCGCGCGCATCAGGTCATAGACCTCGGCTTCCGGCGAGGAGACCACGCGCAGGGCGGCGCGGGCGTCGGATTCATTGCTGGACTTGGTCATCGGCGTCTCTCCTTAACGCACCATGCCGCATTTTCGCCGCAAGGTCGCATCCCATTTTGCGGCCAAGCTCGAGGGCGCGCCGCCATGTTGCCCGTAAGCCTCATGAACCGGGCCTCATGAATCGGGGATGAAGGGCGGCGCGGCCCAGCGCGCGCGACGCCGCTCGGCGATGGCCCACAGATGGTCGATGCGGCTGGCCAGCTCGCGCCGCAGCCGCCGTTCCTCGGCCGGATGCAGGGGGCGGTCGTCGTCATCGGGGACAGGCGGGGACGCAGCGGCGCGCGGCGGTCGGGGACGGGTCATGGGGTTTGCTTTCCTTAGCTGAGCGGTCGGCGCAGGCGTTCCTTCTCCCCTTGTGGGAGAAGGTGGCGGCCGAAGGCCGACGGATGAGGGGTTTCTGGACGCCTGATGACGGTCCGAAATCGGGCCGCGGCGAGACCCCTCATCCGGCCCTGACGGGCCACCTTCTCCCACAAGGGGAGAAGGAACGCGGTTGGCCGCCGCGCCTTTCGGCGGGCGGTTGGAGGGCTGGGCGGAGCGCCGGGCCGACGCCCGGAGTGTGATGTGTGTTACCGTTTCGACGCCGACAGACGCCCCGCGCGGACGGGCTTCCACGAGCTCGGGGCAGGCGCCGGTCTTATCGGCTACCCCCGGCGCCCGCGGCGGGCGGGGGCCTGCTTGCGACAGGCCTCCCGGAACGGTCCGCGTAACCCCCGCGACCCTGGCCGGAGCCTCTATGGCGGACGGGTCGAACGCCCCGTCGCTAGGCTCCGTCGGCTTCTTGTCTAGAGGCGGCCTACCGAGGTCGTCTTGAGCGACCTAACGCCCTTCGGGCTGCTTGAGGTCGTTTGTGGCGACCTTCGCCCGTCGAGCTCGGCAAGCCGGGCGTCGGCGCCGGCGTTCGCCCGCATCGCCGCCCTTCGCATCCTGGACCGCCCGGCGCGCTCCGCCCGACGCGCCGCTGGGCTCCCGCCCTCGACCGGCCGTCGCGACGGACGCCGCGCGGTCCGACAAGAACCCCGCTCCATCCGCTCCCGCCGCCCGCAAGGTCGCAGGCCTCACGAGCCCTCCATGCGACGGAACGAGGGCAGGGTGGCATGGCGGGGAAGCAGGGCGGGCTGAAAGGGGATGGCGAAAGGCGAAAGGCGGGGATTTGCTGAGCTTGGGGCGGGGCGGTAGGCGGGTTCGTCCTTCTCCCCTTGCGGGAGAAGGTGGCCCGCCAGGGCCGGATGAGGGGTTTCTCGACAGAGGACGAAGGCGATCATCCACCCACAGCGCGACCCCTCATCCGACCTCGCTCCGCTCGGCCACCTTCTCCCGCAAGGGGAGAAGGATCAGTCGCGCGTCAGCTTTTTGTCCGCCGCCGCAATGATCGCCGCCAGCACCTCGTGGGGGCGGTTCTCGATCTGCGGGTTGGGAAAGCGCAGCACGCGGAAGCCTTCTCCGCGCAGGAAGTCGTCGCGGGCGGCGTCCTCGGCGCGATCGTCGTGGTGCGGGCCGTCGGCCTCGACGATCAGGCGATGACGCAGACAGACGAAGTCGGCCACGTAGCGCCCGATCACGACTTGCCGCCGGAACTTCAGACCCTCCAGCCGCCGGTCCCGCAGAATGGCCCACAACCGCCGCTCATAGAGGGCGGGTTCGCGACGCATCGCCTTGGCGCGGGAGTGCAGCCAGTCGTCCATGAACTGACGCTAACCCGTATCTCAGTTGCCGAAAAGCGTCCCTTCTCCCCTTGCGGGAGAAGGTGCCCCGCAGGGGCGGATGAGGGGGTCCTGGCGGTTGGGTGAAGGCCGGTTGTCGGCAGGCGTTGCGAGACCCCTCATCCGTCAGCCTTCGGCTGCCACCTTCTCCCGCAAGGGGAGAAGGGTGCCTACTCGCGATACGCGCGGATCCTCAAGTCGCTGAGAGTTCCTGTCTCAGCGTTGCGGTAAGTAATCTCAAATGTGTTGGGCTCTGCTAACCATCGGCCAAGTGCAGGCTTGCTTGTGTCGATCCGAACGCCGTCTTCAAGCCTTGCGCAAAATGGGGTGCCTTCGAGCAAGCTGGAAATCTGCAGGACTTGGTCGGGGCCGGACGTACTCATTGTTCGCGCCGTGATCGGAAACCAATCTCGCTCGGCCTTATCCCGTCTAAATTTCAGCTTTTCCGTTGGCACAGATTTCGGACAACTGTGCTTTAGAAATGACCCATCGCCAGCAACGCGGAAATAGCCCCCGTTGGGAGCTTTCAAGAAAATGGTTGGCAACCCGCACCTAGGGCAGGGTCTTGATTGTTGTTTGGGAAGTCGAACAGTAGTCGGCGCAAGGTCGCCTAGTAGCGTCGCCGGAACGGAGCGCGGCGGCGAGTGCGAGCCAGGATGCCCACCTCGAAAGGAGCATGTGCAGTCGGGCGGATGATTGAAACCGTTGCAAGCCATCGGGGTCTCCAGATCGCCTAGTCATGTCTCAGCACAACGTCTGAATCGGTCGTGACCCCAACATCTGGTGTTGGGAACGAATTGGCAACACGAAACTGTGTGACCTAATTCATCGCAAATGTTGCATCGAGATCGTCTCTACCGCCCCTTCCTGAACGCCTCCGCCTTCTCGGCCGCCGCCTCTTTCCGCCAGCGTTTGGGGGCGGACTTGTCGACCTCCTCGCCGGCGCCCGTCAGGGCCTCGTTGGCGAATTCGAGGTCGAGGAGCTTCATCTTCTTGATTTCGTCGCGCAGGCGGGCGGCTTCCTCGAACTCGAGGTTGGCGGCGGCGTCGCGCATCCTGCTTTCCAGATCCTTGAGGGCGGCCTGGAAGTTGGAGCCGACGAAGGGTTTGGCCTCCTCGGCGACGCCGGGGCGGGTCAGGCGGTCCAGGTCGCGGGACTCATAGGGGCTCTCGAGGATCTCCTTGATGTCGCGCTTGACCGTCTCGGGCGTGATGCCGTGTTCGAGGTTGTAGGCCTGCTGCTTCTCGCGGCGGCGGTCGGTCTCGGCGATGGCGCGCTCCATCGAGCCGGTCATGCGGTCGGCGTAGAGGATGACGCGGCCGTCGACGTTGCGCGCCGCGCGGCCGATGGTCTGGATCAGGGAGGTCTCCGAGCGCAGGAAGCCCTCCTTGTCCGCGTCGAGGATGGCGACCAGGCCGCACTCGGGAATGTCGAGGCCCTCGCGCAGCAGGTTGATGCCGATCAGCACGTCGAATGAACCGAGGCGCAGGTCGCGCAGGATCTCGATCCGCTCCAGGGTGTCGACGTCGGAGTGCATGTAGCGGACGCGCACCCCCTGTTCGTGCATGTATTCGGTCAGGTCTTCGGCCATCTTCTTGGTCAGGGTGGTGACCAGGGAGCGGTAGCCGGCGCGGGCGGTGGCCTTCACCTCGTCGATGACGTCGTCGACCTGGTTGCGGGTCGCGCCGGAGACGGGGCGGATCTCGACCGGGGGGTCGATCAGGCCGGTGGGGCGGATGACCTGTTCGGTGAAGACGCCGCCGGTCTTGTCCAGCTCCCAGGCGCCGGGGGTGGCCGAGACGAAGACGGTCTGGGGCCGCATGGCGTCCCATTCCTCGAACTTCAGCGGGCGGTTGTCGATGGCGGAGGGTAGGCGGAAGCCGTACTCGGCCAGGGTCGACTTGCGGCGGTAGTCGCCGCGGAACATGGCGCCGATCTGGCCGACGGTGACGTGGCTCTCGTCAACGAACAGCAGGGCGTTGTCGGGGATGTATTCGAAGAAGGTGGGCGGCGGCTCGCCCGGCGCGCGGCCGGTCAGCCAGCGGCTGTAGTTCTCGATGCCGGCGCAGGAGCCGGTGGCCTCCATCATCTCCAGATCGAAGCGGGTGCGCTGCTCCAGCCGTTGGGCCTCCAGCAGCTTGCCGTTCTCGACCATCCAGTCGAGCGTCTCCTTCAGCTCGGCCTTGATGCCGTTGACGGCCTGATTGAGGGTCGGGCGCGGGGTGACGTAGTGGCTGGCGGCGTAGACGGTGACCTCGTCCAGCGCATTGGTCTTCTTGCCGGTCAGGGGATCGAACTCGTCGATGGCCTCGATCTCGTCGCCGAACAGGCTGATGCGCCAGGCGCGGTCCTCGAGGTGGACGGGGAAGATCTCCAGGGTGTCGCCGCGCTTGCGGAACATGCCGCGCTCGAAATGGACGTCGTTGCGCTTGTACTGCAGGGCGATCAGGTCGGCGCGCAGCTTGGCCTCGTCGATCTGGTCCCCGACCTTCAGGTTGAAGGTCATGGCGGTGTAGGTCTCGACCGAGCCGATGCCGTAGATGCAGCTGACCGAGGCGACGACGATGACGTCGTCCCGCTCCAGGATCGCGCGGGTGGCCGCGTGGCGCATCCGGTCGATCTGCTCGTTGATCGAGCTGTCTTTTTCTATGTAGGTGTCGGTGCGCGGGACGTAGGCCTCTGGCTGGTAGTAATCGTAGTAGCTGACGAAATACTCGACCGCATTGTCGGGGAAGAAGGCCTTGAACTCGGAATAGAGCTGGGCCGCCAGCGTCTTGTTGTGGGCCAGGATCAGGGCCGGGCGCTGGGTCTGTTCGATCACCTTGGCCATGGTGAAGGTCTTGCCCGAGCCGGTGACGCCCAGCAGCACCTGTTCGCGGTCGCCCTCGTCCGCCTGGGCGACCAGTTCGGCGATGGCCGAGGGCTGGTCCCCGGCGGGCTGGTATTTCGTCTCCAGCCGGAAGGGGATGCGCTTCTTGTTGGTCGGCCGATCTGGGCGGTGGGGGACCCAGTCGGCGGGGGCGGCGGGCGCCTCCTCGGGCGTCAGGCGCGGTCCGTTCACGGGCGCGAAGGCGGGCGCGCGACCGTGGTCGAAGGCGACGGGCGCCTCGCTGAGACCGGGATTGGGCGTGTGGACGGGCTTGGTCGGTTTCGCAGGAGAACGGGCCATGAACATCAAGGTAATGCGCGCGTTCCCAAGACGCTAGTGCAGGAAGCGCCCCCGCGTAGCCTTCCCGCTACCACAGGTTGAACGACGAGCTGACGTGTTTCGGCTCAATCGTCGCCATAAATGAGGCAAATCCGACATGTTGAGAACATAATTGGGCAAAATGTGGTTGAAAAGGGCGGAATATAGGTCCGAACCCGGCGTTTGCGCGTCAAAAATGCCTCACAATTTCCCCTAACAATGATTTTTTGAAAGAAATTGGTTGATGGTATGACGGGTCGGCCATAGCCATTGATGCAGCCAAGAAACGTAAAGACGAACATTGGTTTTCAACGTCGTTCGTGGAACGATGTGATGTTCAGTAACAATTAACAGGTACACAGAGGCATATGAGCACTCGTAAAGACTACCTGCTGGGCACGACGATGGCGGCTGGCGCTGCTGCTCTGTCGATGGCCATGCTTATTCCGGGGACGGCGTTTGCTCAAAGCGCCTCGAATACTGACCAGGAAGCGACCCAGGTCGACGAGATCGTGGTCGTCGGTTCGCGCATTCGCCGCGACAACTTCAACGCCCCGTCGCCGACTCAGGTCGTGACGCGCGAAGAAGCGACCCTGCAAGGCTTCGCCTCGACCACGGAAGCGCTGCAGAGCACGGCCATCACCGGCGGCACCTCGCAGATCAATAACTCCTACGGCGGCTACGTCACCAACGGCGGCCCCGGCGCGAACACCATCGGCCTGCGCGGCATGGGCCCGAGCCGCACCCTGGTGCTGCTGAACGGCCGTCGCGTCTCGCCCGCCGGTTCGCGCGGCTCGGTCGGCTCGGCCGACCTGAACGTGCTGCCGACCTCGATGATCGAGCGCGTCGAAGTCCTGCGCGACGGCGCTTCGTCGGTGTACGGCTCGGATGCCGTGGCCGGGGTGGTTAACATCCAGACCCGCAAGAACTTCGAAGGCCTGGTCTTCGAAGCCCAGCGCAACGAGCCTCTGGAAGCCAACGGCAACGGCGGTTCGACCCGCCTGTCGCTGACGGCCGGCGCCCGTGGCGACCGCTGGCGCGCCGCCGGCTCGATCGAGCGCTATGAGCGCGACGAGCTGACCCTGCGCGACCGTGAGTTCACGCGTTGCCAGACCGACGGCTTCCGCTTCGACAACGACTACATCGATCCGCTGACCGGCAAGTCGAAGTGCTACCCGCTGACCACGACCGGCTCGAACGGCGTGACCATCAACACCATCGGCACCAATATGCTGACGGGCGTCGGTGCGGCCGGCTCGGTGGGCGACACCTTCAACCGCTGGCGTCCGAACTCGGGCGTGACCTCGGGCCTGGTCGGCTTCGAGGGCGTCGGCGGCGGCGCCAACGACCTGAACGTCCGCGACACCTTCGAAGACCGCATGCTGAACGAGTCGCTGATCTCGCCGGTTGAGATCACCACCATCTACGGTGAAGGCGGCTATCAGCTGAACGCGCTGGGCAACGCCGAAGTTTACGGCGAATTCCTGTATAACAAGCGCGAGTCCTCGCAGACCGGCTACCGCCAGCTGTCGCTGGATTACGCCAAGGGTTCGCCGCTGATCCCGACCAGCCTGTCGGCCAGCACCGCCTTCGGCGACCAGGGCCTGAACAAGGGCCAGGACGTCGGCGTGCGCGCCTTCATCGGCTTCGGCAACGACCACTCGCGCCAGGAGCAGTCCTTCAACCGCTACGTCGGCGGCATCAAGGGCGACTTCTTCCTGACCGACTGGCGCTATGACCTGTCAGCCAGCTATTCGCGCTCGCGTTCGGAGTACACCAGCGAACAGTTCCTGACGGATCGCCTGATTGAATCCCTCGATGTCGTCTCGAACGGCGCCGGCGGTTTCCAGTGTCGCGAACTGGCCTCGAACCCGGGCTGCGTCGCCGCTCCGGCCCTGACCACCCAAACCATCGGCGGCGTGCTGCCGAAGGACTGGGTCGACTATGTGTTCCGTCCGGTGACGGGCGTGACCGTCTTTGAAGAAAAGATCGTCAGCCTCGGCATCGACGGCCCGCTGTTCAGCCTGCCGGCCGGCCAGGTCATGGGCTTCTTCGGCGCCGAATGGCGTGAATCCGAGATCGATGACACGCCGGGTCTCGATTCCCAGACGGGCAACACCTACAACTTCTCGACCTCCGCGATCACGCGCGGCACCGACTCGGTGTGGGAAGTCTTCGGTGAAGTCGAAGTTCCGCTGCTGCGCGATGCGCCGTTCGCCAAGGAACTGACGCTGAACGGGTCGTTCCGTTACACGGACTACGATTCCTACGGCGACGACACGACCTACAAGATCGGCTTGGTCTACCAGCCCATCGACGGCGTGACCTTCCGCGGCACCTACGGCACCTCCTACCGCGCCCCGGCGCTGTTCGAACAGTTCGTCGGCGCCACGACCGGCTACCAGTCGAACACGCTCGATCGCTGCAACAACTACGGCGCGCCGAACGTCAACCCGAACCGCGTCGCCAACTGCACGCGTGAAGGTCTGCCGACCGACTGGCAATCGACCACCAGCGTTGAAGTCATCACCGCTGGCGGCGCGGACGCTGGCCTGGCGGCCGAAACTTCGACCAACATGACGATCGGCGTGGTTCTGCAACCGCGCCTGCCGGAAGGTTGGGGCGATCTGGCTTTCGCCGTCGACTACTATGAGATCGAGGTGGAGAACGGCGTTTCGCGGACGGGCGCTAGCCAGATCCTGACCCGCTGCTATGACTCGAACCCCGGCGATTTCGCCGCGGACAACGGTTTCTGCCGTCTGGTCGAGCGTGATCCCGCCAATGGCCAGCTGACGGTCCACGACAGCTACGTCAACCTGGCGACGGACAATGTGAAGGGCCTGGACTACACCCTGCGTTACCGCAAGGACGTCGGCCCCGGCACGGCGCTGTTCAACCTGGGCGTCACCCAGTACACGGAAATCTCGAACAAGCTGTTCGAAGAAGATCCGCTGGAAGACTACCTGGGCATGATCGACAATCCGGAGTTCACCGGCACCGCCGATCTGTCCTATGCGTGGGACAAGTGGCGCGTGCGCTACGGCGTCGAGTGGGTCAAGGGCATGGAATCCTACACCTACTACGAGGAAGATCCGGCCACGAGCATCTACGATCTGGAAGTCGGCGACTACTGGCAACACAACGCCTCGGTGCAGTACACGGCTGACGGCTGGACCGTCACGGCCGGCGTCCGCAACCTGCTGAACGAAGATCCGCCCACGATCTCGGCCGGCGTGAACAACCGGGTCGGCAACGCTCCGCTGTACTCGGGTTACGACTACCTGGGCCGGACGGCCTTCGTGAACCTCACGAAGTCCTTCTAAGGTCTGACCTGATTTCAGGTTGATGAGAGGGCGGCGGGCTTCGGTCCGCCGCCCTTTCTGCGTCCGAACCGACGCTTTCCGGCTTGTGCGGCGTCGGGCGCGTCGCCAAGGTCCCCGCCATGAGTATGCTTCGCGACGTCTTCATCACCGGGACCGGCGCCGTCCTGCCCGGCGAGCGGATCGGCAACGATCGGATGGAGGACTTCATCGGCCGCATCGGCGGGCGGGCGTCCGCCGTCGGGCGCCGCGCCCTGCGCTGGAACGGGATCGAGGGGCGGCACTACGCCCTGAACGTTGACGGCGAACCGCTGCATTCCAACGCCTCCATGTGCGCGGGGGCGGTGCGGACGGCGCTGGACGAGGCGGGCTTGAGCCTCGGCGATCTGCAGCATCTGGGCGCGGCGGCGACGCAGGGCGACTATCTGGTGCCCGGCCACGCCAGCGCGGTTCAGGCCGAATTGGGCGCGGGGCCGCTGGAGGCCTTCAGCTATCAGTCCGTCTGCGCCAGCGCCCTGATGGCGGCCAAGGGGGCGTGGCTGAGCGTGCGGGCGGGGGAGGCGGATGTGGCCGCCGCCTGTGCAGGGGAGTTTTCATCCCGCTGGTTCCGGCCCGCCTTCTATGAGGGCACGGCGCTGGTGGATGAGAAGGGCCGGGCGCGGATCGAGGCGGACTTCCTGCGCTTCACCCTGTCGGACGGGGCGGGCGCCGTGGTGATGGAGCCGAGGCCGAAACCCGAGGGGCTGAGTCTGAAGGTCGAGTGGATCGACATGACCTCCCTGGCCGGGCGTTTCGATCCCTGCATGTGGGCCGGATCGACGCCGCAGGCGCGCGCCGACATGACCAGCGCCTGGAGCCACGCCGGACCGGCGGCGGCTCATGCGGCGGGGGCGGTGGCGCTGTTGCAGGATTTCGAACTGCTGAAGATCGTCATTCGCGCCTGGATCGGCGTCTGGCTGGAGAAGGTGGATGACGGGCGGATCGTGCCCGATCAGGTCGACCATCTGCTGTGTCACTACTCCGCGCGGTCGCTGCGTCAGGAGATCGTCGGCCTGCTGGAAAGCACCGCCGCGATGATCCCCGAGGAGAAGTGGTTCACGACCCTGAGCGACAGCGGCAATGTCGGCTCGGCCTCGATCTGGGTCATGCTGGACGCCTTCCTGAAGTCGGGACGCGGAAAGCGCGGAGACAGGGTGCTGTGCATCGTGCCCGAGAGCGGGCGGGCGATGATCGGCTTCATGATGCTGGAGATTGTGTGATGGCGGAACAACTGGCCGAGGCGGCGGTGGCCGATTGCCTGCGGAAGCTGGCGGTCGTCTTCGCCGATTTCGAGCAGCGTCTGGAGGCGACGCCCCTGATCCGCAAGCTGACGCGGGGGCGGTTCGAGGTCGCCGACTACCACGCCTTCCTGATCAACCTGCGCCAGCAGGTGAAGGACGGGGCGCTGTGGATGAGCCGGGCGGCGTCCAATATCGGCGAGGACCATCTGGAGCTGCGCTCGACACTGATGCGCCATGCGGTGACGGAGCATCGCGATTTCCGTCTGCTGGAGGCCGACTTCACAGCCTCGGGCGGGGCGCTGGAGGACATCCAGTCGGCGCCGAAGAATGTGGGGTCCGAGGCCCTGTCGGCCTGGATGTTCCATGAGGCGTCGAAGCCCGATCCCTTCGGCCTGCTGGGGGCCATGTTCATCATCGAGGGGCTGGGCTCGATCAAGGCCAAGCCGTGGGGCCTGAAGGTGCAGGAGCGGCTGGCCCTGCCCGACGAGGCGGTGCGCTTCCTGCTGTATCACGGCGACAACGATGCCGAACACATGAAGGAGTTCGAGGAGATGCTGGGCATGGTGCTGCCCGATCCCTTCATCGCCGAACGCATCGTCACGACCGCCAAGGTCACGGCCCGCCTCTACGCCCTGCAGATCGAGGAGATCGCGGCGTGAGGTACTACAAGCCGGGGGAGGATCCGTTCGACCCCGCGAGGTTCGATCCCAAGGATCCCGATCCGTGGATGGCGCTGTATCTGGACCACAGCCTGCCGATCGACGACGGGGCCAAGCGCGACCTGCTGCTGGGGGCGCGGTCGCGGTCGCGGCGCTGGCTGTTTCCGATGGCGCGGCCGCTGGTGTTCCTGTTCTTCTGTCTGGTGAAGGTGCTGCGGGTCATTTCGCCGAAATACCCGAACCTGAACGGCCTGCTGCACAAGACCATCCACTGGGGTCTGCGGACCTTTGTGACGCCCGAGGGCAATCGGGTGATCCTGCGCCACTTCCACGTCGGGTCCGAGCTGACCGCCTTCGTGCGCGAGAACGCGGGGGTGGGCGACAAGGTGACGAAATGGCCGCTGACGCCGACGCGGCTGAAGGACATCGAGCCGGATCTGTTCCTTCAGCACGACCTGAACATCTTCAACTTCGTCATCGAGATGAACGCCGCCTTGCGCGCCGAGGGGCGGGAATTGATGCCGCCAGAGCGCATCGACTTCTCCATGATCTCGGACGAATTCCCGCCGTTCGAGGCGTTTCCGCGCAAGTGGCACAACTTCGTCGACGTGCAGACGGCGGTGGAGTTCTACACGCCGATCTACGCCCTGATGCTGCCGCGCGACGACTTCGTGCGGGCGTCCAGTTCGCTGCAGCTGGACGAGGTGATGGCCATCTACATCGCCCGCATTCTGGGCACGAGCTACCACATGGCCTTCGTCAAGAACGGCCATCCGCTGGTGGCGCTGTCGACGCTGCAGGCGGGCTATCGGCTGATGATGCACGGGCTGGATTCAGAGGCCATGCACGGCTGGCTGCGGGTGATGAAGGCGCGCCAGGCGGCGGGCCTGCCGCTGGACCCGGCCAACTCGGGCGCGCCGAAGTAGGACGCTGCGGTCCGAAACCGTCACCCTCGGGCTTGTCCCGAGGGCCCAGCGTTCCCCTTGGCTGGGCGCGGGATGTTGGAGGCGCAGGTATGAAAACGACGCGCCCTTCAGCTTGCAGCCGCCATAGGCCCTCGGGACAAGCCCGAGGGTGACGGGGGAAGAGGGTTGATTTCCGCTGGCGCGCGGCGCGGCGGCTGCTAGCGTGGCCGGTATGAAATCGGCGCGCTCCTTTCTGACCTCTCTCAGCACCCTGGTGCTGCTGTCGCTTGTGCTGGGTCTGCTGGCCGGGGCGGCGGCGCAGAAGTGGGGCCTGCCGGGCGGCCATGTCACGGCGGACTTCATTCAGGCGCTGGGCCAGCTGTGGCTGAATGCGCTGAGGATGACGATTATCCCGCTAGTGTTCAGCCTGCTGGTGACGGGCATCGCCTCCATCGCCGATGCGGCGCGGACCGGGCGTCTGGCGCTGAAGGCGGTGGCCTGGTTCGGGGGGCTGATCGTCTTTGCGACCGTCTACGCCGTCGCGGCGGCCTATGGGTTGCACGCCGTCTGGCCGATCGATCCCGAAGGCGCGCGCCTGCTGCTGGCGATCAAGCCGGAGGGCGCCGAGGGTCTGGGCGCGGGCGCGCCGTTCAGCGAGTTCGTCAAGACCATCGCCCCGTCCAACCCGATCCGCGCGGCGGCCGAGGACGCCATCCTGGGCATGGTGGTGTTCGCCGTCTTCTTCGGCTTTGCGGCCTCGGGGCTGCCCGAGCGGCTGCGTGTTCCCCTGATCACCTTCTTCGAGGCGGTGGGCGAGACGATGATCGTCATCGTCCGCTGGGTGCTGAGCGTCGCGCCGCTGGGCGTCTTCGCCCTGTCGGTCGGGGTGGGACTGACGGCGGGGGCCAGCGCGGCGGGGGTGCTGTTGCACTATGTGGCGCTGATCTCGCTCGCCTGCATCGGCATCGGCCTGATCTTCTATCCGCTGGCCGTCATCTTCGGGCGGGTGAGCCTGGGCCGGTTCGCGCGGGCGGCGGCGCCGGCGCAGGTGGTGGCCTTCTCGACCCAGTCGTCGCTGGCCAGCCTGCCGGTCATGGTCGAGCGGGCGGTCGACGAACTGGGCGTCAGGCGGGCGACGGCGGGCCTGGTCCTGCCGCTGGCGGTGGCGGTGTTCCGCATCACCAGCCCGGTCGCCAATCTGGGGGTGGCCATCTACTGCGCCCATCTGTTCGGACTGGAGCCCTCGGCGGGCCAACTGTTCGCCGCCATGCTGACGGCGGTGCTGATCTCGATCGGCACGGTGGGGTTGCCGGGGCAGGCCAGCTTCTTCGCCTCCATCGCCCCGATCTGCATCGCCATGGGCGTGCCGCTGGAGCTGCTGCCGCTGCTGCTGGCGGTCGAGGTCGTGCCCGACATCTTCCGCACCCTGGGCAACGTCACCGCCGACCTGGCCGTGGTGCGCATCGTTGAGGGCGCAGAGGCGACGGACAACCGCCCTTAGTCCTCCATCGCTTCGAACATGGCCTCGGCCTCGTCGAAGTCGTCGTAGTCGAGCCGCTCGGGCGGCCGCAGGATGACAAAGCGGCTGAGGACGGGCGCGTCCGGCTCGGGGCGACGGTCCCATTGCCAGAAGCTGCGGTCGATCCGGCTTTGCAGCAGGGTCCAGTCGCCGTCGTCGGCCGGCGGGCGTGGCGTGTGGAAGGTCATGCGCATCAGCTCCCCTGCTGGCGGAAGCAGGAAAGCCTGCGCAGGCGCGGGTGTCAAAGCAGGTGCGTTGTTCCTTCTCCCCTTGCGGGAGAAGGTGGACGGCGAAGCCGGACGGATGAGGGGTCTGTTTGACGTGCGGCCGAGGCTGAGGTCTCGCAACCCCTCATCCGACCTCACTCCGTTCGGCCACCTTCTCCCACAGGGGGAGAAGGGCGGTTAATCGCCCTTCGTGCCTGACGTATGCGCCGGGCCGCGGAAGACGGCGTTGAGGAACAGCGGCTTCAGCCCTTCCAGGAAGGCGCGCATGGTGACGTCCTGGGTGAAGGCGACGACCTGGCCGCGGCCGACCTCGGAGGCCATGGCGACGGGCTTGTAGGCCAGCTGGCGGCGGTTCTCGGCCCACAGCTGGCCGGACGCCAGCACCTGGTCCGGTCCGGCCAGGCGCACGACGTTGGTTCCCTGGTCGCGGGCCAGCGGCGCATAGATGTCCGAGCCGCGCACCATGACGCTGAGGGTCGGGGCGACGCCTGCGCCCAGCCAGTGTTCGTTGTCGACCACGGCGCTGGCGAGGACGCCCGCGACCGGATCGGGCGCGCCGCCGTGATGGCCGGTCAGGGCCAGGTATTCGGCGTCGGTGGCGATCTCGCTGCCGCCGTCCTTCTTGTCCTTGTCGCCGTCGCCGGAGACGGCGCTCTCGCGGCGGCTCTCCAGCAGCTTGGAATCGGGGTCGGTCAGCAGGCGGCTGGCCGAGCCGACGCCGATCAGGACGCCGCCCGCCTGGACCCAGGCGCGCAGGTTGGCGACGCCGCTCTCGCCCAGGATCTGCTCATAGTTTCCGCCCGAGGGCAGGATCAGCACCTGGTAGCGGGACAGGTCGGCGTTCGCCAGGCGGCGGGTGCGCACGGCCGTGACCGGCCAGCCGTATTCGCGCTCCAGCACATGGCGGATGGAGCCGGCGGATTCCGGCTCGGTTGGGTCGTCCCAGGCCATGGCGACGCGCGGGGCGGCGATGGCGGTCGCCTTGTCCGAGCCGATGCTGGGGCCGCTGGAGACCCAGGAGGTAGCGAGCGGCGTCACCTGGGCGCCGCTGCCGGCGGCCAGACGGCGGACGTGTTCGTCCAGGTCGTCGGGCGAACCGGCGCGCGTCACGATGAAGGTTCCGCCCGGATAGGCGCGGCCGTCCAGGGTGAAGGGCTCCTCGACCGAGCGGACCGGCAACTTGTCGGTCAGGGCGGCGGTCAGGAAGCGCATCCCCGCCGTGCCCGGATGGATGGCGTAGCCGTAGGCCGCGTCGCCGGACGCCACGGCGGCGGGGCGGATCAGTTCGGGGCCGACGGCGGCCGTCTGGACCGACGGAGCGCCGGTGCAGCGCTGGCTCGGCACGTTGAACAGAAGCGGCAGGGACCAGCCGGTCAGGTCGTAGATCTCATCGCCCAGGCCGCGCGCGCGGCGAGCTTCCTGTTCGGCCAGGAATTTGGGGTCCAGCGGTACGTCCCTGGCCAGCAGGGTCTCGGCCATGCGGCGCTGGGGCTGGGACAGGTTCACGATGTAATCGCCCGCCTGATAGTTCTGGCCGCAGGCGGAGAAGGCGACGGCGGCGCGCCCGACCTCCAGCCCCGAACGCACCAGCAGGCCCGCCAGCTTGTCGGCGGCGGCCGGGTCGGCGGCGGCGGAGCGCGACAGGACATAGGCGCCGCGTCCGCCCGAAATCCCGTCGCGGTGGAAGGCGTAGAAGTCGCTGAGCAGCTTCTCGCGGTCGCGGGCGGCGGTCTCGATGGTCGACAGGGTGGCGGTCAGGTGGCCCTTGACCGTGTCGGCGTAGGTCAGCATCTCGCCTGACGAGCGGCGCGCCAGCAGACCGCGCGACGAGCCCTGCTCATAGGTCATGGAGACGGCGCCGAAATAGGCGGGCCAGCCGTCGCCGTAGCCGGGATAGAAGGCGTCGAAGGTCTCGCGCGTGAAATAGTCCAGCCCGGCCTGGTCGAAACGCCCGGCGGTGTTGCGGCCGAAGCGCTCGCGCGCGTCCAGGATCGGCGGATAGATCCAGGGGTTCAGCGGCTGGGCCTCGGGCGGGAAGAAGAAGCTCGAGTCCGTGCCCATCTCGTGGGAATCGACCACCACCTGCGGGCGCCATTCGCGGATGAGGGCCGAGTGGCCCTGCGTCTCCGGCTGGGACTGGATGAACCAGTCGCGATTCAGGTCGAACAGATTGTGGTTGTAGCGGCCGGACGGCCACGGCTCGGCCCGCTCGGCCGACAGGGGGTCGCCGTTGGGCTGGGCGCCCAGACCGGCCTCGAAGCTGTTGATGAAGCGTTCGCGCCCGTCGGGGTTCTGGGTCGGGACGAAGACGACCACGACGTTCTCCAGCCAGCCCTGCGCCTCGGCGTCGAGGCCGTCGGTCAGGCGGCGCGCGGCGATCAGGGCGGCGTCGGCGGGGCTGATCTCATTGCCGTGGACGGAATAGGCCATCCAGACGATGGCCGGGGTGTCGTTGATCAGGGCGCGGGCCTGCTCGGGGCTGGTCTTGCGCGGGTCGGCCAGGGCGTTGGTCGCGGCTTTGATGGCGTCCAGCCGGGCGATGTTGCGCGGCGAGCCGACGGCGGCCCAGAACAGGGGGCGGCCCTCCCACGTCTGGGCGTAGTCGCCCATGACCATGCGGTCGGGATTGGCGGTCCGCAGGGCTTCGAAATAGCGGCGCACATCGGCCGAGCGGGTGATGCGCTCGCCGCTGTCGTGGCCGACGACGGCCTG